>NZ_FYDU01000016.1:0-191192 GCF_900187575.1 Pseudomonas sp. Irchel 3A5 | reverse complement strand
CGGTCCTTATGGCCCTCAAAACACGCATGAAGGCGAACGGGAAGGCCCCGAAGGAAATCATATGTGCGGCCATGCGCAAGCTGTTGCATCTGGTGTACGGAGTGCTCAAGTCGGGGAAACCCTATGATCCTGACATCGCGCTTGCTCGATGAGGGTCAAGACGGTATCTACAGTAAATAGTATGTTTTTTGATCAGCGTCAATGACCCCGGCCACCTCCAAACGACCAGTCTTCGCTTGCGGTTGTGGTGATGACCACCATCACATCCTCGGCGTTGAGCTTTGGCGAACGTTCCAGTTTTTCCGCCAGATCCCGATAAAATCGCTGTTTGGTTTCAACGCTTCGAGGACGTCCAGCCGTTATCGCGATCAACACAAAGTCCTGGCTGCGCGGCCCTCCAAGATAGTTGCGGTCAAATATCAGCTCGCCTGCGTCATGCTGGTGAATGACCTGGAAACGATCCGCTTCGGGCACCTCGAAACTGTCGACCAACGCTTCGTGCAAACTCTGAGAAAGCGCATTTAGATAGTCAGTGGATTTACCTCGGTGCAGCGAAATACGTGCGAATGGCATGAATGATTACTCCTGGCCACTGATAGGGTGGGCTTCTAGTTCCCTGAGCAGATTCAGTGCCGAAGCTGCCGTCGGCCAGCCTGAATAGAACGCCAGATGGGTGATGGCTTCGTTTAACTCATCGACACTCAAACCGTTATCCCGCGCGCGTTGTAAATGAAACGGCAGTTGCTCCAGCCGGTACATCGCCACCAGCGCAGCCACTGTCGCCAGGCTGCGTTCACGAGGCGTCAGTTGAGTACGTTTCCAGATGTCGCCAAACAGTACGTTCTCCGTCAGGTCGGCAAACTTTTGCGGATATTGCCTGTGTTGCTCCTGCCCGTGAGCGATGGATGAACTCATGATGCTTTCTCTTGTTTCGCCAATGGGTCAGGAAAACTATCAAGTCGTAATCATTCCGAATATCAGATTTAATAGCGGTAATGATCCCAAATAAGTGGACTGTTTCATGCGTCGTCCCACCTTCGATCTTGATGTGCTGCGCACTTTCGTCACTGGCGTTGAATTCAACAGTTTCGCCAAAGCGGCAGATCGTCTCGGCCGCTCAACGTCTGCGGTCAGTGCTCAATTGAAAAAGCTTGAAGAACAGGTTGGCACGCCTGTGTTGACCAAATCGGGACGCGGGCTGGTCCTGACGCCCGTCGGGGAGTCCCTGCTGAGCCATGCCCGTCGATTACTGGAACTGAACGACGGCATTTTTCAAACGCTGCACGAAAACCAGACGGCCGGAACCATTCGCCTTGGGCTTCAAGAGGACTTTGGGGAGCACTTTCTCAGCGAGATCCTTCGACGTTTTGTGCAGACGTATCCAATGGTGAGTCTCGAAGTCCGGATCGCACGCAACGCCGAATTGCTCGCTCTGATTGAAACCGCAGGGCTGGATCTGGCCCTGACTTGGGACACCGGGCACACCTCGCCTTATGCCGAGCATTTAGGCGAAACCCAAATGCACTGGATCGGGATTCGCGACACCCCGTTGCTGAGCCGTCTTGTGGATTCGCCCCTGCCGTTGATCCTGTTCGACGCCCCGTGCGTATTGCGCAGCGCCGCCACCCAGGCCTTGGATGCTGCGCAAATTCCGTGGCGCATAGCGCTGACCAGCCCCAGCGTAGGAGGAATCTGGGCCGCCGTCGCAGCCGGATTGGGCGTGACGCTGCGAACACGTATTGGCCTACCGGATAACCTGACCTTTCTGGACGGTTTACCCTCGGTGCCGAACCTTGGGTATGTCCTTCATAGTGCAGGAGAAGACCCGACGCCAGCGACGAGGCATCTGGCTGAGTTGATAAGGATGAGTTTGCAGGAACAAACCATCAATTTTGTTGCCGCGAAACAGGGGCTTTGAGCGACGCGCTGATGTACCCGGTGCTCAGTTATCGCTATCAATCAGGTTTTTTAACCATCATGTACTGGCTGAAATTATTGATGTGATCGTCCAGATTATCTTCAAGCATCAACCGGTACTGATCACAAAAGTACTTCAGCATCGCCTCACGCGCCTGAGCCATTTCCTCGCCGGACTTGAAGCTGCGCGCGCTGACCCAGGCATTGAATCGTGTAGTGCCAAACATCATGGAGGCACTGACCTGGCCAAGGTTTTCGAATGCTTTCAACTGCTCGTTGGATAACTCGATGTGCGCGTCTGCGCGGTCATAGAATGCTTGGTCTGTGGTGTCTGGCATTGCGGATTATCCTGGGCATTGTTGTTGGCTGGGGGCATTAAAGCATCTGCGTTGTCTGCATCCATAATTGCAATAGTTGCGAGTACGAGTGGCAAGTCGCGATTATTCTCTGCCGATGAGCAATATCAATGCAGTGAAGTCCCTATCAACCACTTGAGGAGAGTCTTGTGGACAGATGCCATCAAAACGAGCGATAGGCCACGGCGGTGTCTTTGCGCTGAGATCAAAGGCTATAAACTCACCAGCGCCATTACTGCCGAATACAAAACTGTTTGAAGCCATTTGCTCATAGAACGGAATCTGTTCAGGGGCTGCCGCGACCTCGGCGGCGTCATGCTACTCGCGCTTATGCGCAGATAGCGCGAGCAGCGCTAGAGTAATAAATGTCGGCGCTGTTTGGCGCAACGTTGCCATTTTGCTGTTTCCAAGAATTGAGCATGTTTGTCTGAAGCATTTCAGATGCCTTACGGCCTCAGTCAGGACCACGCTCATTGCTGAACGCGTCCAGTGCTTGTATTAAGCCTTTCGCTGCCACTGCTACCAATTCGCCACCCTTTTCCGCGCTGGCCAGGCCGGGATTCGAGCCTATGCGTCCGTCAGGGAACCGCGCGCGAAAGTCACTGGCTTCACGGACCGGGCCCGATTCGGCGATCAACGGAGAATAATCAGCAGATTTGATTGAGTTCGGATACGCCCATTGGGTTATGGCAATTTCCGAAGGTGTGGCATGGGACCCGTGGCCTACCGGGAATTGTTGGCGCGCAAGCTCCCCCACGCCGTCAAGGTCCCACCAGTTGCACAACTTCAGAGCAAAGCCTGCCGGTTTTTTTGCGAAGCTGGCGTCAGAGTAAAGTTCGGAAAATGCCGCTTCAATGGATGCAACATTGCCGCCGTGACCGTTCAGAAAAAGAATCTTCTCAAAGCCATGGATCGTCAATGATCGGGTCCAGTCGCCGATGGCCGCCATAAAGGTTGATGGTCGCAAGGAGATGGTGCCGGCAAAACCCAGATGATGTTGCGCCATGCCTATATTGAAGGTTGGAGCGACTAATATTTCGCCATGCTTTTGTGCTTCGTAAGCAATTATTTGCGGGCACAGCCGGTCAGTGCCTAACAGGCCGGTTGGACCGTGTTGTTCGTTTGAGCCAATAGGAACGACGATAGTGCGGCTACGTTTTAAGAAAAGCTCGATTTCGGACCAGGTGGACATATGTAAGAGCATCAGATTTCCTCGTCAATAGCGCAACCAAGGTGTAAAAAACGTGATGACATTAGCTGCGCACCCGTTATCAGTCCACGGGGCAGGGCAGGGCAGGGCCGTGCCTGGGCACGGGCTTGGGCTTGCAGGGCGAGTGTATCAACCTGGCGACCTTCAGGCACGAGATCGCGTTGGGCTAACTGCTGATCGAGAATATCGATAAGGCACTCCATTTATGGCAACCCGTGCGCGACAGCTACAAGAAGCAGTGACGCGTATGACCGAGTGGGATATTTGCGAAACGCAGCACTGGCAGGTCAGCCATCGACGGCATGCGCGCTACGTCGGTTACCTGATGGTCAGCTCAATCGCTGCTTCACCTGATTTCATGGACCTTAGCGATTCCGCGCTGGCTTCGCTGGAAGATGCCATTCTTTTCTTGAGTCGTGAGGACTGCGAGTGGCCGTTGAATAACGAAGAGAGTGAAGCCCAACACACGACGGTGATGAATCTCCGGAATCTTTACGCCAAGCGATGGCATTAGAAGTTTAGTCAGTCGGTTATTGAGCGAACTCGATACGGCCAGGATGTCCCGTGATCTCAATATTCTTCACCTTCGTCACCCTTGATTTCCGCCGCCAAGGCTCGAGCAATTTCCTTGGCTTTGCCGATCGAATCATCGCTGTAGATGAAAGAAATCACGCCCCTGCGGTAGTCAAAAAAATACTGACGCTGGGTTGAGGGCGACGTCCAGCGTGCGGTGCTTTTTCCACTGATGGTGATGGTTTCACCGGTATTGGGATTAACGCCGCTAATATCATCCCCTAGCGCCATTGATGGATCATTCGCACAGAATGTTTGCCATTCCTCAAGAGCTATCACGCTCTCTTCTGCCCGTGCGCTATCCGTTCTGTATATGTGGAGTTCGTAAGCCATATTTTTGCTTCCTGTACAAAGGCGTAGTGGTTCAGGTTTCAACAGAACTCAGTCAGACGAGGAATCCATAAACTCACCATCATCCCCCTGAAGCTTCGCGTCCAGATCGCGTGAAATCTCACGCAGTTTAGTAATGGCCTCATCACTAGGGTTTTTGGTGTAAAGCTCACCTAGCTCTGGGTTATACCAAAGTGGAAATGACTCGCCCGGTATGGAAACCATGAAATCCTCGGGGCTGTTGGCGGTGTCTCTGACGACTTGCGGGTCTGTGCTCAAGTACGCTTTCCATTGCTCAAACGTGATGATGGGGCCGGATTCATCGGCCCAGAAGGGTTTCCGAGTGATATGGATGTCATAACCCGCGAGGGCGGATGCACTGGCGAACAACAGCATCAATGAAATGAACGTGCGCATGTGAACGTCTTATCAAGAGTGTGCGTGCATTGTTTGTGAGGTGTGCCCGGGCTGTCCAGCAACTTTCCGGATAGCGCAAACGTGTCATCGTTCTTGGCGGGCAGACTGGATTGGAATGCATTATCTGTAGGAGTCGCCCCGGTCACGCCTACAGTAAAAAAGTATTCAAAATCAGGTAGTTGTATTTTTTTTGATAAGAACCGCCAGTTATTTATATTTTGTTTGATAGGAGCTGTCGATGTTCGTCGCTGCGCTGTGGCCATAGATCCGCTTTAGTCGGAAATACCTCGCTGCGTTAGTATTGGTTTTTTGCACGGGAGGCCGATATGCAGCGTCTGGCGAAACCAACGGATTACGTGTTGACCGATGTTCTTGGAAAACAGATGTACACGATTCCATGGGAAACCCGGCTGTGCCCGGGCAATCCTGCCGATGATCCGCAAGTTGGCGTCTTGCTTTACAACGAGTTCGTGCTGGCTGAAGTCAATGGCGAGCAATCGCGGACACCTGAGCAACAGGTCGACGATATTATTGGATGGACCCTCGCAACACCCGGCGAGGCGGCGCGCAGTCTGGCGGTTGATCTGGCAGCGGCGTATCAGGGCACGTATCAGTTTCGGATAGAAGATCTTGAACACTGGGACCCGCAAACCAAAGCGTTTCGTGCGCATCTGATTTTCCATAATAAGGATATTCGTAGTCTTTGCGCTTCGCAGGTAATGGCTTTACGAAACAGATCAACGACCTGAAACAACGAGGTAATTGATGTCTACAGATCCGCTATGTCTTGTATTTGTGCCGGCTCTTGTCGTGGTTCTGAGCGCTGCTGAAAAGAGCAAAGGCTCGCCGCTTACGGAAGCTGAGGTGGTTGATATTCGAGATCGCGCCACCTGTATCGCGCTGTCGTTCGACACTGCGCTCAAGATGGAACAAGCGCGGGGTTATCCCGATATCGTGGCTGAGAATTGCTGGAGCGAATGGCAAGCGATACGACTGCAATTGGCTTGAGTTAATCCTCGCGTAATCATCGCCACTGACCACCGTGCTAACCCCGAGAGACTTTATGAATAGCCAACTTGCCAGGTTAATCGCCAACTACCAGACAAGCGTCAGAACATCTGTGGAGTTGATGCAGGTATCTGGTATTGCGCGGCCTGCGACTAGTATGGATTGGGTGGCTAATGATATTCCTCAGCGCGGAGAACTCAGCGGCGGAGTCAAGTATTTCAAGCACGGTTACGGCTGCGCGGTTCATCTTCCTTCAGGAACAGTCGATTTCGACTTCGGACCACACGGCGAAATCGACGGCTTCGATGCATGGCGGCTTATCGGGTTTGCCGACGAAAAATTAACGGATTACGGTTTTGCAGATGAAGAGACACTGAAGGCGTGTTTCGCAGCCGAGGTGGCGGCGGGTGCCCTGGAGTACTCCGGATATATTCTTTACTACCTGAAAGTGACGTCGGGGTTGCCTCCGACCAGTGATGACTTCCCCGTCGTACAAACGTAGTCTTGCTGGATCGCTTTCCCAATAACTACAAAAAGTCAGGAGTCATCGATGCAACCGATCCGTCTCGGTCTGGTGGGCTACGGCAAGATTGCCCAGGATCAGCACGTGCCCGCTATTACCGCTAACCCCGCGTTCCAGTTGGTGGCTGTTGCGACCCAAGGCCAGCCTTGTGCCGGGGTAGAGAACTTTCAGTCCTTGAGTGAGTTGCTGGAAAAAGGTCCGCAAGTTGATGCGATTGCGTTCTGCACGCCGCCTCAGGGGAGATTTGCGCTGGTGCAGCAGGCGTTGGCTGCGGGTAAACACGTGTTGGTCGAGAAGCCGCCGTGTGCCACGTTGGGCGAAGCGATGGCGTTGGCGAGTCACGCTGCGGAGCAGGGCGTCAGCGGCTTGTTCGCCTGGCATTCGCGTTATGCACCCGGGATCGAAGCTGCGCGTGACTGGCTGGCCACTCGCACGCTGCAAAGCGTGCAGATCGACTGGAAAGAGGCCGTGCGTAAATGGCACCCCGGTCAGGCATGGATCTGGCAGCCGGGCGGTCTGGGCGTTTTCGATCCGGGCATTAATGCCTTGTCTATTACGACCCATCTTCTGCCGTTGCCGCTGTTCGTTGAGTCCGCCGAACTGCGAGTCCCGAGTAACTGTCAGTCGCCTATCGCCGCGTCCATCAAGATGTCTGATGCGCGTCAGCTCGATGTTCGCGCGGAGTTCGATTTTGACCATGGTCATGATGAACTATGGAGTATCGAGATTCGCTGTGCTGAAGGCGTCCTGCGACTGGACAACGGGGGGGCGTTGTTGAGCATCGACGGTGTACGTCAGGCGGTTTCGGAAGAGGGCGAGTACGCGGCGGTGTATCGACATTTTCATCAGTTGATTGGCGACAAAGCCAGTGATCTGGACTTGCAGCCGTTGCGCTTGGTCGCGGACAGTTTTTTTGTTGGCAGCCGGGCGTCGGTAGAGCCGTTTTACGATTGAGCTTGAAGAAGCCCGGTTTCTGTATGGTTTTCCTGACACCACGCTGTCGCGCAGCAAACATTGGACCTGTAGGAGCTCACGAGCACCGCGAGGCAGCGTGGCGGTGTGTCAGGCAGGACGCCATCGCTGCCTCGCGGTGCTCGTGAGCTCCTACAGGGCTTGTGTTTTTCCTGTTGGAGCGAGTAACCGCGGTGCTTTACCGCGCATTTACCACCTGCATATTCAGTGACGTGTAATCTTTCTCTTCAGTGCGGGCATGGTAGAAAAAGCCGTAATCCACCAGGTAGTAGTAATACTCTGTCTGGGGGAGCGTAAAGCCACCCATGCTTTTGCGGCAGGTCAGTGCTTTCGCGTTGCCCTGGAGATTGGCGTGCAGTTTTTTCGCGGGTTGCTCGCTGTCCACTGAACACTCGACTGTCTCGGGGTCTTCGCCCAATTTGCCAAGCACATTACTGGACAGGCTTTGAGTGACGGTGTAACCCACTTTGCTGCCGACGTTCAGGTGTTGCCAGTCGCCCTGGAAGGTCAGATTTTGCGTCACCAGAGTGTTGTGGGAAAGTTTGGCTTGTTCCCTGCCGGAGAGTTTCAGCAATCCGCGCCAATTAATCTGGCGCCCGACGACGAGATTCTCGTTTTTATGGGCAATTGCGAGCTGCCCGGTAGTGGGGTCTGTGGACAGAGTAAATGCGGTGCCGTCTTTCCATTCTTTTTCTCTGTTGCTGCGAGTCCCGGCAAACTCGATGTAGTTGAGCTGTCTGGACGGCGCTGGCATGTGCAGTTGTTCGATGTTTTTCAACACTGCCGGATTGACGTCGGGCAGCGCATCGGCTGCTACCGTTACCTTGCTGCGTTGCTTGTGTACAGGGAGGGAGGCCAGCGAGTCGGGTGCCTTGCACACGCGCTCAAACAGTCTGGAGAGGTCTTCGTCCGCGGCTGTTATGGCCTTTGGTGCGGGAAGTCTCTCGATTTGACCGTCGGTTACTTCATTTTTGGCGTTGAGATAATAAAGCCCCAGCAGTGTTGCGCTGCGCGCGCTGCAGTCCATGACGTAGTGTTCGCGTGTCTGGGTGAACGGCGCGTTGTTGGCCGGGCTGATACTGGTTTTCGGCTCATCGTGGCCCGCCCAGAACTGCACCTTGTTGGCCTTTTTCTCCACGCTGGTGATGTCGAGCAGGAGCTGTTGTTTATCGTCAGATCCCGCCACCTGACGCCAGTCCGGCATGGGCAGGTTTTTACACGCGCGAGTGAAGTCCCGATTCCCCATCAGCGTGGCGTGGTATTGCGCAGGCAGTGGAGTTGCCGGGGTGTAATTGCCGAGATTGCCGGGATAGAAGCGCCTGTATTTGAACGAATAAACCTGATTGACCTGCGGCTGTGAGCAAGCAGCCGAAAACTGGGTACTGCTCCAGAACGGCGGGCCTGAGTCGGTCGGGGCGGCTACCTGAAAGTTAATCACGTCACCTTCACGCATCACGCTGTCAGGGGTGAAGGGCTGTTCAAGTAACGCTGACTGTTTGTCCGCTGGACCTTGCTGGCTAGAGCAGGCAGCAAGGGTCATGAAAGCGAGAGGAAGAATCGAGCGTCGCACCGGTGTCTCCAGTCAGTCCATTTGATGGGGGAATAATTACATGAATTCGGTTAACCGATGTATTCACGGTATTGCGCGCTTCAGGTACGTAGATCGAGGACGTTAGATTTATAACGAGTCTTGCTCAAACGCCACCGGGAAATCAGCTGCCAATAAACGATGAGCCATTTCAAGCAGATCTGTCGGTTGATCCTGCTGCGTATTGAACAAGCTGATACCCAAATAATGTTCAAGGTGCAGCGTGATGGTCTGATCGCCTACCAGCAAATCCCAATAACGCTCTTCAAGGCCGTCGGCTTTTTGTGTCCAGACGCCTTTGAGGCTGTGCTCAAGCTTTCGGGCGATCACTTCAAATAAATGCCAGTCGGCTGCTTCGGATATTCTCAGTTCCACAGGTTTACCTCTACTCGCATGTTGCTGTTCTGCTCAACCATTCGGCACGCGTCATCTCCCATATTTCCTTGAGCATCGGCCCCGATACAAAATGGCCTTCCCTTGTTTCGATCAAGCGCATGCCTTCGTGCTGTGAGACCTTGCGCGACGCCTGGTTGTCCACCGCTTTGGGGACTTGCATAACCGGGCGTGCCAGCGTTTCAAACCAGTACGCGTTAATGACCTTGCAGGCCTCACGGATGTAGCCTTTGCCCTGCCATTGCGGGGCGAGCCAGAAGCCCCGGTTGTTGCCTGGGTGATCGTACAGACTGATGCTGCCTATGCTCTGTGACAACTCCGATCCCAAGCGGATCATCCAGTGCCATTCGCGTCCTGCCGCGATGGCCGGGAGCACGACGTCACTAACATACGTCAGTGCGCCGTCATCCGGGTAAGGCCATGGCACCCGACTGTCGAGGTAGCGGACCACTTCCCAGTGGGGGAATAGCTGCTGGATATCGGAGGCGTCGGCCAGTTGCAGCGGAGTGAGTGTCAAGCGAGCGGTTTGCAGTGTATGCGGGCTGTCCATTGCAAGAAGTCCTTGGAGCGGCATCGGTCATCGGTTGATACTTTTGCAGAGTGCGACTCTGGATGTCGAGTGGGTTCGCAGCAATGATCCGCCAGATACTGATCCGGGTGAGAAATACACCAGACTTGTGGTGATGGAAATAATGAACTCATTGGAAGTAAACAAAAAGGAATCCCAAATGCTCCGCCTGATCTGGCTGCGCGACGATATGCAGTACAGCAACACTTTCGCACAGTGGCTGCACGAACAATTTGCATATGAGTACGTCGGTCATTCATTGAATGACTGGCAGCGTGAATTTGCCGAGGGGCAGGTTAATGGTGACTGGCAATGCCTGATTGCCGTCGAGGATGGGCAACTGCTGGGCGGCGCTGCGCTGGCTAGAAATGACTTGGCTGAACGCCCGGAGCTGGGCCCATGGCTGGCCTGTGTTTTCATCGCCCCGCATGCACGGCAGCGAGGTCTGGCGGAACAACTTATCGAAGGCATTTGCGCTACAGCGAAGGCCAACGGCAACAAGCGACTGTATCTGCATACCCACGATCGCCATGAGTACTACGCCAAGCGCGGCTGGCAGGTTCTGGAGTGTTTTCAGGCGTGGGATAAGGAACACTGGCTGATGGGGCGGGATCTTTGAATGTGCTTCAAGCAGATACCCACCACATTTTGAAAACAGGACAGGTCGATGCCTACTGCGAAACTTCATCTCATGTGCGGCAAGATCGCCTCGGGCAAATCAACGCTTGCGAAGGCACTCGTCGCAGAGCATTCAGCAATACTGCTGAGTGAGGATCATTGGCTCTCAAGGCTTTACCCTGGCGAGATCAAATCAGTGACCGACTATGTGCAATTTGCACATCGAATTCGCGATGTTTTGCGCCCGTTGGTTATCGATATAGTGCAGTCGGGTATCAGTGTTGTTCTGGATTTCCCTGGCAATACTCGTGCAGACCGAGAGTGGTTACGAGGTCTGGCGGGGTAGCACACTGCTTGCACTATCTGGACGTGGAGGATGATATATGCCGTGCCAGGTTGCATGCCCGCAATGCACACGGCGGGCATGACTTTGCGGCAACCGACGCAGAGTTTGATTTGATCACCCGGTATTTTCAGACGCCAACACCGGAGGAAGGGCTGGATATTCAGGTTCATCGTCTGTAATTCATCAGTTGATTTACGATTGTCAGGGCTGCCAGCCCTGACAAGACCTTCCTCAAACAGGCAAAAAGCGATGAACCTTCGCTTCCAATATCTCGATCAATTCAGGTTGCATGTATTCAAAGTCGTCAGGGATATCGAGGCAAACAACTCGCTTGTCTTTCAGCGCATTGGCAAACCTGGCCTTGAGCTTCCTGCGATGAGCAGGCTCCATGACGAATACCAGCTCCGCCCACTCGATAAGCTCCGAGTCCACTGGAACGTCGGCGTCATTACCGACCCCTGCGGATGACGTTGTTACACCCGGCCAGTTTGCAAAAACATGTTCAGCCGTCGGGCTGCGCAATCTGTTTTTACCGCAGACGAAAAGTACGTTCAGCATGTATGAAAACCTTTAGCCAACGGGGTCGGGATCGGCCAGTCGTTGTTTATGATAGCGCTGTCGCAACTTTAGGCTTTGCGTGGTTTCAGGAGCGCATGCCCATCCAGATCACGGTTTCGGTCCATGCCGTTACTAATGGGTTAAGCGCTCTGAACCAAGGATCGTGGACATCAATCTGCGCCGCTGATTGGTCGTGATGGTGTTGTTCCTCTTCCACGATCGAAGTAATAGCGGCCACTGCATGTGGATCGATATCACCCAGTTCATGAAGCTGATGAGCCAAGTGTTTGAGCACGACACTTTCCACCGCGACGGTGGTCGCCACAATGGCTTTGCGACCACAGATGCCGGTGACCAGACCCAGTACCAGACCGCCAATACCGCACAGCCAGTAACTGCGGCAGCGCGGATAATTGCGCCGTTGCAGCTCGGCTTGAAAAACAGTCCGATGACGGCGCTCATGGGAGAGAAACTCTTTGAGTTCACTCACCATACCTGGAGCAAAAAGCCGAGCCATGAACAACTGCCCGCTATAGATGCAGATAGCGCCGTGCTCGCCGGCGTGGTTGACCTTCATTATTCGGTTGCCAAGAGGCGGGTAGTCAGTTTCAGTCACGCTACGTGTGCCTTGTCCGAGATGGCGGACAGTAAGTTTATCCTCTTTTCAGCATCGACCCTGACTCGGCTCTGTTGTGACACCCACACTGCATCTGCAGGATTGGGTTCGTCCGGGAAGAGGAGATTTTCGGGATTAAAATGCAGTGGATGTACTGGCCACTTTATGCACAAAAGCAGTCCGGAACCGAGCAAGTAATACTGCTGTGTCGTCACGCATTCCCCAAAAACATCCCATGCGTAGCGTGATCATCATCCATTGGCTGAAAGCCGCAGCGCAGGTAAAACGCATCCGCATCCGACGTGTCAGTGGACAGGCGCACGATGCGGAAATGTTGAGTTGCGTGTTCCACAAGCCGATCGACCAAAGTCTTTCCGATGTTCTGGCCTCTTGCCTCACGAGCGATGTACACCCTGCGTAGCCTGCCGATGTTCTCCTGAGTAAACGGGTCACATGTCAGGCCACCAATGCCTACGAGACGGTCTCCCAGATACGCCGCCATAAGGCATTCACCCTGCGCGTCGAACCGATTGGTTCCGGTACGCCATTCTTCAATCAAGCGGGTGAGAAATCGGAAGCCCTCTGCCACGGCTTGTTTTTCCAGTTCCTGAGTCTGGGTAGGCAGTGTGGTGATGAGTTGAATATCTACTGGCGACACTCGATGTCCTCGTTTTGGGAGAGGCACTGTTCTGCCGGAAAATACGTGCGAAGCTCACCCATCAGGCAAACGGCAACGGCCCCGGAAATTTGCCGATCGGCACCCAATGGGTGATAAGCCCCGTATCAGGTTTCCAGTGGTGCAACAGCAGGGCAGGCGGCTCTACGTAAGAGGCTTCCGGAGCATTTTCGTCCAGCGCCAAAGCGATGGCTGTGGTGGTACTGGGGGCGGTGCACAACAGAGAGCCACCAAAGCGCAGTTGCATGGATCGGTGGATGTGACCGCAAACTATTCGCTCGATGGCGGGGTAGCGCTCGACCACCTGAACAAGCCGGTGCGCATTGATACACGCATACGTATCAATGTAAGGAATGCCGCTCAAAAATGGCGGCTGGTGGAGCATGATCAGGGTTGGTCGATCCGGCTCTTCTACAAGGGCAGCTTCCAGCCATGCCTGTGCTGCTTCGGTCATGTCACCGTGATGTTCGTCGGGCACGGTGATATCCAGTCCAATGATGCGAACGGGGCCAAGGTGTGACGCAACAAAGTGCAGCGCCCCTTCGCGTGTAGCGCTTTCTGCCTGGGCAAACGCAGACCTGAACAACTCGCGATCATCGTGATTGCCAGGGATCATCAACAGCGGTTGCTCGATATCCGAAAGTAACGCGCGGGCCATTTCGTACTCTTCCGGTTGTCCTTCATCTACCAGATCACCGGTGATGATCACCACATCCGGGCGCGGATGAAGGGCGTTCAGATGCTCGATGGCCTGTTTGCACATCGTGTTTGAATCCACCAATCCTTTATAGAGTTCGCCTTTTGGCCTGATGTGCGGGTCTGACAGGTGGGCGATGAGCACTGGGTGTCCTCCCTGGAAAATGACTGGCTGAAGGTGACAGCAGTGTTAACCATTTAAACATTGAAGGCGAGCGCCAGAAGTGGAGCGCCACCCGCCACGACGGCCCGCCAGTTTACAAAGGCCGCGCATTCCACCAGCGCTGAAAATTGTTCAGGGCAGCGTTGCTTGAAGCTCTGAGCGTTGTCGATGACCAATGATAGCGGTTGTCCTGGTTGAACATGGACAGACGACATTTCTGCGCTGGGGTCATCAAGGTACGAGAGGCAATCAATCCAAGCGTCCATGTTGCACCCGTAGAGGCCCGGGAAGCCGAATATGTCCGAGAACACCTTGTGGAATGTCTGCCAGTCAGTAATCAGATCTGCATTCAATCGTATCATTGGAGGAACCCGTTAACTTTGCTTGATTCTAAGAGCGCATGCCCATCCAAATTACGGCTTCAGTCCATGCCGTCACCATTGGGTTAAGCGCTCTGAACCAAGGGTCACTGACATCAATCTGCGCCGCTGATTGGTCGTGATGATGTTGTTCTTCCTCCACGATCGATTTAATTGCGGCCACCGCGTGTGGATCGATATCGCCCGGCTCATGAAGTTGATGAGCCAGGTGTTTGAGCACGACGCTTTCAACTGCGACAGTGGTAGCCACGATGGCTTTGCGGCCACAGAGACCGGTGACCAGGCCCAACACCAGACCGCCGATACCGCACAGCCAGTAACTACGGCAGCGCGGATAATTGCGCCGCTGTAGCTCTGCCTGAAAGACAGTCCGATGACGGCGTTCATGGGAGAGAAATTCCTTGAGTTCACTCACCATGCCAGGAGCAAAAAGCCCAGCCATGAATAACTGGCCGCTGTAGATGCAGATCGCGCCGTGCTCGCCGGCATGGTCAACCTTCATCATACGGTTGCCCAAGGGCGGGTAGTCAGTGTCAGTCACGCTGGGTAGGCCGTGTTCGAGGTGGTGGGCATGGAGTTTATCAAAACTCACTAAGGTAACCTGACAGGCTCACGTTCCATGTCGAACACATCAGTCTCCTGTGCTGACAATAGATCCTCAAAAGCATCACTACCGTTTTTATCTATAAACTGTTTTTCAATTTCATGAATTGCAAAACATTGTAACCAGTTTATTTTGATTTCATCAAAAATCAATTCTTCAAAATGGCCATCGTTCCATAAAAAAGGTATGGAGAAATATAAGTGAGGCATCTTGGTTTTTGGAAAGTACTCCTCAACAGCGCTTTCCAGGAAAGACCCCGGCATAACGGGTTTTTTTCTTTGTTCGATGCAGAAAGCTGCTGACGCTATCACATTATCCCAGGCTTCAAAAGTTGCTGGAACAGCAGAGCAAAGCTCGACACGGGTTATAAATTCTGTACCGTCTTCGTTGGCTAATGAGATTTCAGATAGTCCGATGGTTCCTACTGATTTTATACCGGGCTCTATCGTGTCGAACGCAGTGACGATAGATATCGACCTTGCTCTAGCGTCATCGTAGTAAGCATGAACAGTTGGCGTGCCGCCAAAAAAATTGAGAATGTGCTTTGCTACTGTTTTTAGTTGAAGGCTAGGAGGCTGTTTCATTGGGTGTCCATAGTAATCATCAGTTTCAAGCTTCCCTTTATGACTTCTGTTGGAAGAAGGCAGCTCGGGCCGGTAATTGCTCCAATTATTCTACTCATCTAGAAACTGCTTTCTACCTTGTACTCAGCTTTACATTGTATGGGGGGCGACATGGACCGGGGCGGCTTGAGGTCGAGCATGCCCCAGCCATTTTTCCTCGTGCTGATTGTCTACACTGATTCAGCTTCTCGGTGTTAGCAGGCCGGGTCAAGCTCAACTCTGGTTCGTTTGCAAACTGATGCGAAGGAGCGCTCTCGGCCTTCCTGCCCGATATTGTAGAAGCTCCCAATCGCTTTAACTGGGCTACCCTGCGTAATCACCCCTTCAAGATGATCGACAAGGAACCGGATACTCATGGCATCACTGGATGACACTTTTCACAGTCTTCACCAGCAGGGTTTGCTGATACTTGCCAACGTGGCGGACGCGGGTGGCGCTCGCCAGGCCGAGCGGCTGGGAAGCAAGGCCGTCGCCACCAGCAGCGCGGCGGTGGCCTGGGCCCACGGTTATCAGGATGGCGACAAGCTGCCTATTGGGTTGTTGAGCAGTACCGTCGCCTCAATGTCCCGAGTGCTCAGCGTGCCGCTGACTGTAGATATCGAAGGGGGCTATTCAGACGACCTTGAGCACGTCGCCAAAGTCATCGCCACCGTCATTGACGCCGGTGCGGTAGGTATCAATATCGAGGATGGAGTCACGCCGCCAGAGCTGCTCATCCAAAAAATCGACACGGCCCGAAAAGTCGCAGGCGAGCGGGGGATAAACCTGTTCGTCAATGTGCGCTGCGACGTTTACCTGAAGAACTTGTTCCCCGTTGAGCAGCGATTGGAAGAGCTACTAAGGCGCGCTGCGCTGTACGCCAGCGCAGGCGCGGATGGGCTATTCGCTGCAGGCGTGGTGGAGCCTCGGGAAATTGCCATGGTGTGTCAGGAATCCACATTGCCAGTCAACCTGCTCTGGCGGCCGGGTCTCGCCACTCCGGAAGCCTTGGCGCAGATGGGAGTCCGGCGATTGAGCGCGGGTTCGGCCATCGCGGAGTTTTTGTACGGGGCCATGGAGGGACTGGCCCGCGGTTTCCTGGAAAACGGTCAACTCAACACCCACGACCTGAAGGCGAAAACCTACGGAGAACTCAATGCGCTAATGGCCTGTCGATCACAGTGATAGTGCTACTCGGCGGAAGACGACTACCGATCCATTGCGCAGGTCCTGCAAGCAGGAAAGCCAGTGAATCAGTCCCCAGACCAATGCATTGTCTGCACTGAAATATGCGGATGACTTTCTAACGGTTCCCATTCATCCAGGAATTCAAAACCCTGCTTTAGATAGAAGTTTGAGGCTCTCGCATTGTCTGGAGAGACGTCGAGAAAAACGCCATCAAATCCTTGGGCCATCGCGCGAGCTTTCACGGCCTCAACCAACTGAGTTGCTAAGCGAGAGCCTCGTGCAGAGGCCGCAATCCACATTCCGATCAAGTTATAGCGATTCGCACTGCTCACTGCGGCACCGACCATTCCGACAGGTTTGTCACTGTCGAAGGCCAGCCAGAATGCTGTTCCGGCTGATGATGCCCTGTCTTTCCACTGTTTGTCAGTGTATTTGGCGGCGGTTTGGTAAGTCACACCAAACGCCGTTGGCGTGTCCAGAAGTGCTGCGAGTCGGACTTGCTTCAAAAGCATCCAGTCTTTTGTTTCCGTCAGTCTAATGTCCATAATCTTCCTGGAAAATCGGCAGCGTCCCAACGTCTTATAAGAGTGTAACGACCTTGCTGGTGTTGCTTGATGTCGAGCTTGGCTGGAAGTGAACCAGTGTGGACGATTGTGACATGCCAGGATCCAGGCGACGGGAGCAGTGACGTCATGATTGATCTACCCTCACACATCCTCGAAAGCATGAATCTCAACCTTTAGCGAATAAAAGCAAGTACGCGCTCATATAGGGCAGCGTCCCGCGTGATCAGTAACAGGCTTGGACAGGCGCCAAGCAGAGCGTGTGTTGGTTGCAGATCCTCAATTTGTGACCAGAACTCTTCGACCTTATTGCTCTCTCCGAAAGGTTGAAATGCGATAGCGCTGCTAAATCTGGAGAGACTGGCCCGATCTGGTAAGCGCTCAAAGACATACCATTCATCAAAGCCCGGCGTGGGCAACTGAGCGACATCTGTAATCATAGGACTGATTACCAGGTCACCTATACGTTGCCAACCGCTGGCTATCTCAGCAGTGCTAAGTTTATGGGGGCCACTATCCGACCAGGCGATTGCCACGTGATGGCTCAGCACGAGCTGAGGAAGCTGGCGAATGACGTCGCCCAGGTTAATGTCGCATCCATTGTCCCAGCTGAGAGCGCTGTAGCCGGCGTGCGTCCCGGTATGCAGTCCGGCTGTCATATATCTTCCTTGCAGGATTAGCGATTGGATATGCCTCAGCACCTTACTCTGGGTGAAGATTACGTCAACAGGCATCCAGAGTTATCGGGATTTAACGGAAGGTCCAACATTCAAAACGCAAAATCCATTTAGATGACACCGACCAAGGTTGTGCCACTGCTAATTTTGGCTTGGTCATTAGAGATGACTTTTTTGGTGATTCAGAAAATCGGGGGTAGACCCTCCCAGTGCTGACCATTAGCGCCAGTTGAAGATCGTGATAGAAGCATTTGCTATGAAGGAGGGTAGGTCAGGTCGAATTCGCGACGTAGATGAGTCCTGATCAGGAAACTCATACGATAAGATGTCTGAAATATCAAAATTTTGCACGGCAAGACCCTCAGCGTTTCAAGCCGATAGCCAGGGCAACTAGCGATGCAGATTATTTACAGTGGCCCAACCCTTGGGTTAGGCCGTTGCCACCCTCTATCCGACCACTTTCTCATCGAACCAGGCATCATTGGTTAATTCATGAAACCGATAGCCGTTCGGTAACCCAAGATACTTAACAAGGTCTGGACGATTAACGGCGAGGTGCTGGGCATGCACAGTCTTCAGGCTTTTGGTATCTCCGTTGTATTGGTCAGTGGTTATCCACCAACCAGACATATGCTCGGGAGAAGAGTATCGCACACCCTCAGTTGCCTCTCCCTCGAGCACGCCATCGGAGATGACGATTAGTTGCTCAAATCGAGATGTAGTGAAATCTGCACCTACTTTCGAGCACATTGCGTGCTGCTCAACCCATAGCCTAAGCGTGGTACTGATGCCAAGCGCATATTCATCCGTTAGCGGCACTTGCTCGAAAAATATCAGCTCACGATTATCGTTCAGCTCCATTTTTGTGATCCAGGACCCATAGCCCAGGGTTTCACCAGAAGCCACCTGATGACCTTCCTCAATGTAACGAGCCACGAGGTCTATGAACTCAATCGCATCATTTCTCAGGTTGGCATCATTGAAATTCACACTTATTTCGTAGCCAAAGCGCTCTAGCAAACCCTCAGATTTCAGTGTCACACCGGTGTTTGTTTCCGCGTTAATAATCTTCATCGAATTCTCCTCGTAGCGCCACGCTCCTGGCCAACCTGTATTCGGCTACAGGTTAAGCAGTGCGGATAAATTCATTGCTCCCCACCGGTTGGATTGAGCGCATCAGCTGGTTGAGGATACGGAATATGGTTCCCACTCCTGGTTCCCAAGTCCGTATCTCCGCATGTATGGCACCCCGTCTCACGACCAATCTCATCCATCCAGTCTCCTTCGTCATGATTCGAACCTCGTCCAGACCCTCGTGCAGAAATAGACTCACCAGCAAAATCAGCCAGGCTGAAGAGGGCTTTTAAGGGCTCTTTGGATGAGTTTGAATCTATTTCGCTGCTGAGTATATTTTGTAGGGCCTATTTCGATCCCGTTGAATGGCGACGGCTATGCCGTTAATGCGGAGAAGGGGGGCATTGACCATGTTATCGAGAGCGCCCTTCACGGCAGTTCCCGACCCAGAAGGACACCACCGCAGCGATAACACACTGGACAGCCGAGATAGCCAAAAGGCTAACTCACCCTTTGGGGTCTATGTGAGAGCGGAGGAAGCCCAAACTGACGCCCTTTGAGAGCAGTGGAAGAGAATGCCAAAAGTTTGCGTTATTAGTCGCAAGTGCATCGCTAAATGAGGGGGGTAAAATGTTTAAGCTGCATGAGGTTTGGAAGTGTGTTGATGAGAGTACTATGGCGATTTATTTTTGTTTCGAAGATCTTGAGCGGAATAAGTTTTGCGTTCAAAGTGTGGAATTTTACAAATCGCCTCTAGATGTTGATCGTGATACAAACGCTCGGAAGCAGACGGCGCAGCTTTTCGTCGAAGAAAATCCTGTGAGTCGTTGCGATTGGGGGGAGTCGTTATTGGAAGCGATAAAGATCCACGATGACTACTTCAGCGAATAGATCCGTCTTTTTCTGATGTGCAGTGCTATTTCTTCATTTAGGTTAGTTCTTTGGAGGGAGGGCGCGATTTCTTATCGCTAAGAATAACGTTCCTTGTATAGAGTTGTGGTTTTTCGGTGGTTTCCATATCCAGTCCGGCAAGGGGGACAAGTCAAGAATCGCCAGATGGCAATTACAAGCAGGTTCTTGGAGCAAGCGGTCAACCTATAGTTGATTGCTTGGGCCGAAGAGGTTATAAACGCCAAGTGATTCAAGAGCAAAAGGCCTCACGGCCATCGACTCGGTGTGACCGCACCGAATGGAAATCCTCATCTTCCGGCGTATCATAGATATGAGTAAATTTACGTATGATGATATAGTTATAGTGTCTGACAGGGCGCCATTGGAAATAAGGCCCGGCGCGCGAGCATGGGTAGTTGGCGTTTCCGACGATCGTCCCGGTGGATACTTTGATCAGTTTCCACCAGGTACTATCTACTTGATTGAGTTTGAGGACGGTTCGTCTCTCGAGGTTCACGAGTCCATGTTGGATTTGATTGAATAGCCGGATAAGGAGAGCCGATGATGGCGCCAATCCTGTTATTAAATAAAACTTGAATCTCGTGATTCACTTGGGAGTACATCCTTAATGGGAACTCCCAAGCCAGCAAGAATTAACTGTTTGGGCATACCGCTCTGATGAGTATCAGTCATTGACGTCATCCTGGAGGCACACAGTGAAACCCGAAGAACTGATCAGCGGAGCCGAACATGTTATTGAAACTATTGGTTTCTGGCCATCGTTTCACGATGCAGAGGTGATCTCTCTTCTGGTATCGCGCGGCCTTCCGGACCAGGGTTCGGCTACGATCGCGAAGCTATGCGTGCACTACCGAGAGCATGATGTAGTTGGCGTTGGTACGGCGGACTTTGAATACGTATGCCAGAGAAGTTTACTGGTTGAGCTGATATTCAGTGATATCTATGACCTTTCACTGACAGATTTCAATCATCAAAACGTGCTCGAATCAATTGACCTGAAGCGATTACAAGATTTATCGATTCTCGTGGATATCGCCTCGATCTGGGGAATTGGCGGAACCATTCGTTGCAACCATGTAGCCGTTGGAGCGGTAACGAATCTACTGTCCTGATCCTCGTCTGCTCTACTTTGTATTCAGCTTCACATTGTCTGGAAGGTCGCCAGGGAAGACTGTTTAGGCTTGAGGTTGCAGCATGCTGCAGCCGTTTTCCTTTGGTGCTGATCGTCTACATTGATCCAGCTTCTCGGTTTTAGCAGGCTAGGTGAGGGTCAGCTCCGGTTGAATGAGTTGTTAGTGCCCATCGACCATCAGGCACAGTTGGGAGGCTTTGCTCGCCGGGGAGCAGGCTCCGATGAACATGAGGTCATCCGAGATCTTCCCATTTGTGTGCCGCAGACCGATAACAAACTCGCGGTCGGTCTGCTGAGAGAGCCTGATGAGAAAAGACACTAGCTCGTTAGCGACGGCCTCACTGAGAGTGGAGGTGGAGAAATTGAGGCCGAGGTTCCAGTCAGGCAAATCATCGGGGCCTAGATCGGGAGTACGTGGGTATTTGTCATTAATGACCGTTGCACCTAGCCCTAGCTTGGCCGAGAACTTCGAGAAGGCCTGTATCAACTGTAATTGGCACCGATCAAGGTCGGATCCGTCGACGTAAACGTAGAAATTAAGCATTGGTGCTACGCCTGAATTTAAGCCACCCTACGATGCAGCGTCGGCTTGAATGGATTGTCAGGCCGCAGCCGCTCCCGCAGGGATCCAAAGATCATCACCCTCAAGATCATAGGTGCGCTGCTCGCAGCCTCCTTCTTTGCAGCGGACATAGGAAAGCATACGGGTCGCGCCATCGTTTTGCGCAACCAGCCAGTAGTAAGCATAACCATCATTTGAAAACTCGCTATCTGGCCAAATTTCGATACTGGGATGAGATGCGCTATGGCGAGAGAACACTTCTGTCGATTTGATCATGGATAGGTCGGACATACTCTTTCCTACGGTCTAACACACGCGTAATAGGCTTGAGCTAGCGAGCATCCTGATTGACGCGATTGTTAATTGTATTGGGGCTCAAATTGGCCAAATATTAAAAAATATCACTAAAAGCCTGTCTCAGGGTGAACTCCTCCCGCACGCTTCTTCTAGGGGCGCAAAATACGGGTGAGGCCACGATTAATTTTATGGCATCGGCGGCGATTAGGATGATCATGTGTCGGTAAGCGTCGGCTTTTGGCCGCAAACAGCCAAAAGCGGCCGGTCCGTCCTATGCAAGCTACGTCCTGCTCCGTCCAGATGTGATACTCGGGCCTATAGCCAGGCTCCTCGTCTAACGTCGCAACGCGCACGATCATTGCAGCTGAGCCGTTACGCTCAGCTGCAAGGTGCGATCCGCAGTGGGAGCAGAAGTGCCGGATCTTGCCAGGAGATGACTCGAAAGCCCTCAATGCGTCCAAGCCTTGAGTCCATTTAAAATGCTCTCTCAGCACCCCAGCAGTGGAGACATAAGCAGCGGCATGGGTCTTCCGGCAGGTAATACAATGACAATGGCTAATTGGCGTATCAATGCTATCGATCTCATAACCTACAGCCCCGCAAGCGCAGCTTCCTTTCATTTCATCCTCCGATTTCGACACAGTGCGAAGATTATGGTCACCATCGTAAATCGAACCAACAAGCAGTGACTAGAATGCTACGCGGAACGCATGCCTCCGGTATCAGGTCCCGCGCATGCTTTCTCCCCTAGGGCGACATGCCAGCGACAGCTGTTCTCAACGAACCCTTTCACTTTGGGGATGGATCTAGGTTTGAACGCCCAGTATGATTCCAGCGATTCAACCCGAGGAGTCCGTCAGATCATTCGTGGAAAGAAATCTTTTCTTTAATGGGAAACATTCTTCAAAGACGCTTTTCGGATGTTTCCAAAAAAGCTGCCCCTTAATCCTCACTTGCTTGAGATAAGTGGAGTGCTGGGTTGGCCAGGATGGCAAGGGTTCAATAGGCTCTTTCACGGGCATACTGATTAGCGGGTGTGGCACCTCTTTGGGTAATTTACTGACGGGAAAAGACTAAGAATGTTCCATATTGAACCGCATCGATACTTAGCAACCATATGGGGAGCTTGGTTTTTGTTCACCATGCTAGCCGTGTTTTCCGCGGGTGTTGTACCGAGTGTGTTAACTATTCCCGCCGCTGTATTTGTGTTGTGGGTAACCTACTGGTGCTTTGACTGCGCGTACCGGACTGAAAGGTTTAGTAAGTATGCCAGTCTTAGGCTGTTTACAAATTTGGGTATTGCCCCTGGATTCGCATTTTTAATGGCGTTAGTCGCGACTTACAAGCAGTTTAAGTTGGGGCTTGGCCTATCGTTACTGATCAGTTGTATGCCGCTAGTTTTCTGCATAATTGTCTATTCATCATTATGTATATGGCGGAGTCCTAGGAAGTCTCTGGTCGTACGCTCGCAGCGCGTCAAAGTCGTTGAGCCAAATCAGGAGAATCGTTGGGCACTCGGTGCTGTTGGGGGCGGTTTGGGAGTACTGATTTATCCAGTTTTCCACGCTTATAGATCGCCAGCGTTGCTGCTCGTCTTTCTATTTATAGTTATTGCCCTATTTATGCTGTTTTACCATCGCACCAGTATCTCATCCCTACGTACTCTGAAGGATCAAGAGGCGCGAGAACACCAGGAATACACATTCATGAATGTTGAAGAGCTTCGTTCAAAGCGCGCGGCGTCCTGGATTGGGCGCATTTTCGCTACCAAGGTAGACCGATGAGTTTGCCAGTGCCAGTTTTCAAAGAGCGCACACTGTTGACGGACCTTCTTTATATGCGGACCCCGCAAAATAAAAGGCTTTTCAAGCTAAATACATTTGCGTCCGGCGGTGAAGAGGAAATGCTGCTGGAGCATTTTTCTGGTTCAGAAGGCCCCTCCCGGTTTTTTCGAGCTAGATTTGGCGCTGCTAAGTCGGAGTTCCGATGTGAAGCTAAAGACACTTATTGGCCGACCAGCGAACGGGCGGCGGCGATCATGAGTTTGATCCAATCGGCGCGTCTCAACGGGCATGATCCGTATATTTACCTGAAGGATGTTCTCACGCGCCTTCCGACGCATCGGGCGAGTGAAATAGACCAGTAACTACAGCATAATTGGCAGCCCGCCTGAGTTACACAAGACCTGATTTCCGTAAACTTACACTACCCCATCCGCCAAAAGCACTCACTCCAGGATCCTGGCTTGTCAGTTCGCTGCGATATTGATAGTGTCGATCCATGACTACCTATTGCCTCACCTCGACCGCCACCACCACGACCGCTAAAAGCGGAGCGTGCGAGGTTTCGTGAGCCGATAGCAGACGAACTTCAAAGGCCCGCCAGTGATGGACAGGGCCTTTTTTACGCCCTTGTGTCGCTGGCTTCAACGCAAGGAGATGCACCCATGTACGCCCTGTTGATACTCGATATCCAAGTCGGGCTTGTTCACGGCCCGGATAAACTATGGCGCTGCGAAGAGTTGTTGGAAACACTGAATACCCTGATGGACAATGCACGCAGCGCAGGCGCTCCGATTTTTCTCGCACGCCACATCGGGCCTGCTGGATCTCCAATCGAACCAGGCAGTCCGCTAACGATGGTTGCACAGGAACTGAAGCTACAGGGTGGGGAAGTGGTGTTCGAAAAGCGGCGGCCCAATGCTTTTGAAATGACCGACTTGGCTGACAATTTGCGCTCTTGTGGCGCAACCGGTGTGGTAGTCACTGGGATGAAAACTCAATACTGCGTCGACAGCACCTGCCGTGCTGCTCGTGATCTTGGCTTCGATGCGGTACTCATCGCCGAAGGCCATACCTGTTCAGACACGCCAGTGATGAAAGCTGAGGACATCGTTGCCCATCACAATGCAACTCTTGACGGGCCGTTCTGCCAGCTCGTTCGGGCTGAGGAGTGGAGCTTCTAGCAGAGCCCGAAAGTGCGGGAGTGCGCGTGAATTGCCGTAAGCACTTGCACCATACGTGCATTCCCGCACGTCCTGAATGAGACGTTAAGTGCCCGCTATGGGTCGATTTTATTGATGGGGAATTGGCCGAGGCGCTGTGCTTCAGACTACGAACACCATAACACTTGGTGATGGGCGGCGAGATGTGTTGCCGGAACGCTTACGTCTCAGATGTTGATGGTGCAATTTACGGAATCGGGAAGCATGTGGCACTGTCTCGTGTGGCACTGTCCAGAGCGAAGTTAAATCTTAAATTTGATAATTTACTGTTCTGATAACCTGCTTCTGGCCGTAAGCAGCCGGTTAAGATGTCCCCCTTTACACTTATAAATGGTGAGCTTGGGAAATCACAGGGTCGACCTTGGGGGTAGACTCCTAGAGTCATGTGGCGTGATCATTGATATCAGTTGATGCTCCCAAAATTTGGACACCATTGGGTGTGGTCTGACATAAATTAAGGATAGAGTTTGTTCAGCAAATCTCAGATTATTGCGATCCCAGTCCTGATTTCATCGGTACTTTTACTTACCGGCTGCCCGCCACCAGCGTCTTTCACCCAATGGAAACGCGCTTCCACTTCTGTAGAGGGCGTCAAAGCGGCAATGGCAGAGTGTGGAGACCCTGTAGGCGGGCCACAAAACCATTTCCCAATAAACGAAGAGGTCATTCACTTTCAGTGTATGCAGCGCCTCGGTTTTACTCGTAGAGACGGCTTTGAATACTGCGAAATAATGAAGAATATGCCAGCCTGCGTCGAAGAAAGGCAGGGCCGTCCGCTCAGTCTGTCCCAGCTCGAAGCATTGCCGTTTGTTGAAGATGAAGCATTTCACCCAATCAAGCCTAATTCAGGCCGGGATGAACGTATGCAGGTCTCATGGCGTAAAGCGGGAGCATCACTCCATTTCTCAGTCCAGATAGCCAATGATAGTGAAGCCCTGCCGGTCATGTATGCGTGCGGCTATGCAAAACCACGGGGGTCAAATCTAGATGTCGCAAGCATCGGAAGCACAGCCAAAGTCCAACGCTGCATGATTGATCACGGCTTCGAGCCCAAAAATAAAAATATGCTGGTTTGCCAGACTTACCCGCAAGTGACGGGCTGTTCGGTGACAACACCACCGAGTCAACCGAGATAGATAGCTTCCTAGGCTCACGACGTTTCAGTTCATTGGGCCAGTTGCGTTTTCTGCATCGATTTAACGGATACCACTTCATCTGTCGCCGCATCGACTGCAGTAGGCCCTTGGCTTAACTGGCGGTCGAGAATTATGATGCTCGGAGGATTATGTCCAACATGGTGTTGAACGTGAGGGAGATGATCTCTTTCGCATTAGGGATTCCAATGCCGATCCCTCCTTTACGGGCGATGTCTTTTGGCCTCAACGTGCCGACGCACATGCCTTCAGCTCATGCCCAGTGTCCAAAACACAGAGATCGAAGCCGTCACTGCGGGTGTAGCCTGCGCGCTTCATACACTCGAAGCGTTCTGCTTTCTGCTCGAGCGTGGCCTTGGGGTCAATGCCGTAGCGATTTGTTGAACCGCACGCCAACATCGAGGAGAGCACCTGCCGCTCGTCCTCGCCAGGCTTCTTCCAGAGCTCCACTTCATCGGTGGGTGGCTGAAACGGCTTGGCAAAACAGGCCGTCACAAGCAGTAGCAGCATGATTGCAAGTGCAACAGGTTTAAGCCACATTCAGGGTTTCCTTATTTTCCACGACTGACAGGCACCAACACATATTTCTTTTCTGTGAGCATCTTTTGCCCGCCAGGGTTACCTGACACGCTGCTCATCCACCTTTAATCAGGTACGATCCTGACGATTCACCAACAACTGAGGTCGTGTCATGCAAGATGGCTTCTGGCCCTTTCATCTCTTTGGTGCCAATTTCGCTACCGAAGCCGAGGCGCAGAAATTTGTGTTTGAACAATGGGAGCCAGAGCCCCCTGAAAGCGCAAGCGAAGCTGAGTACGTTTCGTGGGAACAACGCAATCCGACCTGGAGACTAGCGGAAGATCTTGGGTTCCATATGGATTCAGATTTCGTTGAGCTTGCCGGCGCCCCAGAAGACGTCATAGGGCAAATCCGCAGTCAGTCCGAAGTAGCGCTGCTAGACTCCAAGGCCCGAGAATTCACGCATTTTATCATTGTGGGCTCTAATGCCATCTGGGGCGACCATCGTTCGACCTCTACCCAAGTAGAACCGCTGGTACGCTTGCCGGAGAGAACTGCAACCATTTCATATCTCGGCCTGTTCAACTCAATTTGACTGACCGAAAGCGAACACTAGCTACCGACATCCATCGGCCAAAAATGGACAGCCCCCTGTCGAGTACTGGTTCGGCATAACTCTTACGCTGTCCTTGTTCATTCAGCAGATAAGGAGCCGCCAGAGCGAAGACCGAGGCAGGCTGGACTCATCGCCCGACTTCCACAGAACTCATCTTGTCGCGGGGACCCATTACGCCCTGACACGCGTCAAGTCTGTTCAGAAATGTCTGCCATCATCTAAATAGAAATGTCATTCACGGAGTTGAAAGGTATCCGATGGCATGAGTTGACGATGATTGACCTCACCTGTGGAGCCACTTGCCGAAATGTTTGCGCACTGCCTCGTGATCGAACTTGTCCTCTCCGCGCCAGCATGCAGCCGCTCCCGACCAGTCGCTTCTGCTGTGAATAGGCCGTTCGAATGACGCTGGTTTGAGCACGTCCAAGTGTGCAAGGACGTCGATAATCACCCGCCGCTCGTTCTTTGAAGACTTCACCACGCCTGCCAACCGTTTTTCCAATGTGCCGGCGTGGTCGCCAGGTTGGCTTAGTTCGATGATCTCAAGGATTGCCTGGAGAATTGCTAAATCCTCTTCCTTCGGATCGGGGATGTCGGCACGCAACAGTTCCTGAAGGTCGAACCACGTGTAGATCAACTTGCCGTGGCGGACGCCGCCCCATTTTATGCGCTCGAAGTTGAGGACATTGAGGTTCACATCTGTGTATTGATCGTCACCGACCGTGAGGCCGGGCACCACATCGCGACAAACAGCGCACGTATAACTTGTTGCGGTGACCGTACCGTCTGGAAGGTAGCTGTGACCACTAACAGCCGGCGTGTAGTGATGAAGAGCCATTTGACAGGCAAGATGATATGAAGCCACGCCAGACCGCCAATCCAGTCTTCTTGTGGAAAGACTGGCTACAAATGCACAGGCTGCCTTGGCTGCGGGGATTCGCTTGACCATGTCCAATACCTCGCCCACGCACTGGTCGTGGCCGATGCTCACGGGTTCAAACATCAAGCCTTGAGCTTTTGCATAGGCGAAATCCTGAGATTCCGTCTTCGGGGCAGGAAGCCAGCCATTGCTACCCCAGTATGTTTTAAAAAGTATGTTTTTCGCCTTCTTGTCCATGTGTGCTCCGCTTTTTCCAGTGGTGCGATTGTTTCGCTTCGTAGCCAAGAGGTTTGAGCGACGCCCGCTTGTGGGGAGGGCGTATAAAGCGCCTCGCCGCAGTCAGCCATCCGCCAAAAGCGGACGTTGTCACTGCACCCAGCGTCTAGTAAAAAGGTCATCTCCAGTTCCGGGCACTGAAACGAATTTATGAGTACTGACTATGGTCAACGTGTTTGTAATCGATGCGGCGAATCAATTACTGCTTACTGTCCATCAATTGAAACGCTAGCGATCATCGGGGTTTTCCACGAGAAGGGTAATCAGGCAGTAGTAGATGAGATAGTCCGCCGAGAAAATATTGATCCGAATGTTGTCTGGGAATATTTCCGCCATCGGATGAGGCCTCTGTGCGAGCAAAAAATTACCCGTTGCTCATTCTGCGGAGGGCAGTTGAGGACTTGGCGTGCGCGTCAATGCATGCACTGTTTTAGGGAGTGGCACTGACGCACAGTGATTATCGAGCTGGATTTTCAGATTCTGAACTGCATTCTTAAGACTTCTGACTGACCGCTCTTGGCCGACAGCGGCCTTTCATCGCTGATAGCTTCGACCATCGTGACCAATGACGGACCCCCTTGTGCATTACCGCATGCCGGTTAGTATCGGCTTAGAGATGTTAACAGTGGAATAGCCCAAATGACCCAGCCCCAAACCCATATCGGCAGAGCTGACGAATCTGACCTGGCTGGGATACTAGAGCTGCAGGCTGCCAATCAAATCGCCCAGGGCGGTTCACTTTCTGCAAGCCTGCCTCGCTCGCGAGTGGAGGCGATGATGAGCGAGATGCCTCTGATCGTTGCGCGTCGCGATGGGCGTATCACTGGTTTCCTGATGACCACCACTCGAGCAATGAACGCCGATCTGCCTATCGTGCAAGCCATGTTCTCGGCTTATCACGGTGCGCCCGACGCCTATGTCTACGGCCCGATCTGTGTCGGAGAGCAAGAGCGCGGCAAAGGCTTGGCGCAGAAGATGTTTGCTGATCTGCGAAGCCTTGAACCGGGGCGTGAGGGCGTTCTGTTCATACGCCGGGACAACGAACCCTCTCTGCGTGCCCATCTGAAAATGGGCATGAAAGAAGTCGCGCTTTTTTCATTCAACGGGTTTGAGTACGCTGTTTTTTCTTATGTCGGATAGTCCGGGCGACTACGTGGCGAATTGATTTTGGCAGGTCTGTGCATGAGAAAAATAAGTACCAGCGGCAAGCGAGTCAGGGGCGTTGCTCGCCGCCTTCGTGCATTGGAGCGTTGGGCCTCAAGCTTCAGTGATATTTATTACCCTCGTTCTGAGAAAGGGGAAAAATATAACAACTTTAAAATCCCGGTCGATATGTCGTTGGTACAGGGTTCTTGGGCCAGAATCGAAGTTCAGGCGCTCTGCATTCAACAGTTGCTTGAAGCCGCTGCCCATCTGTCCAGAGCCGCCGACCGTTCGCAGGGTTACTATCGGGTCGCATGCATTTTTGTCTGGCCTTGGGTCCACCAGAGTGAGGTCACGGTTTTTTATGATCGAGATTATTACCTGAGCTTTTTAGGGCAAACCAATGCCCTTAAGCCTGATTTGTTAAGCCAGACGCTTGCATTGCATCTGCCCGAGCATTTTGTGGAGCACGGGCATGACGTGACCCAGCCGGACGACGAAGTCAAGGTTCGATGGTGGTGTATCGGGGAGCCAGCGTGATCGTATCGTCAGTCGCCTATTGCGCAGCAAACACCACCCGAGCGCTGTTTCTTCCGAGAACCTGAGCCAGATCGCCTGCATCCTCCACCCGGCCAATCCGGGTGTACGAGTAGGGCGAGTCAAACGTCAGGTAAAAAAGCACCAGCGTGTTCGAACCGTACAGCATGAGATCACCGTTACGGATCACGCCCGGACGGAATGGTGCGGTGGGCAACTGCTGCGACAGGGTCACGTGTTTCTCATTGTCGTTCAGGTCGGGCATGTCCAGAGTGAGCGGCAACCTCGCAGCGAATGCCCGGCCAGTTTCGTTGTCAGCGAGAGTGACAGTGAAACGGCGCTCGCCAACCGTCATCGATATGCGTTGCTCATTTGTTCGTGTGGACGTCGTGGTTGTTTCCGCGACGGCCGCGTTCGATATGACCTGAGCGCCAAGAGCCATCAGGCCAATCATTACGCGCAGAGCACTTTGATGTAAGCGATGTAATCGGGTCATGAATATCTCCTTGTCGAGAGAGGCGCAGGATATCCAGCGCGTATGAGTCAATTCGCCGTGTCAGTTGATGCTCGCGATAAACCGGACGCGGCCCGCGCCGCCAGCATCGCAAGCACCGCAGCGACCATCAGCAAAGCAGCGCTCAATTCGAAGGTGGCCCTGTAGCCGCTCAGGTCGAACACGAAACCGCCAACCGTCGCGCCCAGTGCGATTGCCAACTGAACAATCGCGACCATCAGTCCGCCGCCTGCTTCTGCATCGTCAGGCAGGGTTTTCGCCAACCATGTCCACCAGCCCACCGGCGCGGCAGTGGCAACCAGTCCCCAGAAGCCCAGCAGTACCGCTGTGGCAACCGATGAACTGCCGAATGAAACCAGTGCCAGTGCAATTACAGCCATCAGCATAGGGATGACAACCAGTGTTCGATGCAGGCCGTTTTTCAGAAAAATTTCGATCAGAAATGTGCCCGCCAGACCGGACAGGCCCAGGATCAGCAGCATCAGTGAAAGCATCGAAACGCTGACATGCGTGACGGTCTCAAGGAACGGGCGCAGGTAAGTGAACAGCATGAACTGCCCCATGAAAAACACGCTGACCGCCACCATGCCCAATGCCACCGGCATCTTCTTCATCAACTGGAATACGTTGGTGCTGCCTTTACTGCCGACTGCTTTCATTGCAGGCAGGCTGAACAGCAGCCAGGCAGAGGCGAGCAGGGCGACCGGCACGACGCAGAAAAACGCTCCGCGCCAACCGATCAAGGCGCCAAGGAAACTTCCCAAAGGTGCCGCAACAACGGTCGCCAGCGCGTTGCCGCCATTGACGACAGCCATGGCTCGCGTCACTTGATCTTCGGGCACTAGCCGCATGGCAGTTGCCGCAGACAGTGACCAGAAACCCCCAATGGCGATGCCAATCAGTGCGCGTCCGGCCATGAATATTGAGTAGTTGGGGGCGAACGCCACCACGGTGCCGGAGATGATCATCAGCAGCGTGAGCGACAGGAGCAACAGCTTACGGTCCACCCGCGCCGCCACTGCCGGGATCAGCAGACTGGTGAACAGGGCGAACAGACCCGACACGGAAATACCTTGCCCGGCTTGCCCCTCGGTAACGTTCAGGTCGGCAGCGATGGGCGTTAGCAGGCTGACAGGCATGAACTCCGACGCGACCAGTGCGAAAGCTGCGAGGGACATGGCGAGCACTGCGCCCCATGAATGCTGATTGTTCTGTCGGGAGGCGTGATAGGTGTTGGTCATTGAATGATGTGTCCTTTAGAGCGTGAAGCGCCGCTGCACCTGAGTCGATGCCGCGTGAGGGGAGTGTTGCCAGTTGGCCTTTGCGCACCAGATGTCATTGATGATCATTTTCCCGGTATGGCGGCAGGCTCTGTAGTGCATTCCACTGACTTACTTGCCTGATCCTCTGAGTCTCTGTTTTTTTGCAGGACGCCTGAATGCCGTCGGGTTAGAGTTCAGTGAAGAGACGCGAGACGAATATGGCGACCAATAAAAACACTGCTGCTCAACACTCGTCGGCACAGGAAAGGCTGGCGCAGATCATTGGCAACCGGATTGACCGTCCGGGTGATTTCGGTACGCCCATTGAGGGGCTTGGCTTCTTCCGCCGTGAGCACCCCTCGCCACCGGTGGTGTGCATGGTCGAGCCGAGCATCATTCTGGTCGCCCGTGGCGAGAAGCAGCTGTGGGTCGGTGGCGAGGGATATCCGTACGACACGTCACGTTTTCTGATCACATCCCTGAATTTGCCTGCCAATTCTGAAGTGCTGGCCGCTAGCCCGGAACAACCCTGCCTTGGGCTGACACTGAAGCTGGATTTGCGCATGCTGGCTGAACTGGCAGCGCAGGGCGGTCTGGCGCCGGTCCGTGATAAATCGGTAGTGGTGGGGGTCGGCATCGGTTCAGTGACCGATGCGTTGCTGGCCTCCTTCGAGCGCTTGCTGGCGTTGCTTGAGGAGCCCGACGCCATTCCGATTCTCGCCCCTCTGATCAAGCGCGAAATTCACTACCGGCTATTGATGAGCGATCAGGCGAGCAGGCTGCGACAGATCACAGCCGTTGACGGCCAAGGCTATCGCATTGCCAAGGCAATCGACTGGCTGAAACTGAATTATGCCTCCGCGCTTCGCGTCGACGAACTGGCAGCCCAGGTGCAAATGAGCGCTGCAACCTTTCATCATCACTTCCGCCAGCTCACCGCCATGAGCCCTTTGCAGTACCAGAAATGGCTACGGTTGAACGAGGCAAGGCGTTTGATGCTCAACGAACACAAGGATGTATCTACCGCGGCATTCAAAGTCGGCTACGAAAGCCCGTCCCAATTCAGCCGTGAATACAGCCGCTTGTTCGGCGTACCGCCCAAGCGGGATATCACGGAGTTGAGGGGGCAAGGTGGTTGACTGGATGGAGCAGGAATCGGATGCCGAACACGCATCAGGATTTGCGCCGCAGCCCTGACCACATCAGCGACGGCAGGATCCGTGACGGCAGAAGTTGTTCGTCTTTGCCAACGGCGCCCGGCAGGGCATGCCAGGGGATGCTCGCGGTGCGGTGATGCTGCAGATGCAGGTTGATGTTGTAAGGCCAGATGAAAAACCGTCCCAGCCAGCCCACGCGCCAGGCGTATGTCCATTCCTGCCAGCCGGGCGTGACGCCGGGGCCGCCGCTGTGCTCGGCAATGCTGCGAATTTTCTGCAGCAGAGTGCCGAGGGTGATCAGGGGTATGAACCACAGCATCGCCAGCAAGCCCACTTCCTGGATTGAGCATTGCCAGACAAGGCAGGCCACAATCATCAGCCAGACCAGCGCCGCGGCAAGCAAAGGCCAGGTGACCTTGGGCGGCGCGCCACCGGCAGCTTTGTAGGCCGCGATGTTGCGCAGCGTATTGACCATCAGCAGGTCACCCAGCAGTTGTCTGGCCAGAAGCTTTGCGCTCAACGGCTGAAAACGCCACGGCTGACGGAAATAGAGGAAGCGGCGCTCCGGGTCCTGCTCGGTCCCGGCGTGCTGATGATGATCAAGGTGCAGCGGGCGATAGAATTCGATGGGCACCAGGCCCGGGACACCGATCGCCAGGTTAATCAGAAAGTCGTTGGTGCTGCGTCGGCGGGTCAGATTGTAGTGGGTGGCGTCGTGATACAGCACGAACAGGGCGTGCTGGCGTGCTGCAACGATGAGCATGGCCAACAGGTAAAAACGCCAGTCTGCGAGATAAACCGCAACGCGGATCGTGACGAGGATGCACAGCCATTCGAGCAACAGCGCCGACAGGGTGCGCATGTCGACCGCATAGCGCTTGAAGATCAGCGTCGCTACGCCGCACGCTACACCGATGGCCACGCCATAGGCCATGTCGGTAAACACGTGCTGCCCGGTGGTCATCACCGTCAGCATCAGCACCACACTCCAGACGGCAAATACCCAGGCTTTTTGCAGTCGCAAGCCAGCCATTGCGACGCTGATTGCCACCGGCAGTGCCACATGCCCGCTGGGCGAGGCGGCCAGTGGAGCATCAAGCCGGTACAGCCAGTCGAGCCAGGCAGCGCCGGTTTCAGGACGCAGGATCATGGTTGGCCAGAACAGATGGCAGACCAGACACAAGCCCGCCGCCAGGGCACCGGCAAAGAACGTCGGCAGCAGCCATGACGACTGACGCCCCATGTACACAAGCACCGGCATGACCAGCGTGTAGCTGAGGTACAGCGGCAGTGTGAACGCAAGCAGAGGAACATGAGCGTCGACAATTCCGGGTTGCACCAGCTGCACAGAACCCATGGGTACATGCGTGACCAGAAAGTACAGCAGGCCGGTGACCAACAGGTACATCATCAGCCAGGTGATAGGCCGATCAACGCTGGAAGCGGCGGAGTGAGGAGGGTGCATGTAGACAAAGCCTGTCAGGATAAAGCCTGGTTCATTTGATACGTGCGCAAGCGGATAATCAGCCAGGCTGACAGGTGCGCAATGATGATTGCAGAGGCGGTGGGGCATTGAATTGAGCTGACAGATTCATTGCCCTCAGCCGCCCGGCCATTCAGAATCCGGTCATTGTGTATCCATACATCGAAGGCCTCCATGAGTTTGTGCGCGACCGCTGTACCGCGCTCCGATCTGCAACCGAATGATATTGATCGGATGTTCGAGATTTATTCCGCCTGTTATCAGGATACCTGTCTGTTACGGTTCAAGCAGGATCTTGACGACAAGACCCACTGCGTCGTGCTGCGGGACGCCTCTGACACGATCATGGGCTTTTCGACGCTCAAGCTGTTTGAAATGCACTGGGACAACCAGCCCGGCAGGTTTATTTTTTCCGGCGACACCATCATTACCCCTGAACACTGGGGCAGCCAGCAGCTCGCGTTCGCCTGGTCCCGACTGATTGGCGACCTGTGGCGTCAGGCTCCCGACGTGCCCCTGTACTGGTTTCTGATCTGCAAAGGGCACCGGACTTATCGCTATCTGCGGGCGATGGTACTGGATTACGCACCCCGTGCGGGGCATTTGACCGAACCTCATGTGCAGGCGTTGATGGATCACCTGGCGTATACGCGTTTTGGCGATGCCTACGACCCGGCAACCGGCCTGCTGTCCTTCAAGACACCGCAGGGGCGGCTGACCGCAGAGCTTGCACAGGTGTCGGAAAATCATGCGAGGTTGCCGGACGTTGCCTACTTTCTGCAGAAAAACCCTGGTTATGCTCAGGGCGACGAGCTGGTTTGCCTGTGTCGCTTCACGCCTGAAAACCTGCGGCCGTTGGCGCGACGCCTGATCATGGCCGAGCAGTACTCAACGTGCTGATTCGTCAGGCGGGTACGGCGGACAACTCGCAGCTTCTGGATTTTCAACAGCGTCACGCCATGCGCGGCAGCATGCCGCTGCGCTTTGATCGCAGTCCGGATTACTTTGCCCTGCACAACTGCCATGCCGCCGATCACCGCACCTGGGTCGCCCAAAGCCCGGAAGGCGAGCTGCGCGGCTCGGCCAGTCTGGTGGTACGCGATGGTTACCTGCAGGGCAGCGCTGAACCGGTTGCCTATCTGGGTGATTTGCGGCTGATGCCCGACCGCAGGCTGTCCCGCTCATGGATGGCAGAAGTCCAGACGCGTCTCGCCGATCTGTCCCTGCAGACAGGCGTGCAGCAAGCTTACTGCTGCATCATTCGCGATAACCCGCTGGCCATTCAATCGCTGTTGGGACGACGGCGTGCAAACCCGTTGAAACTGGCCCACTGGCGTGGCTACAGCAATGTTTCGGTGTATGGCCAGCGCGGCTTGAGTCGCGCACCTCGCACATGCCCCAGGGTGCGAGTGATGCAAGCGGGGCCGCGACATCTGGATGCACTGAGGGCGTTTCTCGACAGCGAGTCGTCACGGCAATCCTTTGGCTGCGTGTTCAGCGAAGCAGAATTCCAGCGCAGGCTCAGCCACTGGCCTGACTTCAGCATTGGCTCGTTTCTGCTGGCGGTCGATGAGCGCGATAACCTGCTCGGCTGTGTTGCGCCATGGGATGCAGGAAAGATAAAACGGATCGTTGTCGAGCAGATGCCCGTGGCCCAGCAGTTGCTGCGTCTGGGTTACAACGCGGTCGCACCGTTGGCTGGCCGACCGGGCATTGCCTCGCCGGGTAACGCGCTGCGAGATATCTACCTGACTCATTTACAGGTTCGACAGCGTGATCCCCAGGTGTTTGCCGCTTTGCTGGATGTCGCCTGGGCGCAGGTGCGCAAAGAATATTCGCTGATGCAGCTATGCCTGTACGACCATGACCCGCTGTGGCCGGCGCTGCGCCGTTACCGCAGCGTGTCCTTGCCGATGGATCTTTACACGGCCCCCTGCGGCAGCAACACCCCTGTTTTTACCGAGGCGAGTGCGGCGGGAGTTCCGGGGTTCGAGATCTACCTGGTGTGATGGGTTCTGACCGGCAGGGTCTGGTGCAGGACTTCCAGTAACGTCCGCCAGAACCTTGCCGGATCAAACCCGGCGCCGCCCAGTATCGGCTGGCCATGATCCACATCCGGCAGGCAGATTTGCGGCAGGCCTGGTATTGCAAGGTCTTCCATATAAAACTGGCCATCATGTGCATGCCCCGGACGCAGGGCGTTAAGGCGTTGATGGTGAGTGTCGAAGCGCGAGCGGCGCACCGCTGACCAACTGACAACATGGACACAATGCAGCGTATCGGGCAGGGCCGAGAGCATGCTGGCGACCTGCGGGTCGCGTTGGCTGCTGATATCCCGTGTACCTTCGGCGAGCAGGGTGCTGTTGACCATCGCCTGACGAAACCGGTCCATGGCATAGCCCGGGCCACCTTCCGGAGTGCTGTAGCCCAGCAAGTCATCGATGATCGGCGAGGGGCCAACCGGCGGTTGCACCAGCGCGATGCCGTCACAGGCGTCGAGCAGGGACGGGTTCTGCGTCAGCGTCGCCAGCGTGTCCAGACTGCCCTTGCTGTGCGCCAGCACCACAAACCGCTGCCCTGGTCTGAGGCGCCTGCCGAGTACCGTCGCAATGTGTTCGCCCTGCGTAATTACGCCGCGCGAGGAGCGCACCGGCATGCGCAGGACCTCGTAGCCCTCGGACTTCAGCGACCGCGCACAGGCCCGGTTGCAATAGAGTATGAATTCCGAATAAAGCCCTGCAACCAGCACCACCAGCGTGTCTTTCGGCAGGCCGAGCCGGGGCGTTCTCCAGCCTTTGAGGAACAGTTCGGTCCAGTCCAGTGCTGCAGGCGGGCGCACGAAGGCTGTAGCCGGGAAATGGCTTTGCCAGTCGTCAAAACCCTCGGGGGTCCAGATATTCGTCATGCGGATCGGCCCTGATCGCTTTGCTCAACGCTGTTCATCGAGCGCCTGGCGAGCACTGTCGAGAAGCTCGCGGGTATCGATGCGGTTGGGGTGGAAACCGGGCAAAAACCAGAACAGCCCGGCAGGCACGATGCGCGAAAGCAGGCCCGGATTGACGAACAGCCACCACTGCAAACGCAGCCATTCACGCCAGTTGCGGTGTTGTTTGTCGCCGTGCACCAAGTGATAGGTGAAGTATGCGAGATCGAAGGTGAAATACACCGACAGGCTGATCATCGCCACACAGCGAAGCAAGTAACGCCATACCGGGTTGCGTTCGACGACACACAGCACGTCATAGGCAACCGCCTTGTGCTCGATCTCTTCCAGAGCGTGCCAGCGCCACAGGCCTGCCATTGTCGGGTCGGCGCCCCTGAGGTATGCCGGGTTACGCAAAAGCTGATCTGAAAGTATCGCGGTGATGTGTTCAAGGCTGGCGGTCAGCGCCAGTCGGAAGCTGGCCGGTAGCCGCTCGCTTTCCTTTCTACGCCGCAGCAGCATGCGTTCCAGTTTTTCGACCGGCGCGCCTTGTGCGCCAAGCCGCTGGTTGTAGGCACGGTGCTCGCGCATGTGTGACGCTTCCTGATAGATGAAGTCGTCGACCGCCTTGTCGAGCTCGCTGCCCTTGTCGAGCTTGTGGCGAAAATGCACCACGCTTTCGATGAAGATTCTCTCCCCCTGAGGGAACATGAACGACAGGCAGTCGAAAAAGCGCGTGGTGTGCGCCCGACCTGCGTGCCAGTAACGTGGGATGCTTTCATCGAAGGTAAAGCGTATCGAGCGGTACGCGATAACCTGCGGGGAGAGCTGTGCCGCCGAGCGTCGTGAGAGGATGCGTTTGAACAGCGACATGGTGCCCGGCTTACGGTGATGATCAGGGCGACAGTGTGCCAGAGTCCGGCAGGCTTGAAACTGCCGAATAAACTTCCGCATGCGCGGGCAGGTATACTCTGCATTTTTACATGTGGTTACTTTATGCGCACTTATAAGGATATTTTGCCAGCACGCCGTTTCGACACGGCGAATCTGGCGGTGCTGGCTCTCCAGACGCTGCTCTGGGGCGGGACCCTCACATGGTTGTCGCACACCGACGCAGGTGCGTGGAAATGGCTAATCCTGATTCCGTTCTGTCTGGTCATGCAAGGCGTGTTCTCGATGATGCATGAGGCGTTTCACGGCCTTGCGCACAGTAACAAGACCACCAATTACCTGATGATGTGCTGGGCTTCCACCCTGTTTGGCGCCTCCGCGACGCTGATCCACATCAACCACCTCGGGCATCACTCGCGAAACCGTACGCGTGCTGAGCTGGCGGACTTCGCCATGCCGGATGAATCGCTGCTGCGCAAACGCCTGGAATACTATTTTGCGGTGCTCGGCGGTATCTGGCTGGCGGCATTCATCGGCAGCCTGCTGCTGCCTTTGCTGCCGCCGCGCGTGGCCGATCGCTGGTCGCAAAGTGGTGAGGTCAACACTTATGCAGCGGCGTTCAAGGACTTCTCCATCGACGACTTTCGGCGTATCCGCAAGGAAGTCGTTGCGGGCATTATCGTGTGGCTGGCGTGCGCGTACCTGTTTGGCTGGACCTGGGAAGTGGTGCTCGTTACCTACATCGCATTCGGTTTTTCCTGGTCGTCACTGCAGTGGGTCTACCACATGCGTACCCCGATAGATGTCGTCGAAGGTGCCTACAACATGCGAGCGCCACGTTTGGTTCGCTGGGCATTCCTCAACTTCAATTACAACCTGACTCACCACCGTCATTCGCAGATGCACTGGCAGCACATGCATGCGGCATCGGACCTCAAGGAAACCCGGCCACTGTGGTTCGGCTGGCTCCAGGTGTTCACGCCGCCGCAGCGATTGCCCGATGACCTGTCCAGTCTCGACAAGACCTACTTTTGATGCAGACCGATGGCGACTTGAAAAGAGCGCTGTGGCAGTCATTCATTGACAGTACGCACGCCGCACTGGACCACTGGCAGACGCAGTTCGAGCAACCCGAGCAGGCTCAGGAGCGTTTGTTGCTAGGCATGTTGTCGGCCAATCGCGATTGTGCGTTTGGCCGTGCCCATGACTTTGCCGGGATCCGCAACGCCAGCAACTTTCGCGATAAGGTGCCGCTCCACACTTACGCACAATTGCAGCCTTGGATCGAACAGGCACAGCACGACCGCGGCGCGGTGCTGACTACCAGCCCACCGTTGTTTTTCGAGCGCAGCAGCGGCAATAGCGCGTTGCAGAAACATATCCCCTACACGCGGGAATTTCTTGCCCAGTTGCAGGGCTCGCTGACGGTCTGGCTGGCTGATATGTACCGGCAGGTTCCGGAAATCAGCCACGGCAGCGGCTACTGGTCCATGTCGCCGCCCTTGCAGCAACCTGCCATGAGCGTCAATGGCATCCCGATTGGCAGTGTCAGCGATCTGCAATACCTGCAAGGCAGTGCAATTGCCGGGCTGGCGGGCACTTTGCTGATCCCCGACATGGCTCATGACGTTGTGCACTGGCGCAGGCAAACGCTGCTGGCCTTGGTCGCCGATGCCGACCTGAGCATTATCAGCGTGTGGAGCCCGACGTTTCTGAGCAGCCTGCTACAACCGTTGTTCGACACCGAAAACCCCGAAAGCCCGCAGACCTGTGACTGGCTCGAAGCAATGCTGCCAGCACCGCGCAAACAAGCCTTGCGCCATGCCCGTGCTCAAGGGGTATTCACCGAGTTATGGCCGCGTCTGGCAGCGGTCAGCTGCTGGATGGACGGGCCTAGTCGCGGGTACGCCGCGCAACTGGCGGCGCGTTTTCCTCAGGCTCGCTGGTTGCCAAAAGGTTTGTTCGCCACCGAAGGCGTGGTCAGCGTGCCGTTTGGCGAAGGGGCAGGTTGCCCGCTGGCGATTGGCAGTCACTATCTGGAATTCGTCGGTGACAATGGCCTGCCGAAAGGCGCTCACTCGCTACGCATGGGCGAAACCGCGCAAGTGTTGCTGACCACCGGGGCGGGTCTCTACCGTTATGCCTTGGGTGATCGGGTGCGTGTGGTCGGCAAACAGGGCTGTACGCCAAGGGTGGAGTTTGTCGGGCGCAGCGCAAGTGCCTGCGATCTGGTGGGCGAGAAACTGGATGAACAGCTTGTCGAGGGTGTTCTGGCGCAGTGCATCGACAGTTCAGACAGCGCATGCCTGATCCCTGACTCCAGAAACACACTGCCGCATTATGTAGCCCTTGTGTCGACATCATCGACTACACCCTGGCAGGTGTTGGCAAGCGACATCGACACAGCGTTGCAACGCTCCTTTCACTATGGTCATGCGCGCACGCTCGGTCAGTTGGGGCCGGTACGTGTGCGTCTGGTGAGTGGCGGCGCGCAAAAACTCGCAGCGTTGCTGCAGCGCGCGGCGGAGGCAACCGGCATTCGTGCGGGCGACGTCAAACCGCGCTCATTGATCAGTCGTCTGGACACGGCCAATGCCCTCCTTGCAATCACGGAAGAACCTGAATGCCCGCACCTTTGAGCAGCGACACTTACACATCTGACGATGGCACGCGCGAGCAATGGTATGTGGCGTGCACGCAAAAGCAATTGCGCAAAGGCAAACCTTACCGGGCGACGATTCTCGGCCTGAACATCGTCCTTTTTCGCCAGCGCAGCGGAAAGGCGGCGGCGCTCCTTGACCAGTGCGTGCACCGTGGCACCCGGCTGTCGGCCGGTAAAATCACCGATGACTGCCTGGTGTGCCCGTATCACGGCTGGCGCTACGACGCGAACGGGCGCGTAGCCCATATTCCCAGCGTGGATGCCGAGCAGGGCGAACCGAAGTCGCCCGGTTATCGCTATCGGCAGCGCCATTTTGCGGTGTGCGAGCAGGATGGGCTGGTCTGGGTGTACACCGGCATAGGCGATGCTCGCGGTACACCGATTTTCCGGCTTCCCGCCTATGGCGAGCGTCCGTGGCAATCCTATTTCATGATCAACACCTTTGACGCCGATGTAGGCAGTCTGGTGCAGAATTTTCTGGATGTGCCGCACACGGTATTCGTTCATGAAGGTATTTTTCGGTCGAGCAGCGGTCGCGCAATGGAGGCGACGCTGGCTTGCAAGGCGCAAAGCATCGAGGTCGTCTATCACGATGAAGTCGACGAGATCGGCCTGATGCAATGGCTGACTAACCCGGACGGCGAGGCGCTGGTGCACACGGATCGCTTCCTGGCGCCGAATGTGACCTTTTGTGACTACTTGTGGGGCGCACGCTCAGGCTTTCTGATCGTCAGCCAGATCACCCCGGTCAATGATCGCCAGTCACGCGTCTACACCTACATCGCCTACCGTTTTCCGATGCCGCGCTGGGTGTTGCGAATACTGCGTCCGTTCATTCATCTGTACACGCACATCGTGATTCAGCAGGACGTCAAAATCATTCGCGCACACCGCGAAGGCCTCGACAACGTGGCGAACTTCAAACCGTGCAATGTACCTGCCGACGCCATCCATGTGGGCGTCGAACAGTTGCTTGCAGCGGTTCGGCGCGGCGAGGCGCTGCCGGAAGCACAGCGTCGCGAGCGGCGGATCCGGTTCGATCTTTGACAGCCTGGTGTTTCAACCGGCTTTGAGCTTCGGCTGAACTGAATTCGCCAGTTGCTTCAGTGACAGGCAGCACAACTCCGCAAGAAGGTGGTGACTGAAGGCATGCTGTTCGATTTGGAATGCTCTGCCAATTGATGTGCTGGTGAAGGGTCGGTCGCAAGGGGTTACTTGATTCCCAGGCTGGGTACTGAGCAGTTAACCTAAGCACCTTTCGTTCTGCAAAGCGCTCAACATGGCCATCAACCTGTTAACCGAATCCATGCTCGGACACTGGCGCGCTCCGTCGGGCGTCTGGTTATGCGAGTTCCAGTTCGGGAGCCGATTGATCTACGTCGAGCACCGCAATGGCGAGTCGCCTGACCGTCGGCTTGCCGCAGCTCAGCGCCTCGTTAATGCTGCATGGGAGGATTTGCCGCAAGCGCTGATGTTTGCCGAAAAGCAATGCAAGGCGCAAATGGCCGAATTAATACGGCTATGCCAGGCTCATATGATGGGGGAGTCGCCGTTGCATGTTTACTCAATCCAGTTCGGACTGGACAACATTAATCCCAGCTACGCAATTTCGAAAAATCCTGATTTCGATTGGGATCAGACCCTGATCTTCGAAGATGATCTGTGTCAGCAACACTGCGTAAGCCTGGAAAGTTACGAACCAGACCATGACTTTTTTATTTATGTCCAGCGTGTGGGGTTTCAACAATTCGAGCTTGAGGGCTAAGCGGGAAAACACATGGCTCGATTTTCAGTTTATAGCGGGACAACTCTGGTGGGGCATTCGGCGCTCGAAAATACAGATCCTTCAATGGGAGTTGCTTTCGGGCAATTCGATCCCGCCGATGGGTACCGTTTGATCCAGAGCGAATGCCGAGCTAATCATTCGGATCAGTCGGCACTCGCGCTAACGGTTGAAACGTCGGATGGCCAGGTTATTCCATGTGCAGGCGTCGGGATTCTGGATTACTCGGTTGAGTATCAGGACGACTATATCGAGGTCAATGTGCTGGGCATTCATGATCCGTTCTATGCAGAGTTGTTTGCTGATTAGCCACGTTGCACATGAGGCGGACCTGGCAAATTAATCAGCTATCCACCCACATCATTATCGGTTCATCAAACCGCTTTGTTTCCAGACGCTCTGGTGTCCCCGTGAATCCTGTCGGCATCCTTTGCCGGAGGAAGCCCAAACACCCGTGAATAATCCCGACTGAATTGCGTAGCACTTTCGTAGCCGACCTCGAAGGCCGCAGCCATGACGCTTTTGGCACTGCCGACCATCAACGTTCGGGCGTGGAGCAGGCGGACGCGTTTCTGGTACTGCAACGGACTCAGGTTAGTCACCGCCTTGAAGTGACGGTGGAAGGCCGAGACGCTCATCGACGCGCGTTGCGCGAGGCTTTCCACTCGGATCGGCTCAGCAAAGTCGCGGCGGATCCACTGGATCGCTGTATTCACCCGGGCCATGGCGGTATCCGGTGCTGCAATTTCTCGCAGCATCCAGCCATGGGGACCTTGAAGTGCACGGAAGATAATCTCTCGTTCGTAGACCGGCGCCAGGGCCGCAATGGCATCTGGATCGCCCATCAGTCTCAGCATTCGCACCCAGGCATCCATCAGCTCGGTTGTGACCGGCGCGACCGAAAATCCGGGGTTCTTATCGATGCGGCTGGCAGGTTCAGGCAAGTCAGCAAACAGCGTGGATAACACAGTGGGATCGAGTGTCAGGCTGACTGCCAGGTAGGGCTCGCCGGACTCGGCGGGATGCACCGAACCTACCGCTGGCAATTCAATGGACATCACGAAATAGGTCGCAGGGTCGTACCGCAGCGTTCGATCACCCACCGTCATGCTTTTGCTGCCTTGCAGAATCAGGTTGATCATCGGGTCATAGACAGCCGCCAGCATGTGTTCGGGGATTTTGCCCTGAACCATGGCCACGCGCGGGATGCCCGTTTCGGTACGCCGGTTTTCAGCTCCGGCCGCGAGCGACCTGAGTTCATTCAGTTGTTTGTCCATCTGCAGCATGCTGAGGGCAGAGCATGGCGATGCGCAAGCAAAAAGCAGAAACGGGCAGGTTTCGAGTAGGAACGGGTACGACCCTGGACGGTGTGATGCGTACTGTGGAGTCACGTTTGAACCACAGAGGAAATTCACATGGGCGTTATTGTCATTACTGGCGGCAGCCGTGGAATCGGTGCAAGTGCAGCCGAGCACGCTGCTCAACGAGGTATGGGAGTCATCCTGACCTACAATTCTAACCCGCAAGCCGCAGCGTCGGTGGTGGAGCGCATAGAGCAGACCGGTGGCAAGGCCGTTGCGCTAAAACTCGATGTGGCTGACGTTGGCAGCTTCGATGCGTTTCGCGAGGAAGTGGTGCTGGCTCTGCGTGAAACCTGGGCGGCTACTTCGTTGAGCGGCCTGGTCAACAACGCGGGATATGGCCTGTTCAATCCCATGGCCACGGTCACCGAAGCGCAGTTCGATGGCCTGTGCAATGTGCACCTCAAGGGCCCGTTTTTCCTCACGCAGGCACTACTCCCCCTACTGGCGGAAAACGCCAGCATCGTCAATCTGACCAGCGCAACTACCCGGGTAGCCACTGCGGGTGTTGCGCCCTATGCAGCCTTCAAGGGCGGGCTTGAAGTCTTGACCCGTTACATGGCTAAAGAATTTGGCGAGCGGCGTATTCGAGCCAACGCCGTATCACCCGGCGCTATCCGCACTGAACTGGGCGGGGGGCTAAACGATGAGTTTGAAGCGATGCTGGCGTCGCAAACGGCGCTTGGCAGGGTGGGTGAGCCCGAGGATGTCGCTCGTGTGATCGCCATGTTGCTGTCCGAAGAGGGCGCCTGGATCAATGCCCAGACTATCGAAGTCGCAGGCGGTTACAACATCTGAGCGAGAGGGTTTTGCCATGCTGGATCATATTTTTCTGTCGGTAAGCAACATCGCGCGTTCCATCAGCTTCTATGAGGGTGTTCTTGTACCACTGGGCATTACCGGACGCCTGGACTACGACGGCAAGGACGGTCCGCCGGGTCATCCTGATCTGAAAGGCTTCGGCGCCAATGGTCGGGTATTTTTCTGGTTGCGTGAAGGGGTAGTCGAAGGTCGCGCTGTCCACATCGGTTTCGTGGCCAACAGCAAGGCTGAAGTTGAAGCTGCCTATGACGCTGCGATCAAGCAGGGCGCAATCGACAACGGCCCTCCCGGTGCGCGATTGCACTACGACCCGGCGTACTACGCCGCCAATGTGCTGGACCCGGATGGGTACAGCCTGGAGTTTGTTTACAAAAACTGGCAGCACACCCAATGAGCACACTTCTGATCTACGGAGCTACGGGCTATACCGGTCGCATGGCTGCAGAACGTGCGAAAGCATCAGGTCTGAAATTTGAAATCGCCGGGCGTGATCAACCGCGAATTGCCGCGCTTGCTGCACAGCTGGATGTACCTTTTCGCGTGTTTGATACTGGTCTGGATGTTGAAAAGTTTCTGTCTGGCATCTCGGTTCTGTTGAATTTTGCAGGGCCATTTGCGCAAACGGCAGAGGCGTTGATGCGCGCCTGCATCAAGGCTGGCGTCGATTATCTGGACATTACCGCCGAGATCAACGTTTACCGGCTGGCCGAGCGGCTGGGGGCTGAAGCGAATGCGGCACAGGTCATGCTGTTGCCTGGTGTCGGATGGGATGTTGTCCCTTCCGACTCACTTGCGGTCCATGTCGCTCAGCGTGTCGCCAAGCCTCTGGCCTTGAGCATTGCGCTTCAGGTGCCAGGATCAATGTCTCGTGGGTCAGCCATGAGCGTCAGCGAAATCATTGGCGCCGGTGTCCTCGCGCGAGTCGATGGTGAACTCGTTGCAACCCCAGATGCCCAGCCACGCCACTTTGATTTCGGCGAGGGACCGGTTCTATGTGTGCCGCTGTCTTTCGGTGATCTGGTGACGGGGTGGCATTCGACCGGTATCCCCAACATTGCGATGTTTGTGCATCTTTCTGGCGAAGCTTTTCCAGAGGGCGATCTCTCGCTCCTGCCGGACGGACCGAGTGCAGAAGAAAGGGATACTTATCGAGCGCATGCGGCCGTCGAGATTATGGGGGCTGATGGCGCGATTTCACGGTCCGTGATCGAAACCGTAAATGGTTATTCCTATACGCCGCTGGCGGCTGTTGAAGCGGCACGCCGTGTATTGAGCGGAGAGCGGCGCGCAGGCTTTTCCACTCCGACGCAGGTCTTCGGCGGCGGATTTGCCCAAAGCATTGCAGGGACGGTAATCACTGACCTTTAGGGGCTTGCTCGCGATAGCGTCAGTTCAGGCGATAAATTCGTCGACCAGGAAATCGAATCGCGAGCAAGCTCGCTCCTACAGGGTACGTGTTTGCTGCGCGACAGCGCAGTGCCGGGGACACCGGGACGGCTCCTGCAGATCTGCGTTTTAATTCAGCATTAGCTGGTCATAGCGCCACCGTCAGTTCATTGAGCGTGTGTTCTGTGGCAATCGGCGACCTGAATCTTGCCGCGTCCCGGGCAGGTGGCAGACCAAATAGCCGGGCATACTCTCGATTGAACTGGGACGCGCTTTCATAGCCCACGGTGTAGGCAATGGACGTAGCGTCCAGCGTATCGAACAGCAGCAACCACCGAGCCCTCAACAAGCGCAGGCGCTTCTGATATTGAATAGGCGTCATGGCTGTGACCGATTTGAAATGCCGATAGAAGGCGGCAACGCTCATGTCTGACATGCGCGCGAGCGGCTCGACGCGAAAAGGCTCGGTGTAGTGCTCGCGAATCCACTGAGTGACACGGCGGATCTGTGTCATGCGCCCATCCGGACGGGCAACGTCCCGGAGAATGCCGCCCAGAGGACCCTGCAAGGCACGGAACAAAATCTCGCGTTCGATCATCGGTGCCAGCACCGCGGCCTCATGCGGTTTATCCATAAGCCGCATCATTCGTACCCATGCGTCAATCATTTCATCCGGCGCGAGCACGCCCTGGAAGCATGAGTTCTGCGGCGCCCTCGGCATCTTGCCCTCGTCCATCAGCAACGTAGCAATCACATCGGCGTCCAGGGTCAGGCTGACGGCCAGATAGGGTTGATCAGCTGCACTGGCGTGAATCTGGCCCGTCGCGGGCACGTCAACAGGCACCAGAAAGTAACTCCCTGCGCTGTACCGAGAAACTTCTTCCCCTATCGATAACGTCTTTGTGCCCTGAAGCACCAGATGCAACATCGGCTGATAGACCTGATCGGCGCAGGCCTCGGCACGGACCATGGCTACACGAGGCAAACCGGTGTCCGTCCATTTATCCTGGGCGCGCATCACGATGCGGCGCAGTTCTGTCATTGGCTTTTCCATGGCCTACCGTGAGCTACATCCCTGTTCATAGCAAGCCAGCCGAGAAGATCAGGCAAGTATGTGCGAATAACCGACAAACGTTAGTTCGCTCGTTGGCCGAATACTGACGGCACACGGTTCGTTGCACTCCCGTTGTTCGCAACCCGACAGCAACGAAGCCTCATGTCAGTCAACTTCAAAAGGTCACGTTATGAAACTCGAAGGAAAAATCGCGGTTGTCACGGGGGCGTCGAAAGGTATAGGTGCCGGGATCGCCAAGGCACTCGCTGCCCAGGGCGCAACCGTCATCGTCAATTACGCTTCCAGCCAGGTCGATGCTGATGCAGTAGTGACTCATATCACAGCCCAGGGCGGCTCGGCCTTTGCCATACAAGCAGACATGAGCCACGGGCCTGATGTTGTGCGCCTGTTTGCAGCGGTCGGTGAAAAGTATGGGACGCTGGATGTGCTGGTCAACAACGCTGGCGTTGCGGTGTTCCAGATGATTGATGATCTGACTGAAGAAGCCTTTCATAAGCAGATCAATCTCAATGTACTCGGCTACCTGCTCGCGGTACGAGAGGCCGTCAAGCTGATGGGCTCCGAAGCAAGCATCATCAATATCAGCTCAATCCTCAGCACCGACCCCTACCTGGCGTCGAGTGTGTACTCGGCGACCAAGGGGGCGGTCGACACGTTGAGTTTTGCACTGGCAAGGGAATTGGGGCCGCGTGGCATTCGCGTCAACTCGATCCTGCCGGGGCACACGAACACGCCTGCAACCGATGGGCATTTTGCGGGTGAATTGGGTGAGAAAATTCTGGCAGGCACGCCGTTGGGGCGTTTCGGTGAGCCAGAAGACATTGCGCCTTTGGCCGTGTTCCTGGCCTCCGCAGATTCGCATTGGGTAACAGGCGAATCCATCAGGGCTTCCGGTGGTGTGCGCGGTGTAGGTTATTAAGACGCCAGTTCAAAAGCGAGGTGCACGGCAACGTGCACCTCATGGTATCGCCAAGGCAAATGCCGGTTTGATTCAGATCGCAGGGCAGACCCTTGCTTCCTTGCGTTTGGTCACATGAGAAACCGTGAGCCATCCAGACGCGATTGCCAGTACCAATGCGCACGTTGACAGAATACCTCCCACCCAATTGGGCGCGGCATAACCAAACCCCAAGGCAATCACCCAGCCGCCGAGCCAGGCGCCAATTGCGTTCCCCAGGTTGAACAAGCCTATGTTCACGGAGGCGGCGAGATTGGGGGCCCCAGCCGCACGCGCCTTGTCCATCACCAGCCGCTGAATGGGCGACACGCTGGCGAAGCCGAAGCCCGCCATCAGCAATACACACAAGGCCGACGCCAAACGACTTTCCACCACGAAGAAAAACACGAACAGCACCAGCGCCTGTCCCGCCAGGGTGAAGTACAACAAGGGCATCAAGGCGCGATCCGCTAGCTTGCCACCGAGCAGGTTGCCGATGAACAGTCCCAGGCCAAATAGAAAAAGGATGCCCGTTACTCCATTGTCCGAGTACCCCGTTAATTCCGTCATCATTGGCGATATGTAGGTGATGGTCGTGAAGAACGCAGCGGGCCCGAGCACCGTAATGCCCATGGCAAGTAAAACGTGCACATTGACGAACGCTGAGAGCTCGCGGCGCAAACTCGGAACTTCATGCTGTTTGCCTTTAGGCACCAGCAACGCTACAGCCAGCATCGCCACTACACCTATCACGGTGATTGCCATGAACGTCGCCCGCCAGGAAACCATCTGTCCCAGCCAGGTGCCCGCTGGCGTGCCTATCAGGTTGGCAAGTGTCAGGCCGCTGAACATGAAAGCGATGGCACTGGTTCGGCGGTTGGGTGCCACCAGTTCCGATGCCAGAATTGATCCGATTCCGATAAACGCACCGTGTGTCAGCGAGGTGAGGACCCGACCGGTCAAGGCCCAGGCAAATGTAGGCGAAAGTGCCGTCAACAGGTTACCGGCGATGAAGAACCCCATCAGCGATACCAGCATGGCTTTCTGCGGCACGCGGGCGCCAAGGATGATGAGCAAGGGTGCCCCTACGAACACTCCTAACGCATAGCTCGTCGCCATGTAGCCTGCGGCGGAAAAGGAAATGTCGAACTCGGCTGCAATCCCTGGCAATAGACCGGCGATGACAAACTCAGTGGTGCCAATGCCGAAGGTGGCAATGGCGAGTGCCCAAATGGCAGCAGGCATGAACAGTCCCTCTCGATTGAAGTGCGTGGTCGATGGGGAATAGTAGAGGTCTAGAGCATTCTTGGAAATTAGGTACTATATGGGGACATAGATACCTATTGGTAACCATAAGATGCCTGAAATTGTCGCTACACCACTGGTGTTTGACGCCAGTTGCGCCCCACGCAGGGTCATGGGGTTGTTCACCGTAAAGTGGGTCAGCCTGGTGCTGCACGCACTGGATCGATGGCCGGGTGGACGTTGTCGTACCGGACAATTACAACGGGCTTTGCCCGGCATCTCCAAGAAAATGCTCGTGCAAACGCTACGTGACGTAGAGGCGCGAGGATTGGTTGCGCGCCACGTGCACAGTGTCGTGCCGCCCAAGGTGGAATATGAGTTGACGCCGCTGGGCAAGACTTTCGCCGAGGCCGTCGAAATGCTCTACCGTTGGGGAGAAGAGCACCCCCAGGAACTCGACGAACTGGAAGCTAATATGGCCAGTGCCCAAGCGATTCTTGAGTTGTCTGGTTCCGAGGATGTGGTGAAAGAGGACTGACGCCGATTCGACTACCGGGTCGTGAAAGGGCTAGAGAGCTTCGCGGACCGGCTTTTCGTTGGTTAGGCATTCAGGGCTGCGTCAGCGTGCTAAGTCCGCGCAATCTGTTGTTCTTTGCCTCTGTTAGACTGCCACCCTTTACACGCAGAGTGGCATCCAATGAGCGCAAAGGTCCGTTTGACCCAATACAGCCACGGCGCCGGTTGCGGTTGCAAGATATCGCCTCAAGTGCTTGAGGTGATCCTCGCTGGCAGCGGCGCACAAAATCTCGATCCAAAGCTTTGGGTGGGTAATGCTTCGCGGGACGACGCGGCGGTCTACGCCATTGATGAGGAGCGCGGAGTCGTCTCAACTACCGATTTCTTCATGCCTATCGTCGACGACCCCTACGATTTTGGCCGTATTGCCGCCACCAACGCTATCAGCGATATCTATGCAATGGGTGGAGATCCAATCATGGCCATCGCCATTCTCGGCTGGCCGGTCAACGTGCTTGCTCCGGAAATCGCTCGCGAAGTGATTCGCGGTGGCCGTGCAGTTTGTGATGCTGCGGGCATCCCGCTGGCCGGTGGACACTCCATTGATGCGCCAGAGCCAATCTTCGGCCTGGCGGTCACGGGTCTGGTCGAAAAGCGTTTTATGAAACGTAACGACACCGCTACCCTGGGCTGTACGCTTTATCTGACCAAACCATTGGGGATCGGTGTGCTAACCACCGCCGAGAAACAAGGACTCCTGCGGGACGCCGACATTGGCGTGGCGCGCGACCAGATGTGCACGCTCAACACGATAGGCAGCCGCTTCGGCAAGCTTGCCGGGGTGACCGCGATGACTGATGTCACCGGTTTCGGCCTGCTGGGTCATTTGGTGGAAATGGCTGACGGCAGCCGATTGACCGCACGTATCGAGGCCAGCGCCGTGCCGCGCCTGGCCAGTGTCGATTATTACCTTGAGCAAGGATGCGTACCCGGGGGTACGTTGCGCAACTTTGACAGCTATGGGGGCCGCATTGGCAAATTGACCGACTGGCAAAAACATTTGCTATGCGACCCGCAAACCAGTGGCGGCCTTCTGGTCGCAGTAGCGCCAGAGGGCCAGGCGCAATTTCTGCAGACCGCCGCCGATCAGGGCCTAAGCCTGCACCCGATTGGCACACTCATCGAGCGCCAGACCAAAGCCGTTGAGGTGTTCTGATGCGGGACAACAGCGCCGACTTGCGCCATATTTTTTTAAACGATATCCCGCTGATGGACGTCCGCGCACCCGTGGAGTTCGCCAAGGGGGCCTTTGGTCAGTCCGTTAACCTGCCGCTGATGAACGATGCCGAGCGTGAGGCCGTCGGCACTGCCTATAAACAACAGGGACAGCAAGTCGCCATCGACTTGGGGCATCAGTTGGTGTCCGGGGCTACCAAGGAATCACGTATTGAGGCCTGGGCGGAGTTCGTCCGGTCTCAGCCGGAAGGCTATCTGTATTGCTTTCGCGGTGGCCTGCGGTCGCAGATCACCCAGCAGTGGCTGGAAGACATCGCCGGTGTTCCTTACCCGCGGGTGCTAGGCGGTTACAAGGCAATGCGCACCTTCCTTATCGACACCATCGAGTGCGCCGTTCAGGAGTGTGAACTGGTCGTGGTCGGGGGCTTGACCGGTTCCGGCAAGACTGAAGTGCTGGCGGGGTTGAGTAACGCCCTCGACCTCGAAGGTCACGCAAACCATCGCGGCTCCAGCTTCGGTAAACGTGTCAGTGCTCAGCCCGGGCAGATCGACTTTGAAAATGCTCTGGCTGTGGACATCCTGAAGAAACGCCATCGCGGTGCCGAACATTTCGTACTCGAGGACGAAGGTCGCGCGATTGGCAGCCGTGCGGTGCCTCTTTCGCTGTTTCGGCAGATGCAATCCGCGCCTCTGGTGTGGCTGCAAGACAGCGTCGAGAGCCGGGTTGAACGGATCCTCAAGGATTACGTTATCGACCTGTGCGCAGATTTTGTCGCTGTCCATGGCGCGGAGGAAGGATTCAATGCGTTCGCCGAACGCCTGCGCCAGAGTCTGGCCAGCAATCTCAGGCGCCTGGGGGGAGAGCGCTACAATCGCCTGGCGGTGATTATGGACAGCGCCCTGCAGATCCAGCAGGCAACGGGACTGGTGGACGCTCATCGGCAATGGATCGAGCAATTGCTCAACGAATACTATGACCCCATGTACGCCTACCAGCGTGACAGCAAGTCCGAGCGTATAGAGTTTGCCGGTGACCAGGCCGCCGTCAGGGACTATTTACTGCAGCGCCGCCACGCGTGAACCCAGCGGCGCCTGCGCCTTTCTAGAAGACCAGCGCCGCGATGATGCCGCTGATAATGCCCACCAGCATGGTCAGCAACGCGACGGCCACCAGTACCCGACGATCAAAGGATTTGCGCAGCATCAATAGCGACGGCAGGCTGACGCTCGGCAGCGTCATCAATAGGGCTACTGCTGGAGCTGTACCCAAGCCGACCCCCATGAGGGCCTGCACGATAGGAATTTCTGCCGCAGTGGGGATCACAAACAAAGTGCCCACGACAGCCAGTGGTACCAGCCATAGCCAGCTATTGGTCATTGCTCCATCAACGTGAGGGAATAACCATACCCGTGCCGCTCCGAGGATCAGCACCGCCAGCACGTAGATCGGGATGGTGGTCCAGAACAACTGCCACATCGTGCGTAACCACTGCACCGGGAGACTGCGGGTATCTGCGGCAGTGGCCACCTCAACAGCATCCACAGCCGCTTTCGGCAGCGCTTCTGGTCGCGACATGCGCTGGGCGAGTAACGACGCACCGAGCACAAGTCCAACGCCGGCCACCAGGCGCAGGGCGGTGAACTGCCAGCCGAGTACGAAGCCCATGAAGATCAAGGTGGCGGGGTTGAGTACCGGGTTTGCAATCCAGAACGCCAACGCCGCACCCTCCGACACGTTCTGTCGCCGTAGCCCGGCCGCCACCGGAGCCGCACAGCAGCTGCACATCATGCCCGGCAGAGCGAACAAGCTCCCCCGCAGCGTAGAACCGAAGCCGGCTTTTCCGAACGCGCGCAGCAACCAGTCGCGGGGAATAAGCACCTGTACCAACGAGCCAAGGATGATCGCCAGAACGGCAGCCTTCCAGATTGCAAGAAAATACACTTGCGCATAAGTCAGCGCAGCCAACAAGGGCGACGTCAGATTATCGTTGAGGATCGAGCCGCCAATGCTATGGGTATCGGCGGCGATGAACGACTTGAGATAATAAGGTGACCACTTGACGTAATACAGGCCGATGACGGCCACCAGCAGAAACACCGCCGGTTTGCACCAAAATGCCCAAGAGCGGGTTGTGGAGGGAGGAGACTGGCTAATCATTATGAAATCCGTGCGTAAGCGAACGTCTATGATACGTCAACGCTGGCTGTCAGTTGGCAACAATGCCTGCCGCCAGGAAAGCAGGGATTGGCCCGGAGTGTGTAATCGCCGCTAACTAATACTTTCACTTACAGCCAATGGAGGGTTGAAACATGTACACGCTTTTCGGGACAGAGGGTTCCGGTTCGGCGGCTATCGAGATAGCGCTGAAATATTGCGGCGCCGATTACCGGTTGGTGGAGGCCAGTTCCTGGGAGGAGGGCAGTGGCCGGGATGAGCTGCGACGGATTAATCCGCTACTACAAGTGCCTACTCTGGTTTTACCCGACGGCTCCGTGCTGACCGAAAGCGCCGCGATATTGACCTGTCTCGGATTGGAGTTTCCTGCCTCAGGGCTGCTGTCCCTGAATCCGTCTGAACGAGCTATACAACTACGCGGTTTGGCGTACATCGCCTCCAACTGTTACGCAGCCATCGGCATCATCGATTACCCGGAGCGCTGGTTGCCCGCCGCGAATAAAGACCAGTTGCAACAATTGATCAGCGGCGCAAGGTCTCGCCTGTATGAGCACTGGGACACTTTCAGTGACGTGTTCGAACATACCGCGGCGTGGCGACCCGAAAACCCCGGTGCTGTCGAGATTCTGGCTTGCGTTGTGACGCGATGGGCGGGCGCACGTGAACATCTGCGACTATCACGGCCGGGCTTTCATGCGGCGCTGTTGTATATTGATAGTCATGTAGCAACTGCGTTGGCGCGGCGGTGTTTCTGATTCCACAGGTTCTGCGCAATTCCAGGTATGGCGAGGCGACGTGGGACCGGCTTCAGCCGGGAAGAGGCCGTTGCAGCCGACACATGTGTATTGTCAGGAATATTCCCTTCCCGGCTAAAGCCGGTCCCACGCCGCAATCCACTTTGCAGGCGAACATAGAATCTCCCACAGGCGGATTTCAGGTGGGCAGCGAGCCAAGGCTGACGTCGCATGAGGTTGATATGTGCTGCATTGCTCGCCAGAATCGCGCCCCTGTACGGCCAATCGCGCCGGACTTGAGCGTGAAAGGGGCTGCAGTTGAACGAACAGACATTGTCCAAGCGCCTGGAGCGCGTCGCGGCGCATGTGCCTGCGGGGGCGCGACTGGCCGATATCGGTTCGGATCACGGTTATCTGCCGGTCGCCTTGATGCGCCGCGGATCTATTGCGGCGGCAGTGGCGGGGGAGGTGGCATTGACGCCGTTTCTCTCGGCCGAACGCACGGTTCGCGAGAACGATCTGGATCAGTTGATCACCGTACGCATGGCCAATGGTCTGGCGGCGATCCAGCCGGAGGACGGGATTACGGCCATCAGCATCTGCGGTATGGGCGGCGAGACGATCCGCGACATTCTCGACAGCGGCAAAGCCCATTTGACTGGCGAAGAGCGTCTGATCCTGCAGCCCAACGGTGGCGAGCAGCCGCTGCGCCAGTGGTTGATGGAAAACGGTTATTGCATCCTCAGTGAGGAAGTCCTGCGGGAGAACCGGTTCGACTACGAAGTCATCGTTGCCGAGCGCGCCGGGCCTGTGGCCTACACCGCCGAGGAACTGTACTTCGGCCCGCTACAGATGAAGGCTCGCAGCCCGGCATTTCTAATCAAGTGGCGCCGCATGCTGCGTCATAAGCAGCAAACCTTGAACCACTTCGCCCGGGCTCGACAAGCGCTGCCCGAGGAGAAGCTGGAAGAGGCAGAGCGGCAGGTTCGGTGGATTACTGAGTTGCTGGCATGAGCATGCTCAGGGATTGGTGACCGAGGATATCTTTCGGTAACCACATGATCTGTAGGAGCCATCCCGGTGCCCCTGATACCACGCTGTCGCGCAGCACACATGGGGCCTGTAGGAGCGCACGAGCACCGCGAGGCCGCGATAGCGGTGTATCAGGCAGGAAGCCATCGCTGCCTCGCGGTGCTCGTGAGCTCCTACAGAGACCTGACAGAGTAACGGCCGGTCAGAAGCTATACTTTGCCGTCAGCATCATGTTGCGCGGAGTGCCATAGCTGTCGCCGCCGTAGTCCGAGGAGTCGGCGATGCTTGAGTAGTATTTGCGGTCGAAGACGTTGTTGGCGTTGAGCTGCAGGTCCAGGTTTTTATTAACCTGATAGCCCGCCATCAAATCGGTGATGGCGTAGCTGCCTTGTTCCAGGCGATAGCTGCCACCGTCAGTGAGGCTGATGTCGTTGTACATGCGGCTCTGCCAGGAAACGTTGCCGCCGACGCGCAGTTTTTCCAGTGGGCCCTGGAAGTGGTAGCTGGTGGTCAGCTTGAACAGATGTTCCGGCAGGTCGGTGTCAAAACGCTGGTTAACGTTTTGCGGCGCAGATGCATCTTTGATGGTGTGCGTGCGAGCGTAGGTATAGCCACCGCCAACCTGCCAGTTCTCGGTCAGCGCACCTTGCAGTTCGAAGTCGATGCCCTGGCTGCGAATCTCGCCGGAAGCCTCTGAGCAAGACGCTTGTGGGCAGTCCGGCACCACCACGCTTACTGCACGGTTTTCCTGATCTACACGAAATACGGCCATGCTTGCGTTCAGTGCGCCGTCGAAGTATTCGCCCTTGATGCCAATCTCGTAGTTCTTGCCCACAATGGGTTTGAGCGGCGTTCCAGAGGTACCTTTTTCAACCTGCGGCGTGAAGATATCGCTATAGCTGACGTATACCGAGTGGTGGTCGTCCAGGTCGTAGATCAGACCTGCATAGCGCGTTACGTTGCGAGTGACTTTGTAGTCGCCGTCGCCATCACGGTTGTCGTAGTCGTACCAGTCCAGACGACCGCCAAGGATCAGCTTCAGCGGATCGGCCAGACTCAGGCGAGTGGTCATGTACACACCATCCTGAGTCGTGACTTCGCGAGTGTTTCCGGTGTGAATAAAGTCCGGCTTACCGGCATCGATCGGCCAGAACAAGTCATACGGCGAGTAGTTGTGGGTGGTCATGTCGTAGAGGCGTTTGCTCGCACCCACTACCAGCTCATGTGTGCGCCCGAACGCATCGAAAGGGCCACTGACAAACGCATCAAGCCCGGCCTGGTTCTCATCGTGAGCAGACTGATAGACAGTTCGCTGCAGCGTCCTGTCCGCAGCCCAGCGCGACTGATAGGAACCGGAGAACAACCCGTTCTGCTCGGCGTAATTGGCGTTGATCTGAAGTTTCCAGTCATTGGCCAGTTGCTGGCGCAGTTCTGCGAAAACGGTGTTGATTTCCTGATCCTTGTTCTCCCAGTCCGTACCAGGGTTGTACGAGCGCGGCAGGTTCAAGTGATGGCCGTTCTCGCCAATCATCGAAGAACCCCAAAAGTAGTTGGTCTTGTCCTTCTGATGGGAAAAACCGAGGGTCAGGGTGGTGTCATCGCTCAGGTCCGCTTCGGTGACGGCGTAGAACAAGCCATGGTCTTCTTCTACGCCATCAATAAAACTGTTGGCGTCGCGGTAGGACGTGACAACCCGGCCGCGCAAGGTGCCGCTGTCATTGAGCGGGCTGGAGGCATCCAGCTCACCGCGATAATCGTCCCAGCTCCCGGCGGCTCCCGTCAGGGTGACTTTCTGTTCCGCCAGTGGGCGCTTGCGCACCAGATTGATTGCCGCTGACGGATTACCTGCGCCAGTGACCAGGCCGGTGGCACCGCGTACCACTTCAACCCGGTCAAACATCGCCAGATTAGGCTGTGCGCCGATCGTCACGCCGCTGTAGCCGCTGGGGATGCCGTCATACATCAGGTTATCGATGTCGAAACCCCGAGACATGTAGGACTGCCGACCAGGACCGTTGGCATAGTTGAGAAACAACCCTGGTGCGGCTTTGACCACATCATTGATGCTGGTCATGGCCTGATCGTCCATGCGCTGACGGGTGATGACGGTGACCGCCTGAGGTGTTTCTCGCATGGTCAGCGGTAGCTTGGTCGCTGTCGCCATTTCCCCGGTGGTGTAAGAACTGGTTCCTTCTGTGGTGCTACCCAGTTGCAGTTGTGTCGCGTTGATTTCACTGGCGCCCAGTTCCACGGTAGTCGGGACGGATTTCGCTTTTGCATCGCTGCTGTCATCGGCCATTGACGGAGTGATTGTGGCCATACAGATGGCCATGGCTAATAGATTGCGTGACGGACTGAAGCTGCGCAGCGGGGTAGAGCGGGACATGAATCGCTTCCTGGCCAAATAGAAAAAGTAGCGCTTATGAGAATCGTTGCTATTTATTTTGTCAGGGTTTGCGTTGCCTTAAAAGTCCGATGTGAAAAATATGTGAAAACCGTTATTGCCAATGGCACGTGGTAAGCCGTCATTCAGCAATTAAATTCAGGGCACTCCGCGACGACGCGGTAGTCTTTTCTAGACATCCCACTCCACCAGCGGAGCTTTCATGATCACCGTCCATCACCTCAACAACTCGCGGTCCCAGCGGATCCTGTGGCTGCTCGAAGAACTCGACCTGCCATACGAAATCAAGCGATATGAGCGCGATCCGAAAACCAACCTCGCGCCACCTGAGCTCAAGGCCATTAACGCGCTGGGTAAATCCCCGGTGATAGAAGATGGTCCCCACGTGATCATCGAGTCCGGCGCTATTGTCGATTACCTGATCCGCCGCCATGGCGAGGGTCGTCTGCAGCCGGACCCGGCAACCGCTACTTACGATGAATACGTGCAATGGCTGCACTTTGCTGAAGGTTCGGCGATGCTGCCGTTGATGCTCAATTTGTACGTAGGACGCCTGGGTGAGGCCGGTTCGCCGCTGCATCCGCGTATTGAATCGGAAGTGGCCAATTATCTGGGCTATCTGAACGATGCCCTGGGTCTGACCCCGTTTCTGGTGGGTGAAGAATTGACCGGTGCGGATATCCAGATGAGCTTCATCGGCGAGTTTGCCAAGGCGCAGGGCAAGTTGCAGCCGTACCCGAATGTGGCGGCGTGGGTACAACGTTTCCAGGAAAGGCCTGCGTATCGCAAGGCGCTGGAGCAGGGCGGTGAATATGTGTTTGCAAAGTAACGGTCACGTTGCTGGCTGACCCAGAACCGGTCGGTCAAGTGTGGGTTGATCACGGAGCTGGATGCATGATCAACCCCCGCTCTCGCAGCAATCTGTCAGCCTTCGGAAGGCGCGACGACTTCCTGATCATGTTCAGCGTCAAGCTTCAACCGGTCAGCCTTGCTGATGTATTTAGGCTTTTTGGGTGCCAGTTTGGCACTGGCCTTTTTGGCTTTTGCCTTGAATAGCTGCTGTAGTTTTTTCTGGCGATTCATGTTTCTGCTCAGATTGTGATTCTTGAGTGATTCGGCGGGAATTCTAACAGCGAATCCTTTGGTCTTTAGCTGAATCGCGCTGACCATGATCTCCTATCGAGCCGAAAGCTGCCATCTAACTTGTCACTGCTGTATTTTCATACTTCTTATGGGGCGGCGTAACTGGAAGTTGAAGCTTTGTGCCTCAAACCCTGAAAACTCATGTTGTGCCAGGTTCGTCGTAAGGAACGTTATGCGTATTCGAGCTTTTAAGGCTTTGCTGACTCTGCCTATGCTCTTCGTGATGCTTTACGCGCAGGCGGCGAAGCCCGGCGCGAGCGATGAGGCGATACGTCTGTTCTCAACTGAGCAATTCCGGGCGTCGATAGAGGAGTCAGACAGGGTGCTCAAGTCGGACCCGACTGACACCGAGGCCTTGAATGTAAAGGCTTTGGCTGTGTCGATGCTGGGCGACGATCAAGCCGCTATACGGCTGGTGACTCAGGCACTCGAGATCGTTAAAAAGGACGGTCAGGCGTCGATCACCCAGCAGGCGAATTACTGGAACAACCTCGGGTATTTCAACGAGCGACAACGCAATTATCAGGTTGCCATTAGCTGTCATGAGAAAGCCTTGAAGATGCGGCTTTCCGCATTTGGTGCGGACAACCTGCAAACTGCCGATAGCTATAACAATCTGGGAACGACACTGAGCAAGCTCGGCCGTTATGACGAGGCCTTCGATAATCTGCGTAAAAACCTCTCATTGAGAAAACGGCTATCCGGTGAGCGTGACCATTCGGTTGCCGTGGCACTGAATAACCTAGGCAATGCTTACAACCTTCAGGGCGACTACAAAGCCTCTTTGCCACTTTTTCAACAGGCGCTGGATATTGATGCGCCGCTGTATGGCGTGCAGCATCCGGTAATTGCCGTGCGCTGGAACAATATTGGCGATGCTTATCGAGGGCTAGGCCAATACGATCAGGCCGAAATTTTCCTCACGAAAGCATTGAACAGCGATCTTGCGAGCTTTGGCGAGAACCATCCCAAAGTGTCACTGCGCTATTTCAATCTGGCCAAAATTTACGAGGCTCAAGGCGACAAGCTCAAAGCCCGTGACGCCTACGCCAAGGCGCTGCAGATAGTCCGTAACGTTGATCCGGGTGATGCGGGGCAGATTCAATATTTTGAGGCGAAGCTGCGAGAACTGGGGGCCAAGTCAGGGGCATGATTTTGATCCATGAGTCCGATCAAACACTATTCAACTATTTGATTTGGGATGACACCGCGCTGTCGCTCAGCAAACACAGGACTTGTAGGAGCTGCCGAAGGCTGCGATCGCGATGTGTCAGGATACATGCTTCGCAGCCTTCGGCAGCTCCTACAGAAAATGCATTTCAATCCTGTAGTTTGCGTGTTGTTTGAGAGGCGCGCATAAATTCAGATAGTCACTTGAAGCTGAATATTCCTATCTCAACTGCCTTTCAATGGGTACGGTTCTGGCGCTGATTTCATCACCTGTATGCCGTGTCGTGACCGTTTCAATCAGCATGATTCCGCACTCATCTTCAGCCACTGGGTTATGCCTGACCTGCTTGGGGATGATGCAGAACTCACCCGGCCCGAGTATGACGTCGCGGTCCTCCAGCTGAATTTTCAGGGTCCCATAGACCACCATGAACATCTCGTCTTCGTCTGCATGGGCATGCCACATCAATTCGCCTTTCAGCTTCGCAACCTTGATGTACTGGTCGTTAACCTGGCCAACGACCTGCGGAGACCAGTATTCGTTGATCTGGGCCAGGGCTGATTCGATGTTGATGGTATTACCGCTTGGGATCATGGTTCTGACTCCGGTGAGGGAGCGTCAATTTACGTCGGTGAGATGACTGGCCATATCGAATGTTTATAATGGGGGCATTAATTTTTGTAATGGCCCCCATGTCCAGACTTCGCACTATCGATCTCACTCTGATCCGTACGTTTGTTGTAGTTGCCGAGACAGGCAGCATCAGCGCGGCAGCCCGCCGTTTGCACCTGACCCAAGGCGGGATCAGCCAGCAGATCAAACGCCTTGAGAGCTTTTTCAATTGTATGTTGCTGGTGCGTGATCCTGGTGGAACACAACTAACAGAGCGAGGGGCAGAGTTTCTGCCCAAAGCCCGGCGTCTACTTGATCACAGCGACAGCCTGTACGAGGACATGACAGGGATAGTCGGCACCCGAAGCGTGCGGGTTGGTGTGCCTTACGACATGGCCGGGGCGCATTTTGCACCCATCCTCAAGAGCTACGCCCATAGCCATCCGGACGTAGAGGTCACAATCGTGACGGGCTCGTCCATCGATCTGATGAATGATTTCGCGAAGGGCCTTGTTGACCTTACTTTGCGTCAGTGTCCTGCAAGCGAAGGTGTCGGGGAGCGGCTTTATATAGACCCATTGGTATGGTTGAGCACCTCGGATGAGTTGCTGTGCCAACGGCCTTTACCGTTATGCTTCGTGACGCCAACCTGTACGTTTCGAAAAACCGTGTTTGCATTGCTGATGGAATCGCACATCAGTTGGCGCGTTGTATTCGAAAATGCTTCGGTCGACACCACGTTATCAACTGTTCGCAGCGGTCTGGCCCTGACACCGTGGCTACGCTCGCTGGTGCCCGATGGCCTTGAGGAGATTGGAGTAGAGTCCGGATTGCCCATGCTGCCAGAGTTCGCAATCGAGCTTTACGTCTCGCCGAATGCGAGTCGCGGTGCGTTGGAAATGGGGGAGGCGATTCGCCAACATTACCGTTAGAGGGCGCTTTACAGGCTGCCTCAGAGGGTAAAGCGGGGGCTGCTAAGCCTTATGAGCAAGCCCCAAAAGACCTTCAAGCCTGGAGATAGACAACATGGGTATGGGTGTATTCATACAAGCCATGCTTGCCATCCGCACCGCCCACGCCTGACTTTCTGACACCGGCATGGAAGCCCTGCATGGCCTCGAAGTTCTCTCGATTGATATAGGTTTCACCGAAGTCGATTTCGCGGATGGCGTACATGGCTTTGCTCAGGTCCCGGGTATACAGCGATGACGTCAGGCCGTATTCGCAGTCATTGGCCAGGGCGATGGCTTCATCAAGGTCGTCGACAATCTGGATGGGCAGCACCGGGCCGAATATCTCTTTGCGCATGATCTCCATGTCGGCGCTGCAGCCGGTCAGTACCGTTGGCTGGAAGTGGAAGCCCTGGCCGAGATCGGCGATGTTGCCGCCAGTGATCAGGTTGGCGCCTTGTGCCTGGGCTTTTTTGACTTTTGCTGCGACGCTTTCCAGGCCTTGTCGGTTGATCAGCGGGCCCATTTCTACCGAGCTGTCGGCCATTGGATCGCCGTAACGCGTCGCGGCCATGGCGGCGCTGATCCGGTCGATGAATTCATCAGCAACACCGCGCTCAACGTACACCCGCTCAGCGCAGTTGCACACTTGGCCGGTGTTGATGATCCGCGAGTCGCGAATGGCTTTGACGGCCAGTTCCAGATCGGCATCGGCCAGGACGATGGCGGGGGCTTTGCCGCCCAGTTCAAGGTTGAGTTTGGTGATGTTGGGTGCCGCGGCGCTCATGATCCGTGCGCCGGTTTCAACACTGCCGGTGAAGCTGATCATGTCCACTTGCTGATGTGAGGTCAGCGCCGCACCGACTCGGCCATCGCCGCAGACCACGTTGAACACGCCCGCAGGGAGGTCGGTTTCCGCGACCAGACGGGCAAACTCAAAGCAGTTGTTGGGTGTTTCTTCGCTTGGCTTGATCACGATGGTATTGCCCGTAACCAATGCGGGAGCCATCTTGCGGGCGATCAGGAAAAACGGGAAGTTCCACGGCAAGATGCCCGCTACGACGCCCAGCGGTTTGCGAAACATGAAAATGTTCTCGCCAGGACGATCACTGGTGATGATTTCACCTTCAATGCGCCGCGCCCACTCGGCCATATAGTCGAGGTAGTCCGCGGTAAAGTTGACCTCCACTTCGGCCAACCCATAGATCTTGCCTTGCTCCAGGGTAATAGTGCGGGCGAGGTGGGCGACGTTTTCACGCAGTTTGCTGGCGATCTTGCGCAGATAACCTGCGCGCTCGTTGGCCGGACGTTTTGCCCATGCGGACTGGGCCGAGCGTGCCGCGGCCAGCGCATGATCCACTTGGTCGGCATCCGAGGCCGGGACTCTGGCAAGCACGGCGCCAGTGGCCGGGTTGAGCACGTCAAAGTGCTCGGCACTCTGGACGAATTCGCCGTTTATATAGTTTTCGTAAACCGGTACTGAAGACATGGTCGGGCTCCTTTGCAATCAATAGGTGCGTGAGGCCGGGCGTTGTTCGGAGGTGTCGCGATAGCGCGCCAGATTGCTGAGTGCGGCCTGGCGCATCAGGCTGATGTCGATAGCCACTGCGATGAACTGACAGCCCCAGCTCTGATAGCGGCGGGCATCCTCTTCGGCCGGAGCCAGAATCCCACTGACCTTGCCGGCGGCGAGGGTGGCATCAATGGCATGGCGGATTTTTTCCTGTACTTCGGGGTGTGATGGATTGCCGATATGGCCTAGCCCGGTGGACAGGTCAGCGGGGCCGATGAACACCGCATCAACGCCTTCCACCGCAGCGATTTCAGCGACGTTATCGACGCCTGCTCGCGACTCGACCTGCACGATCAGACAAAGCTCTTCATGGGCCGTATTGATGTAGTCCGGCACGCCATCCCAGCGAGTAGCACGGGTCAAACCGCCTCCGACGCCACGAATGCCATGGGGCGGATAACGGGTGGCTTGCACCAGAGCACGGGCCTGCTCAGCGGTTTCGACCATGGGGATCATCAGGGTCTGGGTGCCGATATCCAGCAACTGTTTGATCAGCACCGGGTCGTGACTGACGGCACGCACGATGGGCGCTGTGGAGTAGGGCGCGACTGCCTGTAATTGGGCAAGTATCGAAGGCACGCTATTGGGCGCGTGCTCACCGTCGATCAGCATCCAGTCATAGCCGAAGCTGGCGGTGATTTCAGCGCCGTATCCCGTGGCAAATCCTGCCCAGATACCGTATTGCGGCTCACCTTTGGCCAAGGCAGCCTTGAAGCCGTTGCGTGGCATTTTCATCGTGGACTCCTGTCGAGCCAAACCCGACATCCAGGGTTAACTGATTCAGTGCTGGTAAGGGCGGTGCAGTTGGCATTCAGGGTTCAGCGTGACGCCAAAGCCTGGTTGGTCGAGCTTCGAAATCCGCATGCGACCGTTTTCCGGTACCGGTTCGCCCAGCAGTTGCGGGTGAAACATAGGCACAACTTCATCCGCTTTGGGCGCCATCATCAGGAATTCGGCGAACGGACTGTTGGTGCGGGTGGCAACAAAGTGATAGCTGTAAACGGACGAGCCGTGGGGTACGACCATCGCGCTGTGAGCGTCGGCCAGTGCCGAAATCTTGATCAGCTCAGTGATACCACCACACCAGCCAACGTCTGGCTGAATGATGTCGCAGCAACCCATTTCCAGCAGCATCCGGAAGCCCCAGCGTGTTGCTTCATGTTCGCCGGTGGTGACCAGCATGCCGGGTGGAACAGCTTTTTTGAGCGCGGCGTAGCCCCAGTAATCGTCAGGTGACAGGGCTTCTTCGATCCATTTCAGACCAAACTCGTGGGCACCCTGAGCCAGACGTGTAGCGTAGTTGAGGTCCAGGCTCATCCAGCAATCGAGCATCAGCCAGAAGTCTTTGCCGACGCGTTCACGCATGACGGCCAGCGCCTCGAGATTTTTGCGCAGGCCTTCTTCGCCCTCGGCCGGGCCGTGATGCAGGGGCAGCTTGCCGCCGATAAAACCCATCTTTTGCGCAAGGTCCGGGCGGGCGCCGGTGGCATAGAACTGTAGTTCGTCACGCACTGCACCGCCGAGCAACTGGTGCACGGGTTCTTTGCGCACCTTACCCAGCAAGTCCCAGAGCGCCAGGTCAATGCCGGAAATCGTGTTGATCACCAAGCCTTTGCGCCCGTAATACTGGGAGGAGAAGTACATCTGATCCCAGATACGCTCGATGTCAGTGACCTTCGCGCCTTCGACAAAACGCGCCAGGTGTTTCTCGACGATATAGGCCGCCGGTTCGCCGCCAGTGGTCACGGCAAAACCGATATTGCCTTCCGAGTCCTCGACCTCAACAACGAGAGTACCGAGAACATTGATACCAAAACTGCGACGGCTCTGGCGGTACTCCGGGTATTTGCTCATCGGTGTAGCAATGTGGTCGTCGATCCAGTGACCGTCGCCCTGATCGTGATAGTCAGCGCCACCGCCGCGCAGGACAAAGGCGCGAACATGTTTGATGGTTGGAATGGCCATGATGTAATTCCTCCTGGTCAGACTTGAAAGGTCGGTTGCTTACGAGGGACAGCCTGACTTGGCGGGCGAATGCCCATGATCAGGGCTGCTGCAATGAGTGTGGTAAAGGCCAGCACGTACAAGCCTGCTGCCGGAGAGTGGAAGGAGGCTTCCGCCCAGTTCTTCAGGATGGGCGCAATGAACCCGCCCAGTGCGCCGAAAGAGTTGATCAGCGCGATGGCACCGGCTGCGGCGGCACCTGCCAGGAAGCTACCGGGGAACGTCCAGAACACCGGCTGTACCGCGATGAAACCCGAGGCGGCGAAGCACAGGGCGAGGATGCCGAGCAGCGGACTGGAGAAGGTCACCGAGGCAGCGATTCCCAGTCCCGAAACCACGAGAGTCAACGCGGCAACCGTACGGCGCTGGCCGGTACGATCGGCAATGCCGGGGATTTTCCACGCGGCCAGCAAGGCACATATCCATGGAACGGCGCTGACCAGACCAACCATCAAGCCGACCTTGGTGCCCAGCAAGCCTGCAACCTGGCTCGGCAGGTAGAACACCACGCCGTAAACGCTGGCCTGAATCAGCAGATAGATCAGGCACAAATACAGGACCGCAGGCTGAAAAAGGATTTTCAGCAGGCTGCCATGGGATTGTTTTTGGCTGTCCTCGGCATCCAGCACGGCTTGTAGCTGGCTGCGTTCTTGAGGGGTAAGCCATTTGGCGTCAGCAGGGCGATTGTCCAGATAGAAATAAGCCCAGACACCGACCACGCTGGCCATCAATCCTTCGACCGCGAAGAGCCATTGCCAGCCGTGGGTGCCCATGACACCGTCCAGTTCAAGCAACAAGCCAGACAACGGGCTGCCGAAGATAAAGGCCAGTGGTGCACCGAAATAGAAGAACCCCATGGCTTTGCCCCGTGATGCACTGGGGAACCAGTAGGTGAGGTACAGAATCACGCCCGGAAAGAAACCAGCCTCAGCCACGCCGAGTAGAAAGCGCAGGATGTAGAAGGTGGTTTCGTTGTGAGCGAACATCATGGCGGCGGAGACAAGACCCCAGGTCACCATGATCCGGCACATCCAGAGGCGAGCGCCGACCTTGTGCATGATCAGGTTGCTGGGCACTTCCAGCAACGCGTAACCGGCGAAGAAAACGCCTGCACCAAACGCAAAGGCGGCATCGCTGATGCCGGTGTCCGCCTGGAATGCCTGCTTGGCAAAACCGACGTTGGCACGATCAAGAAACGCCATGATGTACATCAGCAACAGAAACGGCAGCAGCCGCCAGGAGACCTTGCGCAGTAAAGTCGCGGGTAAAGTGTTCACGTCAGTTTCCTTTTTGGAATTATTTGACTGCGTAAATTTTCAAAGCAGGTGAAGGGGCGCGTTGTGCCTCAACAGCATGCAGGTGAAGGGCTGGCTTGCGGAGCGAGACGGCTGTGAGCGAGGGGCAAAAAGAGGGCAGCAGAGCGTTTCATTGTATTCACCTCGGTGGGTGTTGTTTTCTTGTGCTGAGGACTCTACTGCTTGACTGGGATGCGTGACTAATCGAATTAAGCTTATAGTCGATACCTTAAAGTTATCGATTGCTGAGGGCTGCATGAGTGTTGATCGGTCTCCCCACCACCTGTTTGGCCGACTGCGTTACAAGCATCTGCAGATGTTGGTCGTGCTCGGCTCCAGCCTCAATCTGCACCGCGCGTCATTGAGCATGAGCATGTCTCAACCGGCGGCAACCCGCATGCTTCAGGAAATTGAAGACATGTTCGGCTGCGAGCTGTTCGAGCGGTTGCCACGGGGCATGCGCCCGACCGCGTTGGGCCGTGAGCTATTGCGTTTTGCCGAGGCAGCATTGAGTGGGCTGGATCGTTGCGCCGCCGATATTGCCGTGCGCAAGCAGGGTGGTTATGGGTATTTGTCCATTGGCACCATCATGGGGGCGGCGCCGGATCTGGTGATGAACGCCGTCGCCGAAATCAAAGGGCTTAATCCGCAACTGCGCATTCGGATCATGGGCGATACCAGCGATCAGGTGGTCCAGTTGCTCGAACAGGGTCGTGTCGACATCGCGGTCACCCGTCGCAACCTCATCACCGATCGTGAGCAATACGAGTTCGAGCCCTTAGGCAACGAGCGGCTGATTGCCGTGGTGCACAGCGGGCATCCATTGGCCCGGCGGCGCAAGCTGGAATGGGCAGAACTGGTCAGGGACTGGCCGTGGATCCTGCAACCCGAAACCAGCCCGGCCCGCATTGCTATAGAGCAGGCGCTACAGAAGCTTGAGCTGCCGATACCCGCCGATATCATCGAGTGCAGTTCGGTGTATTCCATGCAGCAATTGGTGCAACTGACCGACGCCCTAATGGTGCTGTCCGAGTCGGCGATGCGGGACTATCTGAAGATGGGCCTGGTCAAGGCGCTGCCGGTCACGCTGGATGCGCAGATGGCTCCGTTCGGCTTGTTACGCCGTAAAGGCGAACCGGTCAGTCGCGAGCTGCAGCACTTCATTGATTTGCTGCGTAAACGGGCTCGCGAGACGTCGTGATGCGGCGTTAAATTTGAAACGCATTACCTGAATGACTGCATCAAGCCTTCTCGCCAACAAGTTGCCTCCTACCTTACTCGGTGCCAATCGGTAGGAGCGAACTTGTTCGCGAGACGATAGACCTGAATGACCGCATCAAGCCTTCTCGCCAACAAGTTGCCTCCTACCTGACTCGGCGCCAATCGGTAGGAGCGAACTTGTTCGCGAGACGATAGACCTGAATGACCGCATCAAGCCTTCTCGCCAACAAGTTGCCTCCTAGCTGACTCGGTGCCAATCGGTAGGAGCGAACTTGTTCGCGAGACGATAGACCTGAATGACCGCATCAAGCCTTCTCGCCAACAAGTTGCCTCCTGCCTGACTCGGAGCCAATCGGTAGGAGCGAACTTGTTCGCGAGACGATAGACCTGAATGACCGCATCAAGCTTTCTCGCCAACAAGTTGCCTCCTAGCTGACTCGGTGCCAATCGGTAGGAGCGAACTTGTTCGCGAGACGATAGACCTGAATGACCGCATCAAGCCTTCTCGCCAACAAGTTGCCTCCTACCTGACTCGGCGCCAATCGGTAGGAGCGAACTTGTTCGCGAGACGATAGAACTGAATCACCGCAGCCAACACTCAACTGAAGTTCTGCTCAGAAACTCAACCGGCACAGACTCCACCAACCACACGCCGTTGTCAGCCTGAAAAAACTGCATACCCGCTTTTCTCATGGCTTGAGTGTCTACGGTGAGCAGAACGGGCTTTCCATACCGCTTGCCTACCTCGACGGCGGTTTCTTGATGTTCCGAGAGATGAACATGATGTCTGCTGCCAGGGATCAGCCCTTGTGCCTCGATGGACGCCGTGAAACGCTCGGCGGTGCCGTGATAAAGCACAGCGGGCGGCACTTTCTCATCATGCTGTACCTGAACAAGTGCGGTGCTGTGACCTTGTGCAGCCCTGATACGCTGGCCGTCTTCGGAGACCGTGAAACGCTTCTTTTCATTGGTATCCACTACCTCGATCAGCATCGGGCGATCGAACGTTTGGCCGTGCTGTCCGGCGCTTTCGATCAGGTTGCCGATGTCGGCCCAACCGTCGCGATCCAGCGTTAGCCCAATGGATTCAGGACCGTGGCGCAGCACATAGCTGAGAAACTTGCTGAGGTCGTCTCGTTGTTTTTTGTTCAAGGAAAATGTCCTTATTTCATCGTGTTCAGGCGCGTTATTGTTCTTGGCGAAACGGGAACGCGCAAGCGTGTCTGTCTTTATTCCGCATTGGAATACGCCCATGAAAATCATGAATTTATTTATCTCCATGAACCTCGTCGCGTGTCGTCTTCTGCATAAGGAGATGACCCTGTGAATAGCCTGCGCTTGTATGTTGACTCGCAATTGACCAGTCCCCTAAGGAGCGATCCACACTGGTTGTGTTCTATGGCTTGAAGGCAGGCCCGTTACCGCCCGATGGCGAGTCCGTAAAACGCAGGCTGGTTAGTGCTGCACAAGCGCTGCTTGCGGATAGCCCCGAGTACTTGTTTGGCCAATGGTCGGTTGCCGATGTGGATCTGGCCGTGATGCTGAACCGTCTGATACTCAATGGCGACTCGGTACCGTCTGGGCTGGTGGAATACGCCCAGCGCCAGTGGCAACGGCCGAGTGTGCAGGAGTGGGTCAAGTTGCAGCGTCCGCCTTTGTAATCAGTTCACGTCTGACCTGTAGAGCAATTGCAGCGAAGCCTTTTCCAGTGCCGCGTTTTGAGATCGCGTAGTCTTGATCAGCCGAAACATTCTCCCATTGATCCACCGATTCAACGTGCTGATGAGTGCTATCGGTGTCCATCTCAAACGCGATGAACTCGTCGGTTTGGGTCAGTAAAAGACCGAACAGACTTGGCATGCCGGGAAAGTCGACATCAAGTTCAAGCACGATGGTTTTTGACCAGTCGACCCCTTGGCTCTCTCCATACCGTGCCAGTGCAATAGGAACTCCCAGTTCCAGCCAGCTCTTTGCGACACCTTTGAGCCGGTGTGCAACCAAGGCATTTTGCTCTTGCACGTTCAGTTGTCGCTTTTTCAGGAGACGTTCAATGTCCATTGCGATCTCTTGGAGTTCTGCGTGAAGGATGACGATTGAGAGTTTCTAGCCCTGCTAATTCAACAAAGAAAGGGATTTGAGCAAGTCGTGCAGCCCTTCGGGGACCAGCGGGGATTCGGGGCTGAAGTCAGTGCTGTCGCACCACTTGGCTTTGAAAGGGGCACCATCGCTTTCCTGGCCGTCCAGCCACAGTTTTTCGTAAACCAGTACATCGTCGAACTTTGCGTCGTACACCTGAACGATTTCATGTCCTGGTTTACCGGCGTAGGTGAAGATGCTCTCCAGTGTTCCAAGCAAACGTACCGCGTGGATGGTCAGTCCCATTTCCTCCTGCACCTCTCTGAGAATGGCATCAGAGCTTCTTTCGCCAAATTCAATACCTCCACCGATAGGGCGGTGAAGGGTTTGTTGCTTCGCGTCGTCGTAGAAGTGATTGACCAGAATCTTGCCACGATGATGAAAGATGCAGATCGCGATTGGACGTATGTGCTTCTGTGACACTGCGTGAAACTCCTTTAAGAAACCCTCATGATAAGTCCGGTTCGGTTGACTACAGGGCAATACCCTTACATGCGCTTATCTATCTGTTGAGGTCGGCAAAAACACTTCAAATTTTGCACCCCCCATTGCCGATGTCCCCACCGTAATATTCCCGCCCTGGCATTCGATAGCGCGTCGACTGATTGCCAGCCCCAACCCAAACCCGCCCGTATCGCGATCACGGCTTCTGTCCATTCGGTAAAACGGCTCGAAGATGCGTTCCTGTTCGTGGGTGGGGATACCGATGCCGTCGTCCTCGACGCTGAACACCAGGCCGTTTTCAGGATGCTTGCGCGCACTCACTTTGACCTGCTTTTCACAGTATCGAATTGCATTGTTGATCAGGTTCTGGAGTGCGCGTGCGGTGAGGCGCGGGTCGAGTACGAACCGTTCTGGGGTGGTTTCAAATTGTAGAATCAAGCTGAAGTGCCGGCTTTCCTGCTCTTCGATAAAGCCGCCCAGTACGCTGTCCAGATACGCCTGCACGGGCACCTCTTGCAGGTCTGGACGTTGATAGGGTGATTGCAGGCGGGTATAGGAGAGCAGTTCGTCAATCAGCGAGTCCAGCTCCCGCACATGATTGAGCATCTGCTCAAGCCGCAGTTTTGTCGGCGGCTCCAGCGGGTCGGCCATGACCAGCGCCATGCCGAACTCCAGCCTTGATAAAGGCGTGCGCAGTTCATGGGAGACGGCATTCAGTAGCTCTTGCTGCTGATTGAGCAGGCCTTCGATGTCCTGAGCCATTTTGTCGAACACCTGGGCCAGGTCGCCGATGTTCGAGCGCGGTGATATTTGCGTGCGTTCGGCGAGGTTACCCTTGCCCAGCATCATCGCCGTGCGCTTGAGTCGTTGCAGGTCACGCCAGTGTGGCCAGACCCAGACCAACAGGCACGCCAGCAGTGCCGCACCGACCAGTATATTCATCAGCCAGTAGATAACGTTGATATCGACAGGTGGATCCGGAGATACCAGCTTGATGACTTTATCACCGGGCAACAGCGTCAAGGCCGTTCCCCATTCGCCGTAATAGCCTCTGCGCACGGCGTTCTTGCCTTGCACAAGGTCGGCTCGCTCGCTGTCGCTCAGGCTCGCATCAGTCAGCGGGATGACCCTGAGCTGCAGGGGGGCAAAGTCTTCATGCAGCTCGCGTTCGAGCGCGGGCCATTGGTTTTGCGGTGTGTGCATGAAACGCACCTGAATCAGCCGCAGCGTGCCTTTGATCTGCTGCTGGTTGTAGGTGACGGTGCGCTCATCGAACAGTTTCAACACCAGCTCTGGCACGGTATACAGCGCTACGCCGTACGTCACCAGCATGATCAGGTAAAGCCGGGCGAGCATCTTGAACATGGCGATTGATCAACTGTGAAGGTCAGAAGGAGGACAGGGCGGTGAGCGGGTTACTCATCCCATTCGGAACGGCTCAACAAGTAACCTTTGCCCCAGACGGTTTTGATCTTGCGCGGTTCGCCCGGAGCGTCTTCGAACTTGCGCCGCAGTTTGGAAATGGCCACATCCACCGATCGATCGACCCCATTGAACTCGATGCCGCGCAGTTGCTGGATCAACTGATCCCGGCTCAGGACTTCACCCACGTGACGAGCAAGTACCAGGAGCAAGTTGTATTCACCTGACGATAATTCCACGTCTTGCTTGCGCCATTGCACCTGACGCTCAGTCTGGTCGATGAGCAATTGGCCGAGCACGATTTGCTGGCTGTTTTCACGAGGTGTAGCGGCCGGTGTGCTGCGTCGCAACAGCGTGCGAATCCTGGCCAGCAGCACCCGTGGTTCGCAGGGTTTGGCGACGTAATCATCGGCACCGGTTTCCAGACCCAGTATCTGGTCGTCGCTCTTGTCGCGGGCGGTCAGCATGATGATGGGCAAACCCGGTTTTTCGTCTCGCAGTTGCCGGCATACGTGCAGGCCATCCAGCCCCGGCAGCATCAGGTCGAGTATGACCAGGTCCGGCCGCAGCCGATGCATGCCTTCGAGCGCGCGGTCGCCCCGATTAATCACCGTCACGTCGTATTCGAAGCGCTGCAGGTAGCTGGCAATCAGCTCAGACAGCGCCGCGTCATCCTCGACAAGCATTATCCTGGTCATTCTTCGGGCCGTTTCGTAAAGTGAGCAGCATAACCATGGCATGCCGTATTGGTACGAAGCCTTAACACTTCTTCACATCTTTCCAACACTTGTTTACATGCGCCCTGGCGCGCGTCTTTAGCATGGCGTTATCTTCAGGGGAACGCCATCATGCCGTCTTTTTTTCGTCTCGATCCATGCCGTTTGCTGTTGTGTGCCGGTCTTGTTGCGCTGACCGGCTGTGGTGAGCCACCGGCCCAGCAGCAAATGCCACCGCCGCAAGTCAGCGTCGAGACCGTCAAGACTCAGCCCCTGACCATCACCACAGAACTGAATGGGCGTCTGGTTTCGCCGCGCACCGCCGAGGTTCGTGCGCGAGTCGCGGGGATCGTGTTGCAACGGGTTTATCGCGAGGGCACTGACGTCAAACAGGGCGATGTTCTGTTCCGCATTGATCCTGCGCCGTTTCAGGCGGATGTCGACAGCGCTGAGGCCGCTCTGCGCAAGGCAGAAGCCAACCAGTATCAAACCCGCTTGCAGGCAGAACGCTACGCCGAACTGGTGACGATCAACGCCGTGAGCCGCCAGGAGGCTGAAAACGCCCGCGCCAGTTTTCTGCAAGCCGATGCGGACGTGGCTTCAAGCCGCGCGGCCCTCAAACGCTCGCGCTTGAGCCTGGGCTATGCAACCGTCACCGCGCCCATTTCCGGGCGTATCAGCAAGGCACTGGTGACTGAAGGCGCGCTGGTGGGGCAGGGCGACGCGACCCCGCTGGCCACCATTCAGCAATTACAGCCCATCTATGCCGACATCAATCAGTCCACTCGACAGATCAGCGAGCTACGCAGCTCGTTGCGTCAGGGGCAGTTGCAGCAACTGGAGCAAGGTCAGATCACCGCGACGCTGATCCAGGAGGATGGCAGCCCGTATCCCATCAAAGGCAAGTTGCTGTTCTCCGACCTGACCGTTGATCAAAGTACCGGCCAGATCGTTCTGCGCAGCGAATTTCCCAACCTGCAAAGCGAGCTGTTGCCGGGCAGTTTCATCCGGGTGACGCTGGATCAGGCGCGTACCGCAGAGGGTATTACTGTCGCTCAGCGAGCTGTGCAACGCGACGCAGCCGGCAAAGCGCTGGTGCTGATCGTCGACGCGGAAGGCAAAGCTCAGGAGCGTCCTATTGAACTGGGTGGCGTGCAGAACAATCGCTGGATCGTGAAAACCGGTCTCAGTGCGGGAGACCGGGTGGTGGTGTCGGGTCTGCAGCATGTTCAGTCCGGAGCGGCAGTGACCGCTGAAGAACAAGGTGCGCCAGCCTCCGATCAGGAGCAGAAGTAATGCCGCAGTTTTTTATTGATCGGCCGGTCTTTGCCTGGGTCATCGCATTGTTCATTGTGCTCGCGGGGCTGTTGGCGATACCCAAACTGCCTGTCGCCCAGTACCCCAGCGTCGCACCACCGCAAATCGAGCTGACGGCCACGTATCCCGGCGCGTCCGCTCAGACCATTGATGAAAGCGTAGTCAGCCTGATCGAGCAGGAACTGAACGGTGTTAATCACCTGCTGTATTTCAGTTCCAGCAGTAGTCAGAGTACGGCCACCATGACGGTTACGTTTCAGCCGGGCACTGATCCCGAGCTGGCCAAGGTCGACGTGCAGAATCGGCTGAAAGTCGTCGAGCCACGTTTGCCTCGAGCAGTCACCCAACAAGGCTTGCAGATCGAGGAAACCTCAGCGGGCTTTCTGATGATCGCGACATTGACTTCCATGGACGGACGTCTGGATGAAATTGCCCTGAGTGACTACCTGACCCGTAATGTGGTCAACGAACTCAAGCGTCTTGATGGTGTGGGTAAGGCGCAGTTGTTCGGCTCTGAGCGGGCCATGCGGATCTGGATCGATCCGCAGAAGCTCGTGGCGTTCAGCCTCACACCGGCTGACGTCAGCCTCGCGATTTCCGAACAGAACGTGCAGGTTTCAGCCGGGAGCATCGGCGACTTGCCGTCTTCATCCGATCAGGAGCTGACCGCGACGGTCATGGTCAAAGGGCAATTGAGCTCGCCGCAGGAATTCGCCTCAATTGTGCTCAAGGCCAACCCTAACGGCTCCAACGTGACCGTCGGCGACGTGGCCCGGGTTGAAGTCGGTGGCCAGAACTACAACTTCGCCACCCGGCTCAACGGCAAGGCATCAGTCGCGGTGGGGGTGCAGTTGGCCCCGGCGGGAAACGCCATGAACACCGCGACTCAAGTGCGGGAAAAACTGGATGAGCTGTCCCGGTACTTCCCGGCCGGGGTGAAATACGACATCCCTTACGACACCTCACCCTTCGTCAAAGTCTCGATCACCAAAGTCATCTACACCCTGGTCGAGGCCATGGTGCTGGTATTCCTCGTGATGTTTCTGTTCCTGCAGAACATTCGTTACACGCTGATTCCCGCTCTTGTGGTGCCCGTTGCCTTGATGGGCACATTTGCCGTGATGTATGTGCTTGGTTTTTCCATCAACGTATTGACCCTGTTCGGCATGGTGTTGGCCATCGGCATTCTGGTGGACGATGCGATTGTGGTGGTGGAGAACGTCGAGCGGCTGATGGTGCAGGAAGGGTTGTCGCCCAAAGAGGCTACCCGCAAGGCCATGACTGAAATCAGCAGCGCGATCATCGGCATCACGCTGGTGCTGACCGCAGTGTTTATCCCCATGGCCTTCATGCCTGGCTCGGTCGGCGTGATCTATCAGCAGTTCTCCATCTCCATGGCGGTCGCCATTGTGTTCTCGGCGTTCCTTGCCTTGAGCCTGACTCCGGCACTGTGCGCGACCTTGCTCAAGCCGATTTCTGCCGACTCACATCACGAGAAGAAAGGCTTTTTTGGCTGGTTCAACCGGCGTTTCGAGCGTTTTAGCGACGGCTATGAGAGCTGGGTGAGCAAAGCGGTGCGTCAGTTGGGCCGTTACATGCTGGTTTTCGTGGTGTTGGTGGGCGTCATGGGCGTGCTGTTCACCCGTCTGCCGTCCTCGTTCCTGCCGGTTGAGGATCAGGGCTACACCATCACGGATATTCAGCTGCCGCCGGGCGCCAGCCAGAACCGCACCATTGAAATCGCCAAGCAGATCGAGGCGCATAACGCACAGGAACCCGGTATCGCCAATACGGTGATGATTCTGGGCTTCAGCTTTTCCGGGAGCGGGCAGAACGCAGCGCTGGCGTTTACCACCTTGAAGGATTGGTCGGAACGGGCTGCACAGGATTCTGCGCAATCCATTGCCGACCGCGCCAGCGCTGTGTTTTTTGGCCTGAAAGACGCCATGGTGTTTAGTTTGCTGCCGCCGCCGGTGGAAGGTTTGGGCACCTCGGGTGGCTTTGAAGTGCGCTTGCAGGATCGTGGCTCACAAGGCTACGACTCATTGCGACAGGCGCGTGACGATCTGCTGGGTAGAGTCAGTAAAAGTCCGATTCTGCAAAACGTGCGCGAGGCGTCTCTGGCGGAAACCCCGCAGGTCAACATTGAAGTGGACCGTCAGCAAGCCAATGCCATGGGCATTTCATTTGCCGACATCGCCAACGTGCTGTCGACTTCGTTGGGTTCTGCTTACGTCAATGACTTCCCGAATCTGGGTCGCATGCAGCAAGTAATCGTACAAAGTGAAGGTGATCGCCGACAGCAGGTGGATGACCTGCTGAAGCTGGAGGTCAAAAACAGTCAGGGCCGCATGGTCCCGGTTTCAGCCTTTGCCAACGTCAATTGGACCAGAGGGCCTGCGCAGCTCAATCGCTACAACGGATATCCCTCAGTGAGCCTGTCCGGCGAGCCGTCGCCGGGTCATAGCACGGGGGAGGCCATGGAAGAAATGGAGCGTCTGGCTTCGGGTTTGCCATCCGGTTTTGCTCTGCAATGGACCGGCTTGTCGTTGCAGGAACGTATCTCGGGCGGTCAGGCACCGCTGTTACTCGGCCTGTCGATGCTGGTGGTGTTTCTGTGTCTGGCCGCGCTCTATGAAAGCTGGGCGATTCCGGCTGCGGTGCTGTTGGTGGTGCCGCTGGGGATCATCGGTGCGGTGCTGGCGGTCACGTTGCGCGGCATGCCCAACGATGTGTTTTTCAAAGTGGGACTGATCACCATCATTGGTCTTTCAGCGAAGAACGCCATCCTGATCATCGAGTTTGCCAAGAGCCTGCATGACCAAGGCATGGGCCGGGTCGAGGCGAGCATTCAGGCTGCGCGCCTGCGGCTACGACCAATCATCATGACCTCGCTGGCCTTCATACTCGGCGTGGTGCCATTGGTCTTCGCTTCGGGTGCCAGTTCGGCCAGTCAGCAGGCCATCGGCACCGGCGTAATCGGCGGCATGCTGACCGCAACCCTGGCAGTGGTTTTTGTCCCGGTGTTCTTTGTGCTGGTGATGGGGCTGGTGGAGAGGGTCAAGCGAGTCAAGCCATCCTGATGAGAAGAGGCGGCGCATCCGTGCGCCGCCATGTATCAGAAGCTGTATTTGACAGCTTGATACGTAAATATTTATCAATAATAGTGGCTGACACATGGCCTGCTTAGGTGGACCTGTGACAAAGCTGGCCAACAATTTGGCGCAGGATGCCTCGACGTCTTCAAGGGCGGAGGCGTATTGAAGAAGCAGGGGCTCACGCCTTGTTTTGTAGCCACTCGGCGCGTGTCATTTCCCAAATCTCCTTAAGCATTGGGCCCGAGACGAAATGCCTTCCTGCGTCTCGACCAGCCGCATCCCCTCGTGCAGGGAAACTTTACGTGACGCCTGATTGCCCACCGCTTTGGGTATGAAGCCTTGCCCCTGCCATTGGGGGCTAGCTAGACGCCACGGTCTGAACACTCTCGCAGAATCGCAGCGCGCCTGTCGAATGTCAGATATAGAATCTCCCAAGTTGATAACCCCGACGCAAGAGAGGGGCACGGGGGCAAGATTCGCCTTTTGAGTCCAGTCAAAACCGCTGTATCGGTACCCGATCGCCATCGGCTACGTGTAGCATCATCGGTCTTTACATCAGGGTTACTGGACGAGTTATGTTTCCAGCTTTCAATCGCGGGCGAGTGTTAGGTGCGGCCTTCAGTGTTCTGTTACTGACCGGTCCGGCGTACGCCGCGTCTGACCTCAGCACCCTTGAGCGAGCTGCGCAGGCTGGCAATGCAGATGCTCAAGTTCTTCTTGGCGCGCGTTATGAGCGCGGCGATGGGGTTGAGCAGGATAAGGCGCAAGCGTTGGCGTGGTTTCTCAAAGCCGCCGGGCAGAACGATGCTGTTGCGCAATTTAACGTTGCTGTTCTCTACGAGCATGGCGAGGGTGTGACTCAGGATTGGCCAAAGGCACTGAGCTACTACCGTAAGTCTGCGGATCGGGGTTTCGTCAACGCTCAATTTCAACTGGGTGCCATCTATCAATATGGCCGGGGCGATACCAAAAACCTCAAGGAGGCTGCTCACTGGTACGCCTTGGCGGCCAAACAAGGCTTTGCTGGCGCTCAGAACAGGCTTGGTTTGCTTTATGAAGAGGGTGAAGCTGTTTCCCAAAGCTACGCAGAAGCCGCAGCGCTGTACCTGAAAGCGGCCGAACAGGGTGATCCGGCTGCGCAGTTCAATCTGGCCAGGCTGTATGCCGATGGTAAAGGTGTGGTCCAGGATCAGAGCAAGGCCGTGCATTGGTACCGAAAAGCTGCCGAGCAAGGTGAATCCTATGCTCAGCACAACATGGGCGTTTTTTACCAGCACGGCGCTGGCGTGGCCCGCGATCCGGCGGAAGCTGCCGTGTGGTATCGAAAAGCTGCTGAGCAGGGTCGGACATCAGCGCAGTTCAACCTCGGTATGTTGTATGTGAGGGGGGAAGGGGTCGCACAGGATTATTCAGCCGCTGCCAAATGGTTTCGTCTGGCTGCCGAGCAAGGGCATGCTGGTGGCCAATCAAGTCTGGGTAACCTCTACTTCATGGGCGAGGGAGTACCCAAGGACCATTCCCAGTCCATTTTTTGGTGGGAAAAGGCAGCAGCGCAGGGGGATTCCGTCGCGCGGGCTAACCTTGAGAGGTTTTGACGCGGGTCATGGCGGTAACCATGTTTGGCACTGCATAGCTTTTGTACCAGTGATTCATCCCCGCAATCGCTTTCTGAGCCGGAGCCGCGCCGGCCGCGCCAATCAATTCCGCGCAGGCCTGGGCCATCGCGACAAGAATGCGTGCGGCCTCCGGGACGTAGCGCAGATCGGCGTCGCGTTCATGACGTTCACGAACGATCTGGTAGCGAATGTTTTCTGGAAGCGTCCAGGCGCTGACTAAAAAATCTTGAACCAAATAATGAACGCCCTGGATTTCAACGGTGGCGCTGCGATGCTCCTCGCAGTATCCAGCCGCTTCGATCTGTTCACAGCTGTCGATGACGGTGTTCATCATCTCCCGGATTTGTTGCCAGTCGGTTTTCATTTGAAGTCCTTTTACGTTGTATTCAAAGGCTGTGGGATTGTTGCTTTCCTGACGCGTGCCCGATAACTCGCATCATTATTACGAACCCTCAGCCTATGGACGAATAAGAGATTTTATTTTTGAGACTCTTTTTCAAAACATTTCGACACGAACTGCACTGAACTAACGCGTCGGCACAACGATCCTTTTCTTTGCGCAGTCAGCGCGGCCCTGTCTGCCAGTGCATTTGCGCTGGTTATTGCTCAGGGTCGCTCAACGATAAGGAGCCGCCGTGACCGTTACTACTCACCCCCTTTACCGGATTACCCCGAGCCCGCTACACGCGATCTTGCTTGCCGGTACCGTTCCGCTGTTTCTCGGCGCTTTGCTGAGTGACATCGCTTACGCCCAGACCTACCAGATTCAGTGGGCCAACTTCGCCTCCTGGCTGATTGCCGGAGGGCTACTGTTCTGTGGTTTGGCGTTGTTGTTTGCACTGGTCAATCTGATCCGTGCGGACCACAAGGCTGGCCGTCCGGTAGCGTATTTCCTGCTCCTGCTGGTCACCTGGGCACTGGGTTTGATCAACGCGTTTGAGCATGCGAAAGACGCTTGGGCGATGATGCCCACAGGGCTGATTCTATCGGTAGTCGTGACGCTATTGTCCGTTGTTGCCGCGTGGACCGGGCTCACCAATCTGCGTTCGGGAGGTGCGGAATGAAGCATTCAGGCGCACTGACGCTTATCAGCGTGGCACTGTTGTTGAGTGCTTGTGGTGGCGATGGCGAAAGCACTCAGGCACGTGGCCCTGATCCGAAACTGCCGGAACCGCAGCGCACGCTGCTACCGAGCATGAAGATTGCTGAACCTGTGGCCTGGGGGGATCAGAAACCCACGGTTCCTGAGGGCTTTAGCATTACGGCGATCGCGACCAATTTGAGGATTCCGCGTCAGACTCTCGTTCTGCCCAACGGCGATATCCTCGTCGCAGAAGGGCGCGGCGGCAGTGCGGCCAAGCTCAAACCCAAGGACGTGATTGCCAGTGTGATCAAGGCCAAGGGCAATACGCAGGTCAAAGGCGGCAATCGTCTGACGTTGCTGCGTGACGCAGACGGCGACGGCAATTACGAGACGAAGACGATTTTCGCTGAAGATCTCAACGCGCCTTATGGCCTGGCGTTTGCTGATGGCAAGCTTTACGTCGCCAATCAGGACGCATTGGTGCGCTTCGATTACCAGGACGGACAGACCACAGCCAGCGGCGCTCCGACCAAAGTCACCGACTTGCCGTCGCAGATCAACCACCACTGGACCAAAGCGCTGACCATAAGCCCGGATGGCCGTTATCTGTATGTCGGTATTGGTTCGAACAGCAACATCACTGAGCGGGGCATGGAAGTCGAGATTGATCGCGCCATGGTGTGGCAGATTGATGCCGAGACTGGGGCGCACAAGCCTTATGCGACTGGCCTGCGTAACCCGACGGCGCTGACCATTCAGCCTGAAACCGGGAAGTTGTGGACGGTGGTCAATGAGCGTGACGAGCTGGGGCCTGATCTGGTGCCGGATTATCTGACGTCAGTGAAGGAGGGTGGTTTCTACGGCTGGCCTTACAGTTATTGGGGCCAGAACGTCGACCCGCGTGCGCAGCCGCAAAACTCTGACAAGGTCGCTTCCGCGATCAAGCCGGATTACAGCCTCGGCTCGCACGTTGCGGCGCTCGGCGTAGACTTTTCCATTCCGGCCATGGGCGACAAGTTCGCCAACGGCGTATTTGTCGGCGAGCACGGCAGCTGGAACCGTCCGAATCCGGTGGGCTACAAGGTGATCTTCGTGCCGTTCAACAACGGTAGCCCTGCGGGTGAACCGGTTGATTTTGCGACCGGTTTCCGCGGTGCTGACGGGAAAACCCGCGGTCGTCCGGTGGGTGTGACCGTTGACCCGAAAGGTGCGCTGATCATTGCTGACGATCTTGCCAACACCGTCTGGAGAGTGACGCGTAATCGTTGAGTCCAGTGTCCCGAGGCGGAAGGTCGCCTCGGGGCATCTATTGCAAACTCCTGTAGGAGCTGCCGAAGGCTGCGATGGCGATACTCCTGACGCACCGCTATCGCAGCCTTCGGCAGCTCCTACAGGTCTGTGTTTGCTTCGCGACAGCCGCGATTCTCAAATAGGCAACATCAACTTAATACTTCCAGGTCACCGACGCCGTCAGGTTGCGCGGTGCGCCGTAGTTGGTCGAACCAGCGGACTGATACAGCGACAGCAGGTACTTCTGATCGGTGACGTTGTTCATGTTCAACGACGTGCTCCAATGGTCATCGAAGTCGTAGCTGGCCATCAGGTCGACCAGTGCATAGGCGTCCTGCCGGACGTTGCTGTTAGTGTCGACTTCGGTCCCGCTTTGCCACTGAAAGCGGGTGCCGACCCTGGCTTGAGGCAGGGCGGGCAGGCGGTAGGTCAGGCTTCCACGCACGGTATGAGTGGGGATGTATTTGCGCGCTTCATCGCCATTGGCGTCTTCGATTCGTACAAAGGTGTAACCGCCTGCCATTTCCAGGCCGGGCAATGCTTCACCGGATGCCTCCAGTTCTACGCCGCGGCTTTTGAGGTCCGCGCCCCGGTACACAAATTGACTGCCCTGTATGCCGGCGGACTCAGCGACATTTAGCTGGTCGGTCTTGAACACGGCAGCCGTTATCGTCAGCCGCTCATCGAGCAGACGACCCTTCACGCCGACTTCGGTGCTTTTGCCTTCAAGTGGCTGAAGCACTCCGCCACCCACACTGCGCACGTACTGCGGTTTGAAGATCTCGGTCCAACTGGTGTAAAGGCTCCATTGTGGCGTGAGGTCATAGACCAGCCCGGTGTAGGGCGTCACCTTGCCATGTACGCGGGTATCGTGGGGCGAGCCATATCCCGCGCCTTCGCCATCAGCGCTGAGCATGCGGGCCCCGGCGATCCAGTGCAGATCATCGGTAAGACTGAACCGCGCACCGGCGAACACACTTTTCTGCCGATCGGTGAAAAGCTGGGTGTTGACGTCGTTGGTGAAATCAAAGGCCGGTTGTACAACTGCACCGGCCAGGGCGTCCTCAAGGCTGGCCATGATGTAGCCGGAGACATCTTTATAGTGGCCGCGCTCCTTATGGTGAGTGCGCCCGTAATTGGCGCCAACGGTCAATTGGTGCTCGCGGCCCAACAGGCTGAAAGGCCCGGACAACTGAGCCTCGCCGATCACTTGATGCTCGGTGCTGGTGGTGCGGTTGACGTAGGCAAAAACGTCCGTCGCTGTTGCCGGAATGGCGTACAGCATCTTGGTGTCTTGATGCTGACTGACCCCGGTCAGGGTGATCTTGCTGGCCCAGCCGTTATCGAAATCGTGGGTCAGCTCGGCAAAGGCGCGTTTGGTGTGGATGTCCCAGTACGTCCAGGGTTGGCCGATGCTGGAGCTGCGGCTGCTGTAGTGAATACGATTGCCTGCGAAGTCGGCAATGGGCAGGGCGCCCCATGTGCTGCCGTTTGAGTAGCTGTCTTGCTGGGAGAACCCCACCGTCAACGTGTCGGCGTCGGACAGATCAAAAGCCAGCAGGCCTGCTGCCACGTTGACTTCATGGCTATAGCGGTCAAGGTAGGAGTTGCCTTTGTCGTGTGCGGTGATGAAGCGGCCACGCACATTGCCGCTATCGGTCAGCGGGCCGGAGACATCCAGGCCCAGTCGACGGTTATCCCAGGACCCGGCGCTGGCGTCGATCTTCGCCTGGAAAGTCTCGGTCGGGCGTTTGCGAACAAAGTTGACGGTGGCCGACGGGTTGCCCGCACCACTCATGAGTCCGTTGGCGCCATGCAGCACGTCGATTTGTTCGAACTCGGTCATGTCCTGATCACCGAGCAGCACGCCGCCAGAAAATGGCATGCCCATGCCGTCGTATTCAAAGTTGTCGATGGTGAAGCCGCGAGAGGTAAAGGCGGTGCGATCCGTTTCGAACTGTTCGACGGTGACCGAGGGCGCGTTGCGCAGGGCTTCTTTCACACTGTTGAGTTGGAAATCGTCCATCTGCTCGCGTGTCACGACAGTTACCGCTTGCGGGGTTTCTCTATCGCTCAGGCCGAGCCGGGTGGTACTGGAGACGGGTTTACCTTGATAGCCGAAACTCTGGATGCTGTCCGGGGTGATGCGATATTGAATCTGCGTGGCGGGCAGATTCACTTCGTTGGCGATGGGGGCCTGAGCAACCGGCACCAGATATACGGTTGCCGCGTCCGTGCGGGCAAAGCTGTAGCCGCTGCCTTGGAGCAACCCGGCCAATGCTTCTTCCGCCGAGTAGGAGCCCATCACAGCTGTGCTGCGCAAACCTGCATCGAGGTTGCCATCCAGCAGCACGTTTTGCCCGGTTTGCTGGCTGAACACTAACAAGGCCTGGCGCAGTTGCTGAGCGGGAATATTGAGTGACAGCTTGTCTACCGAGCTGTCCGCAGCATTACCTTGTGCCGCATGTGCCTGAATGGCCCCAACGAGCAGCGTGCAGGCGAGAATTGCGCCGTGGGCGCCAAGTCGCCAGTGCATGCCGGTTTTACGCCCAGGATTGTGGTGCTTTGCCATTCAGGTTGTTCCCTATGAGATGCGCATGGATATGCGAACAGCTATCAGTCACATCTAAGACGGATGACCTTTGGCAATACCTGACGATGTTTTGAAATATTTGTGGCGGGTGTCTGTTGGAGATGAATGTTGGGGGTTGGAAAGCCTCGTGGGACCGGCTTTAGCCGGGAAGACGGTCTTTGCATCGACACATTTATGGTGACGGGACTGGCCTCTTCCCGGCTAAAGCCGGTCCCACATCATCAAGCGGCGTGAATGACGGTCACTAGGTCGGTGTAGCGGGTAACCCTGACTGACAGGGCTTTGGAAAGCACATCCAGCATCTGGTCAGGTCGATTCAGGTTGAGAATCAAACTGACCCGTCGCGCCGCCAGGTGTGGGTCCGCGATGAATATTTTGCCTTCGCGCCAGCGTTGAAGCTCGCTGACCACTGCGCTCAGCGGTTTGTCGAAGAACACCAGTCGGCCGTTGCGCCAGGCAAGCACCTGATCCAGATCGGCATGCTGGATTGCTTCCGTCCGGTCGGCACTGAAGCGCAGTGAAAGTCCCTCGCCCAAGTCCAACTGCTGGCTTGCGGTGACCACGCGCACCGTGGGCCGACTCACTGTCAGCAGCGTGCTCGCACCCTCGCATGACAGGCAGAACTCGCCGTTGTTGGCCAATACCTGGCCCGCTTCCGTTTTGATCGAAAGCTCGCCGACAGCGGCGGGCACGACGTTGAAAAATACTTCGCCCTGGAGCAATTCCACAGCACGCTGTGTTGGAGAAAAGTCGATATTCAGCGCTGTATTGCCTGCGAGTTCCACCGTTGACCCGTCTGCCAGACGTACCGTCCGCCGTTCACCCACAGCGGTACGCAAGTCCGCGAACGGTGACCCGATGCCCTTGAGCCAGAGCGTCGTTGCACTGGCGGTGACGGCAACAGCGCACGCCGCTACGCCTAATCCGACAAAGCGGCGCCGGGATAACTGAGTGTCGACCGCAGGCGGAGTCGGTTTAGCCACAAGGGCTGAGGCTGCCCACAATTTTTCGAGGCGGGCATACGCCTGCGCATGCAGAGGATCTGCGTCGAGCCATGCTGCCAACGCTTCGTGCTCGGCCGGAGTCGGTGATCCGCCATGCATCAATGCAAACCACGTACTGGCCTGATGACTCACGTCATCGGGCTGCGGAGCGGAGGGGTGGAGAATCGGAGGTTCAGCGCTCATAGGTCAGTCAATTCAGGGTGGGCCGGTGCTGTCGGCGCAGTGTAATCCAGCGCACCTGCATACGTCCGCTGCCCAGACGCCTTGCTGCTCAGGGGGGCGCACGGCGGTTGGCAGCGGAGTAAGCAAATAACGGCGTTCACTCGGGCATACCGAGCTTCAATAAATCCAGGGCCCTGACCATGCGGCTGAAGGCAGTTTTCGAGGAAATCCCCAGGCGCTCACCAATCTCTACGTAAGTCAGCCCTTCGACCCGCACCATCAGAAACACCTCGCGACAAGGTTCAGGCATGCTCTGAATCACTTCACTGAGGGCCGACAGTTGTTGGTTGGCAATGGCCGCTTGCTCAAGCGTCGGGGTTCGCTGCTCGGCTTCGCTCATGTCCTGCAAGTCCAGCGGCTCGGCTTTGCGGTGTTCCTGACGTCGGGTGTGATCGATAAAGAGATTGCGAGCACTGGAGAACAGGTAAGCGCGAAAGTTTTCGATGCGCGTCCGGTTCATCTGCTCGGACAGGCGGATGAAAGTGTCCTGTGTCAGGTCGGCAGCGGTCTCTTTGCAACGCAAGCGACGATCCAGATAAGCCTGAATTTCTCCGCGATGGGCGAGATATAACGCCTTGAGATCTGAGCCGGACATGAGGCCACCTTAACTGGCATGGAAGCAAGCGCGGCAAAATATCACAAACGAGAATCATTTGCGCTAGTGGGGTGCAGTGTCGTGGGACCGGCTTTAGCCGGGAAGAGGTCTGTACATCCGCCCGATGCCTTGGCGGTGGCGCAGCTTTCCCGGCTGAAGCGGGTCCCACATCTCTACCTGCTACGACCGGATCAGCTCAAGCACTCGGGAGGTGAGGGTGTCGATGGCAAAGGGTTTTGTCAGGACCTGCATGCCTGGTCCAAGTTGCTCATCGCCGATGGCGGCATTTTCGGCGTAGCCAGTGATGAACAGGGTTTTCAGCGTGGGCCTGACTTCCCGGCCTGCGTCAGCCATCTGCCGACCGTTCATGCCGCCGGGCAAACCGACGTCGGTGATCAGCAGGTCGATGTGTACGTCGGAACGCAACACTTTGAGGCCGGCGACGCTGTCACCGGCCTCGATCACTCGGTAGTTGAGGTCGCTGAGAACGTCCATCAACAGCATGCGCACCGTCGGTTCGTCATCCACGATCAGGATGGTCTCGCCTGAGTCCACTGGCGCAATCGATTTCTTGTCCGACTCACGTGGGTCTTCAGTGGCTTCACCGTCGTAACGGGGCAGATAGATGCTGATTTTTGTACCTACGCCAACCTGCGAATGGATGCGTACCTGTCCACCCGACTGTTTGGCAAACCCATAGATCATGGACAAGCCAAGGCCCGTGCCCTGGCCAATCGGCTTGGTGGTAAAGAACGGGTCGAAGGCTTTTGCAATGATCTCGGGCGTCATGCCAGTGCCAGTGTCCGTGACACTCAGCGCCAGGTATTCGCCTTCGGGCATTTCATGGGCGCTGGCCGCGTCACGCCCCATCCACAGGTTGGCGGTCTCAATCGTGATACGGCCGCCATCCGGCATGGCATCACGGGCATTGATGCACAGATTCAGCAAGGCATTTTCCAGCTGGCTACTGTCAACCAGCGTTGGCCATACGTCCTCCGTCCCTGAGATATGCACCGCAATGCTGGGGCCCACTGTCCGCTGGATGAGTTCGCCCATGCCCACCGTCAAGGTGTTCACATTGGTCGGTCGCGGATCCAGGGTTTGCCGACGGGAGAAGGCGAGAAGGCGGTGTGTCAACGCGGCTGCACGTTTTGCAGCACCTTGTGCGGTGCTGATGTACTTCTCGGTCTCGGTCCAGCGGCCCTGAGCGATTCTCGTGCTCATCAGCTCAAGGGCACCGGAGATACCGGCCAACAGGTTATTGAAATCATGCGCCAGCCCGCCAGTCAGTTGGCCTACGGCCTCCATTTTCTGCGACTGGCGGAGTTTCTCTTCGGCTTGCATCAGCTCGACGGTTCGCTCGGCGACTCGTTGTTCCAGCGTTTCATTGAGCGCACGCAACGCGGCAGTCGCCCGGTCACGCTCAGCCTCGATGGAGCGTCGGCGTTCAACGTCGATGACCACACCCGGCAAGCTTGACGGGGTGCCGTCATCTGCCAGATCGACCCTTCCGTTGGCTTCGATCCAATAGTATTTGCCGTCGGCACGACGCACACGGCACTGGTGGACATAGGCGCCGCCCTTGGCCAACGCCGTGCTGATCGCTTTCTCATGCCCGCTCAGGTCTTCTGGATGCACCGAAGCAGTCACTTGCGCGATGCTCAGCCCTTCAAGCCCCAGCGCCGGATCAAGGCCAAAGGCGTGTGAGAAGCCTTCATCGATGGTGATGCGGTCGTTGGGTACGTCCCAGTGCCAGGTGCCGATAATCGCGCCAGCTGCCAGTGCCAGTTGCACGCGCTCGACGTTTTGCCGGGCAAGCGCCTCGCTGGCGCGCAAGCGTTCCTGTGCGTTGCGCCTTTCCGTGACGTCGCTGAAGATAATCGCGATCTGTCTATCGGCAAGGTCACCCACGCTGACCGCCCGCACGTCAAACCAGCGCTTGAAGGCTTCGGCGTAGTTTTCGAAAGTGGCTGGTTCTCCGGTCTTGGCCACACGTCCGTAGGTCTCGAACCAGAAACGCTCCAGGTCCGGAGCGAATTCAGTGACCCATTTGCCGCGCAGGTTTACCCCGGCCTGGCGTTCGAAAGCAGGATTGGCTTCGACGAAACGGTAGTCAACCGGCTGGTCATCCGCATCGAACTTGACCTGGACGATGGCGAACGCTGATTCAATGGTTTCAAGAATGGTTCGGAAGCGATCTTCACTTCGACGCAAGGCGTTTTCTGCCGTGCGCATCCGGGAAAGGTCGAGCATCGCGCCGATCATGCGCACGGCCTGGCCTTCGGCGTTGCGTATCACATGTCCGCGATCCAGGATATCGGCGTAGGAACCATCCTGTCGACGGAAGCGGTACTCCCCGGTCCACGCGCTGCCGCTGCCGTCGATCAGAGCATGGATAGAGTCGTGAATGCGTGTCCTGTCATCGTGATGAATCTGGGCAATCCACCAATCACCGGTGGTCTCGATGGTCGCCAGAGGGTGACCATAAGCTTCTTCCAGTGCTTCGTTCCACAGCACCTGATTGGCGAGTAAATCCCAGTCCCAAATGGCATCGTTGGTCGCTTTCGCCGCCAGCCGATAGCGCTCCTGGGTTTCTTCTATTGCCAGGCCTGCGAGGTGCTCGTTAGTGCGGTCGCGCAAAATCTTGACGAAGCCAAGGTGGAGATTGTCATCGTCATAAAGCGGCATCATCTCGCCGGATGCCCAGAACTTTTTATGGCCCTTGCGCAGATGCCACCTTTCATCCAGGGCGCGTCCGTCCTGCAGGGCGTAGCGCATCTCGCGTTCTATCTGGCCACTTTTGCGGTCGGCCGGGGTGAAGAAACGTTCAGCCGTCTGGCCCAGCATTTCCTCGGCAGTCCAGCCTAATACCAGCTCTGCACCAGGGTTCCAGTCGGTGATGATCCCGTCTGGACTGGTCACGATCATCGCAATGTCGATGGCGCTTTCGAAGATAGCCTGCTGGCGCGTTTCGCTGGTGGCAAGCGCCGTCGGGGTGTCCTGCACTGAAGACGTGCAAACTGCGGAGGTGCGACTGAAAGGGTCGGCATCGCTGGCTTCGGTCGGCATTACAGCGGGATGCTCTGGATTGACTCCGGCGTCCTCAAGGGCTTTGCGCAGGCGTACGACTTCAGCCTCAAGCTCTTCGCGAGTCAGGTCTTTCAAAGCATTTCCCACGTTGGCATTGTTGCTCCTTGATGACCGCGTCAGGCAGAACCGTCGGGTTTCGCACGCACTAACTCTTTATAGCGCAGCTGGCTAATCCGCTTTTTTCGAAAAGATGAAGGAGCTGATCAGGTCGTTAACCCGTTTATGACTTGTCCACACTGAAGTCGGTTCCAACGGTTATTTGAATCGCGGGCAGAATCGGGCCAGCGGGGCGTGTGCGCCGGGCGGACTGAGTTCAGGGCACAGAAATAAAAACGCCGCTTTCTCGTTATCGAGACAAGCGGCGTTTTCTTTAGGCGAGCAGTCTTGCTTTATCGCTCGTCTAGTCAGCTGAACATCACAGCGCGCTGTTTACTGCGCGGTTTTCAGCTTGATTACATCACCGGAGATGGTAGTGGTGTAACCACTCAGAACCCAGGCCCAGAACCAGTTTTCCTGAACTTGAGTGTTGATCATCGCGTCACCGCCTTTAGCGTCGATGGCGGACTTCTGAGCACGGACGAAGCGGCTGTTCTGACGGATCGGGATAACGCCGAACAACATCAGGCCAGTGGCGCTTGCTTCACTGTGGCCCAGAACGGTGTATTGATTGCTGTCGTAGTGCGGGGATTTGATCGCGGTGCCGGTGCAGCCTGCCAGGGCAAGACCAAGAACTGCAGACGCTGCAACTTTGCTGATGTACTTCACTGGGGAAAACTCCATAGCGGAAAACCCCGGGATCCAATTTCTCGGGGGCGACACTTTAACCGCACTTCCTACAGATTGGAACGATGCGTCCTACAGCGGTTAACTTCGCGCCAATCACCGCTGCATACGGACAGGAAACGTGATGAAGAATTGTGGAATCCGATGGTTAACGAGTCTGAAGTGCGTCGCTGCCGCTTGACGACTGATCGACCACACGAATGCTGTCGCGCCCCTCACGTTTGGAGGTGTAAAGCGCAGCGTCACTTTGTTCGATCAATGCCGCCAGGCTGGCAGGAGGATGCTCGAACAGGTTGGCGCCGATACTCAGTGTAACGGCCTGAGGCGTGATAAACGTCTGTGAGGTGGTTGTGTGGAACTGGCTGCGCAGCTCATTGCCGAGCGCCAGCACCTTCTCGCGAGATGTGTTACTCAACAGGATGACGAATTCGTCACCGCCCAGTCGTGCCGCCAGTGCGCCTTCTGGCAGAACCGAGCGGATCATCTCGCTCAAGGTGACAAGCAGGCGGTCGCCCGCGGTGTGCCCGAACAGGTCGTTGACCAGTTTGAAGTTGTCGATGTCAATCAGCAGCAGAGCGCAGGGTCGAGCGCTTGTCACCTGATCGAGCAGGCGCGGAGCCCGGACTTCAAGCGCTCTGCGGTTGTACAGCGCCGTCAATGGATCCCGGGCGGCCAGTCGGGCGATTCGCTTTTCTCGCCGGTAGCGTTCGGTTCCCGTCATTGAAAGGGCGATAAGCATGATTGCCATCGCCCCCTCGACCAGTGAAATCTGAATGATCTCGCCACGAAAAGCAGCGAGATCGATCAGCGTGCCCGGGACAACTGCCGGTATCGCCTTGGCAATATAGAAAAGGCCATGTACCAGCAGCACATAACGTAGCTGAACGGCCCCGATACTCAGTGACTTGCCATGGGGACGCAGGAGGGCACTGGCTCGCAACGTCAACAGGGCGACGAGCAGAGAGTTGACTACCAGCATGACTTTGGACCATGACGGATCGCTCGGCAGTAAAAGCAGCACCAGCCACACCCCGGGGATCAGGTACCAGGCTCGTGATAAACGCGTTTCCGTGAAGCGTGCCACTCCTAATAAAAACAACCCGTGGGCCGCGACCAACAGGCCGTTTGCCACCCATATGCCTACCAGCAAAAAGCCGCTCGCGCGTAACAGGGCAAGGGTTGACCCCACGCTGATCGTCGCAAAACCGGCGCTCCAGAACAGGAGTGAAGATTCACGCACCGTACGCCACTCGACTGCCAGATAGAGTGACGCCGCGGCAGCGAGTGCGATGGATAGGACCAGCAGCGTGGGTGGATCGAGCGCCATGAACTGACGGGCCTTTCTGATGGGTGATAAAGGCGGAATTGTATGCGTTTGCGCAGATATTTCAGAGCGTCTGGTACAACATTTCTCTGAGGCAAGACCATCGGAGCGATAAAAGTGAATTTCTCTGTCGGCGCTGGCTCGATAAGGAGCGGCGCTGCCGAAATAATCCGATCATCCCTATTTTTTATGGCTCGTAATCCTTTACGGCCGGGAGTATTCAATGACCACTTCTTTCAAGACAGGCGACGCCGTGCGCTGGAACTCCGAAGCGGGTGAGATCCATGGCAAAGTGACCAAAGTCCACACGAAAGACGTAGAGTTCATGGGCAAACACCGACCAGCCTCGAAAGATGATCCTCAATACGAGGTCAAGAGTGACAAGACCGGGCATCTGGCGATGCATCACGCCGGTGCTTTGCATCGAGTGTGATGAATCAGCGATGTCGTCTTTAGACCGGGCGGCACCCCATTCAAGCGCAGGACCTGACTGAACTGCGCGCTGCCAACGGCCGGGCGAGACTGAGCAGCCCCAGCAACGCCAGTCCTGCGCCGACCCACAGCGGAGCGCGCAGGCCATAGCCTGCATCGATGGCGGCGCCACCGGCCCAGCTGCCCAAGGCGAGCCCTGCGGTTATCACCGAGGTATGCAGGGTATTCACCAGTGCGCCGGGCTCGGCGGCCTTCATTACCCGTGCGACCATTGCCGGGTTCAGTGCCACGCCGGTCAGGCCCAGCAGGATGAAACAGGTCAGGTTCAGCCAGAGGTGATTACCTGCCAGCGCGAAACCCGTCAACGCGAGTACCAGCAAAAGCAGACCCCAGCCGAGTGCCTGGAAGGTGTATTGATCCGCGATGCGGCCGACGATCATATTGCCCAGCAGATTAGCCACGCCATATAAAGCCAGCATCGGGGCGACGTGGCCCGGCGCCAGGCCCACCTCTTGAATCAGGATCGGCGTGCAATAACTGAATGCTGCAAAAGTGGCACCGATGATCAGCCCGCTGGTGAGGTAAGCGCCCCACAGGCTGCGGCTTTTCAAGGTGGCCCACTGTCGGCTTAGCGCCGGTTCGCTGCCTGCTTCGCTGGAGGGCAGACGCGCCGCAGCCAGGGCGCTACAGATCAGCGCCAGGCCTACGACCAGCCACGAGCTGGCACGCCAGCCATAATGGTGCTCGACCCAGGCCGTCAACGGCACTCCCGCTACCGGGGAGAGCATCAGGCCCGCAAGCACCACCGACACGGCACGACCTCGAACTTCGCGTGCGACCAGCCCGGCGCATACCGTCAGGCACAGCCCGATACACGCGGCGCTTGCCACGCCCATCATGATCCTCGCGAAAGCCAGCACCGGATAGCTGGGCGCAATTGCGGCCAGAATCCCGGCAGCTACATAGACCGCCAACAGGCCAACCAGCGCACGCTTGTTGCTGATGCCCCGGCTGAGCAGTAATACCGTGACAGGGGGCCCGCCCAACGCCATGCCCAAGGCATAGAAGGCAATGAGGTTACCCACTTGCGCGAGGCTGACCGAAAACGCATCTGCCAGCGCGGGCATCATCCCGGCAACCATGAATTCGGCGGTTACCAGAGAGAAGATCGTCAATCCCAACAGGTAGACAGTAGAGGGCAGTTTGGAGGGGCGGGTCATGCTGGTCATGTTGGTTGCAGGCGTCTCGGTCTTGAACAAGGCCCGCTACCCTAGGGAGAGTTGATCAAATGGTCAAATAACTGTTGGGTATAGGGCCTTGCCTTAAAGACGGCCAGAAGCGGCCCCGGTGTCCATGAAGCCGCGCTGTGGCTCATCAAACAACATGCAGCAACTGGACTGAAATGCATTTTCTGTAGGAGCTGCCGAAGGCTGCGATGCGTTTCTCCTGATACACCGCGATCGCAGCCTTCGGCAGCTCCTACAGATCCTGTATTTAAAGTGCGACAGCCAAATCAGAGGGCATGCCCTGATATGAGTTGATCAACTAGCGTTTTTGCTTTCAGCAGCACCCAACACGCCTTTCAACAGAAGGTGCTCAACCTCCGGCGTGCGCTGATTCGCTGCACCCAGATACTCGATCAGTTCAGCTGCACGGCTGCCACGCAGGCCTGCCGTGGTGATCTCACCGTCGCGCACATAGGTGTAGAGCCCGGATACCGCAAAGGCTTTGAGCTGGGCGATGTGTTCGGACTGTCCCGCCAGTGTTGCCTGAAACAGCGGGCTCTCGAAGAAACGACGACGGGCCAGTGGGCTCTCGAAGGCTATTTCCATGATCACAAGTTCTGCTCGCGCGGGGTTGGCGTAGTGCGCGACGTTGGGGGCAGGGGGATGCATGCCGTCGTTGTTGAACGGTTGGGTCAGATGCAGGCGCAGCTTCAGGACTTCGTCCGCACCGGCCAGCACATCAGCCAATTCAGTTGCCAGATAATCCTTCAACTGCGCAAGACTGGTGCGCGGGCTGAAATGCACGTGAATGCGGTCAAATCTGTCCTTACCGTTGAAGGTCTCGTCGTTCAAGCGATTGACCACGGTTGCTGAACCTTCTGGCAAATCGTAGGCCAGGGTTTCCTCGAACATGTTTTGCTCGTCCGAGAACAGTATCGGGCAGACGGCCTGAAATTGTTTTTGATCCTGAGCAGAGGCGAATCCTATCTCGACGCCGCCATCCAGCTCGTAATCGGCTATCTCTTTAATGCCATCGGCCAACGGCCACAGATGGGCATCCTGATTGCGGGAAAAATGGTGCTGAATATACAAGCCAAGCCCCGGCAGACGGGAACAGAGCGGGCCATGCACGTCACGCCAATAAGTGGCGAAGACGTCGTGTGGAACGCGCTCGCGTCGTTTGACCGTGGTGTAGCTGTTGATCTCAATCATGACGTTACCTTCAAGTTGGGGAAATTATCGGCATGAAGTTGAGAGTGGGAAGGTGGTGAGTCGTTCGGTTTCTATCGGTGGATCCAGCAGGATGACCCGCACACCCTTCAGAACTGGCACACTTGCAGGCATCCCCAGCTAGCCCGGAGCTCATGCCTTGACCCGCCTCGATCATCTCCAGTTGATGGCCAGATACAGTCTCTGGATGAACGACAAGCTGTATTTCGCTGCTGCGAGCTTGCCGACGGAAGCGTTGAGCGCAGACCGTAATGCTTTCTTCGGTTCGATTCTGGGAACGCTGAACCATCTGCTGGTGGCAGACACCATATGGCTCAAGCGTTTCGCACGGCACCCGGCAGGGTTTCCAGCGCTGGATGGGGTGTGTGGTTTACGTGACCCTCAGGCCTTGAACGAGCAGATGTTCAACAACCTGGCGGAACTGACCGCCCAGCGCAGACGGATGGATCAGGCCATCATCGATTGGGCCGCAGAGCTTGAAGAGGACGATCTGGACGTCGTGCTGCATTACACCAATACCGCCGGTGTGCCGGCTGCGCGAAACTTCTATGGCTTGCTGATCCACTTCTTCAATCATCAGACCCATCATCGGGGGCAGGCGACAACATTGCTGACGCAGGCCGGAGCTGATGTTGGCTCTACGGATTTGCTTGGGCTGATCCCAAGTCTGGACTGACGGCCATAACGGGCAATGGCTGGACGCTATGAAGACCTTGGGCTAACTTTGCGCGGCTGCGGATCGGCTGCAGCTGATGTGCATTAACGTGTGAGAAACACCTTTAAAGGAATGAAACCTGCCAATGAAACTCTCCACTTTGCTGCTTCCCGTCGTCACCTTGTTTGCCACTGGCAATGCTTTAGCCTCCAGTGACCCGCTGAAGGATTACCTGAGCTGCGGCCCTCAGTCGTTTCCGGTCATTGCGCAAGAACCTTTCAAGTCGTTGGTTCCCTCCAAACAGGAAAATGGGCGTATCACCTTGCAAGGGGGGACCAAAAGCGAAACGGGGCAGCGTTGGGTATTCGACAAGCCAGTCGTTGTTAGCGGACTTTCACTGACCGGTTTTTTTGCCGATGACATGGATCTGATGGGCTCCCGTGTTATCAACTGGGGCTTCTACGTTCAGCAAACCCCGGAACAAATTGCCGCTTCATTGAAGAAATCACACTCGGTGGAGTTGCTGTCCGCCAACGGAGTGTTGGCGAGGCCGGAAGTCTGGTCTGAAAAACAATCGAAGTGGCTGTCTGAAACCTCCGGCGACACCGCAGGCAAGCTGGTAACCGATACGTCAGAGCGTGTTTTCATGGTTGAACCGGCCCCTGCTGATCTGTCTGCAGGTAGCAAGGCCATGGTGACGTGTTCCGTTCAGGGCAAGATCAGCGACGCGGCACTGAAGTCGACCCGCCCGGATTTGCGCTAACCCGATAAATGCCAGATCCACGCCTGTCTGGCTGAGGGGCGCTGCGTTAAAGCCGCGCCTCCTCGTACTGCCGTCCACTCAAGGCCGAACCGGTATAGAATTCACGGCCCCGGAACCCGCTCGTTCAGCATGTATCGTTCAGGGCAGGGAACTCAATGTGCCATCATGTGCTCGTAGTACCCGAAGCAACACAGACCCTCTCTGTGACCGACATCAAGGCCACTCGATGTCCGCCGATAACCTGACATAAATACAATGCTGATCCGCTCCACGCCAGACTGCCGCGGCTGCGATGCATCACCCCACTGAGGCTGCTTGATGAACACCCTATCGGCGAGTGACCGTGCGCAGCTGTTGCGTGAAACCACCGCACAGTTCTGGCAGCACATCGTGCCCATCGTGCAGATCGCTTTTTGTATTCATCTCGTTCTGTTTGTCTTGTTCAGTGCGTTGAAAGTGCCGTTGCTGGCAGTGGGCAACGGGTTCAGCATTCTGGCCTATGTGGCCTGTCTAAGAGCCATCCGCGCCGGGCGTTACAGCCTGGCTGGCACGCTGATGAGTGGAGAAATCATCCTCCATGCCTTATTGGCGACCTGGATACTGGGCTGGAACAGTAATTTCTACTTCTACCTTTATTGCGTGATCCCGATCGTCGCATTCAGTTTCCATAGTGCGCGCCGACTACGGCTGTTGCTCAACCTGGCAATTCTTGTGGTATCAGTGGGTGGCTTCGCGCTGCGTGGGCATATGGGAATAAATTCTGGCGTGGCCCCGCAGATACTTGATGTGCTCGGCATCGTTAATGTATTGACCGCCGTTGGCGTTTTGTTACATGGCACGGCCTTGTCGGTGCGCTTCACGCGGTCCATGCAACTGAACCTGTTTCATACCGCCAATCGTGACAGCCTGACCAACCTCTATAACCGGCGCAGGGTGATGCTCGGTGTGCGGCAGTTGGCCAGGTCGGTGCCGTCAGCGATCATTCTGCTGGACATCGACCATTTCAAGCAGATCAACGACCGCCTGGGCCACGAACAGGGTGACCTGATCCTCCAGCGTGTGGCCGAAGCCATCAACAGCAATGTGCGTGGGACAGATGTGGCTTCTCGTTGGGGCGGCGAGGAATTTCTGGTGCTGATGCCCGATGCCTCCGAGCAGGCGGCGCAGGCCGTGGCTGATCGAATCCTGTTGCGTATCCGCGAATGGGTCGGGCAAGTGGATCAGGGACCACTCACCGTCACGGCAACCCTGGCTGTGAGCGAAATCCGTTCGGGGGAAAGCTTTGAAAGCGCGCTCAATCGAGCGGATCAGGCGTTGTATCAAGGTAAGCAGCAGGGGCGTAACAAGGTGATGTTGGCGGGGTAAGCGTGGGACGGGCTTCAGCCGGGAAAGCTGCCTGGCAGACGCTACACGGGCAGCAGCTGTTCCGGCCTCTTCCCGGCTAAAGCCGGTCCCACGTCAGTTTTGCGGGCAAACAGCGAATCTCATTTCAATTCAGGTTCAGCCCATCACGCGGGAAATTGCAGCGCGTTGGTCAGGTCGCCCATGGGCGTTTGTCCGCGAGCGATCATCGCTTGGTCCCGCTCCTTGAGGCCATCGAGCTTTTCCAGGCCATGAACCCGGGTGACCAGGCGCAGGATCGAGGCGGTGTCGTAGACGGTGTGATCAACCGTGCCCTTGCGCGCGAAGGGCGAGACCACCAATGCCGGAATGCGGGTGCCCGGACCCCAGCGATCGCCTTGCGGGGGCGCCACGTGGTCCCACCAGCCGCCGTTTTCGTCGACGGTGATGACAATGACCATGTTTTCCCACTGCGGACTGTTGCGCAGCACCTTGATCACGCGGTCGATGTGCCGATCACCTGCGGCGACATCTGCGTAACCGGCGTGCATGTTCAGGTTGCCTTGAGGCTTGTAGAACGTGACCGCAGGCAGCTTGCCTGCTTCGGCATCGGCGAGGAATTTATTGCTGCTGACTTCATCGCCCAGTCCGCCATCGCGCAGGCGTTTCTTGCGCTCGGTCGGGTTTTGAGGCCCTTGCTGGACGAAGTAGTTGAACGGCTGATGGTGGTACTGAAAGTTGGGGATCTTCGGGATACCGGTAGAATCCTTGAATTCATCCAGCGTGACCTGCCAGGCACCTGCGTACCAGGCCCAGTCGATGTCCTTTTTCGACAGTTTGTCGCCAATGTGTTCGTGAGTCTGTGGCACCAGCACGTTAGGCAGGTCCGGTTTGGAGTAGTCCGGTTTTTCCGGGTCACGCAGCCAGGTTGGCCAGAACGGCGGTGCCAGAGTGTTAACCGCAAAGCCATCGGGCGTCAGTGCGCTGGGGCCGAACTGCGGTGCGCCGGTCATGGCGCTGGCCGGGGATTGGTCCAGTGGCTTGAGGCGCGGATCTTTCGGGTTATCGCTCTGCAATTGGGCGATCTGTGATTTGGCTGCCGAGTTGGCAGCATCCGGGTAAACCGGCGCGGTGGCGGCAATCAGGTACTGGTGGTTGAGGAATGAGCCGCCAAAGGCACCCTGGAAGAAGTTGTCACAAAGCACGAATTCCTTGGCGACGTCCCACAGGCGCAACGAATACTGACTTTGCGCGTAGTAGCCCATGGGCAAACCGCCCGAATCGGCCCAGGCGACGAAACGGTCATTCTTGCCACCGTTGATCTGCATCTGATTCTGATAGAACACATGCCACAGGTCCCGGGTGACGAGGCTGAGCGGCAAGTCTTCGCCATTCATGCCTTTGAGCGGGAAGGGCGCGTTGGGCAGGTTCTCCTGAAACTGGCCGCCAGCGGGGTAACTCACGCCGTCAACAGTTTGAGGTCCCAACTGCAATACGCCGCCCCAGGCCGGTGGCAGGGTCTTCAGCAGTGAGCCATCCCGGTCGCGTTGCTCATAGTCGGCGGGCTTCAATGATGACAGGGGCTTTTCCACGCCGGGAAAGTTGCCGAACAGATTATTGAAGCTGCGGTTTTCGGCGTAGATCACCACGATGGTTTTGACGTTGTCGCGCAGCGCCTTATCAAGCGCCATGCCGGTCAACGGTGCGGCATTGGGCGCTGATGCAGGCGGTTTTTCCTGGGCTGTCGCGTAGCCGCCCAAGGTCACGCCTGCCCCTAATGCAGCCATGCCGCCCAGAAAGCGGCGACGGCTTGGGTCGGTCTGCGAGTTATCGTCTGATTTGTCGCTCATCGTGGATTACCTGCCCGGTATAGTGTTGCCAGATATTTCAGGCGAGGGTATCCACGCTATATGACGGTATTGCGACAATCCCTGCTGCACGCTGTGTCAAGGGACATCTTCAGGTGCGTGGTGCCGTGTAACGATCAACGATCTGCTGGATTTCACCCGAAACCCTCATGCGCACCAGGGTGCGCAGGATATTCTGCGTCGGCAGGCTGGGGTCGTTACGGATAATGCAGCCGGCCGGCTGATCAGCGATCAGGGCGACGGACTTCAGTTGTTCATCAGGGGGTAAGTCACGGTTGAGCCAGTCCAGCACCAGTTGGCTGGCCACTGCGTAGTGATAGCGGCCCGCAACCAGTTTTCGGAGTGTCTGCTCCTGATTGCGGGCGTCCTCGCGAACCAGTTGATGGTTATCGAACAGGTATTGCAGGTCGGGATAGTTGTAGCCCAGCACCGTACCGATGGTTTCATTATCAAACTGCTCGGGGTAAGGGCCTGCGGCGGTTGCGGCGGAGGCGATCAGCAAGTCGCGCTGATAGATGATCGGCAGACTCCAGAAGTAATCACCCGAGAGGTTCGGCACCCAGGCCTGGGCTGCGTAGCAACGAATGTCGATTTCACCGCGCTCCAGCGCCGCCTGAACCCGCAGTCGCGGCATCACATGGTATTCGGCTTCACGGCCTACCTGGCGCGCGAGGCTTTGCATGATGTCGAACAGGATTCCGGATGTCGGTTGATAGTTGTCCAGTTGAACCAGCGGCATCGACCAGCTTTCCGCTACCGAAAACCGCAGTGGCGGTTCCGTCGCATCAACAGGCAGGGCAATCAGCAGCAATAGCGTTATTAGAATGATACGGGTTCGTCGCATAGAAGGTCCCTCAACTACGAGCCATGTATAAAACGCTCTCTAAAGACCCGATTACCGCGTGTCTTCACATCCATTTGCACAGCTTAGTCAGAATAGAGGAGGACACCAGATGCAATTTTGCCCCTGCTCCGCTAGCATTAGCGGTCTTCCGCTTCCCAGTTGCGACGGTTTTCGATGAGTTATCAGGTTCTTGCACGTAAATGGCGTCCGCGCTCGTTCCGCGAAATGGTCGGCCAGACCCATGTGCTGAAGGCTCTGATCAATGCCCTGGACAGTCAGCGCCTGCACCATGCCTATCTGTTCACCGGCACCCGGGGGGTGGGCAAGACCACTATTGCGCGGATTATCGCCAAGTGCCTGAACTGCGAAACGGGCATCACGTCGACACCATGTGGCACCTGTTCGGTGTGTCGCGAGATCGACGAAGGACGCTTTGTCGACCTGATCGAGATCGACGCCGCAAGCCGCACCAAGGTCGAGGACACCCGAGAACTGCTGGATAACGTGCAATACGCCCCGAGCCGCGGGCGCTTCAAGGTCTACCTGATCGACGAAGTGCACATGCTTTCCAGCCACTCGTTCAACGCGCTGCTAAAGACTCTTGAAGAGCCGCCGCCGTACGTCAAATTCATCCTGGCGACCACCGATCCGCAAAAACTGCCGGCGACGATTTTGTCCCGCTGCCTGCAGTTTTCTCTGAAGAACATGACGCCGGAGCGTGTGGTTGAGCATTTGACCCATGTGCTGGGCGTCGAAAATGTGCCGTTCGAAGACGACGCACTGTGGCTGTTGGGGCGTGCTGCCGACGGCTCCATGCGCGATGCAATGAGTCTCACCGATCAAGCGATTGCTTTCGGTGAAGGCAAGGTCATGGCTGCTGATGTACGGGCCATGCTCGGTACGCTGGATCACGGTCAGGTGTTCGATGTGCTGACCGCCTTGATTGACGGCGATGCCCGCAGTTTGCTGGAAGCTGTCCGGCATCTGGCCGAACAGGGCCCGGACTGGAATGGCGTGTTGTCGGAGATTCTCAACGTGCTGCACCGCGTGGCGATTGCCCAGGCGCTGCCCGAGGGTGTCGATAACGGCCATGGCGATCGCGACCGGGTACTTGCCCTGGCTCAGGCATTGCCGGCCGAAGACGTACAGTTCTATTACCAGATGGGTTTGATTGGCCGTCGTGACTTGCCTTTGGCACCTGATCCTCGCGGCGGCTTCGAAATGGTCCTGCTGCGCATGTTGGCATTTCGTCCCGCAGACAGCAGTGATGCCCCGAGGCAGCCGCTAAAGACAGTGGGAATCAACCCGGCCACAGTTGATTCCCCACAACAAGTGGCCGGTGCGACAGCGGTCGCGCCGGTAGCAATTGCTCCCGTACAGGCAGCCGCTCCGGTTGTTGCAGCGCCGGTGGTGGAGCCGATTGTCGAGGCCGAGTCGCAAGCACCTGCGCCGACTCCTGTGGCAGCCACTCGTGAACCTGAGCCGGTCGAGGAAGTTGACCTGCCCTGGAACGAGCCGCAAGCGTTGCCGCCAGTAGCCGAGGAGGAGTCCGAGCCTGAGCCGGTTGCTACGCCTGCACAGGAGCTGGTTGCCGAGCCAGTGCTCGACACAGTAGGCGAGCAGCCTGAACTGACACCGATGCCAAGTCCCGCGCCAGCCAGTCCGGTGCCGGATGCGCCGGAGGTTGAAGCGTCACAGCCTGAGGTCTCTGCCGGGCAGGCCGTTACTCCCGCAATGCTTGAAGCCATCCCCGATGCCTATGTTCCTGCGCCGATGGATCGCGACGATGAGCCACCACCGGATGATGATTACGTCGAACCGGATGTGGACATCGACCCGGCGTCCTATAGTTTCCTCGATGAACTGGCGCACGAAACGGTCACTGAAGCGGTCGAAGCTGAACCGGCTCCGGCGGCAAAACCGGCGACGGGTCTGGCTGCTGAATGGCTGGACATGTTTAACAAGTTGCCGATTTCCGGGATGACCAGCAGCATTGCCTCCAACTGCACGCTGGTCGCGATGGACGGTGATGACTGGTTGTTGCACCTGGATCCTGGCCACAGCGCCTTGTTCAACGCGACTCAGTTGCGCCGTATCAACGATGGCCTGAATCAATTCACCGGGCGTACGATCAACCTCAAGATCGAGTTGATCAAGCCCGAGCAGGAAACCCCGGCCCAGGCGGCTTCGCGGTTGCGTGTGGAGCGTCAGCGGCAGGCGGAAGCGTCGATTCATGCTGATCCGTTCATCCAGCAGATGCTTGAACAGTTTGGCGCCGTGATCCGGGAGGATACGATCAAGCCTGTGGACGCCCCGATCCAGACTCATTAACTGAAGGTGTGATGCCCTATGGCAACCCACCGGATACAATAATCAACTTTCGAGGAGATATCCCATGATGAAAGGTGGCATGGCTGGCCTGATGAAGCAGGCACAGCAAATGCAGGAAAAAATGGCCAAGATGCAGGAAGAACTGGCCAATGCCGAAGTGACCGGCCAATCGGGTGCAGGCCTGGTCAGCGTCGTGATGACCGGTCGCCATGACGTCAAGCGCATCAATCTGGATGACAGCCTGATGCAGGAAGACAAAGAAGTTCTGGAAGACCTGATCGCTGCCGCCGTCAACGACGCGGTACGCAAGATCGAACAGGCCAGCCAGGAAAAGACTTCCAGCATGACCGCAGGCATGCAGTTGCCGCCGGGCATGAAGCTGCCATTCTGATTGCTGGTTGTTGCCAAAAATGCCAGGCCAAGTGCCTGGCATTTTTGTTTGTGCAAAAAGATCCGTATAGCGAAGACCCTGTGGGAGCGGTGCTTGCCCGCGATACAGGCGCTGCGGTGGTGCAGATGAACCCGGTTGCTTTCATCGCGAGCAAGCTCAGCTCCCACACGAATCACTGATGACGTGGGACCGGCTTCAGCCGGGAATACGCCGGGACAAACGCTGAATTTTTATCTGCAGAAATACCGCCTTCCCGGCTAAAGCCGGTCCCACGTCGTCGAATTAGCTTGCGAGCAAACATGGAATCTCCCACACGAATCACTAATGACGTGGGACCGGCTTCAGCCGGGAAGAGGCCGGGACAGACACTGAATCTTCATCGGCAGAAATACCGCCTTCCCGGCTAAAGCCGGTCCCACGTCATCGAATTAGCTTGCGAGCAAACGTGGAATCTCCCACACGAATCACTGATGACGTGGGACCGGCTTCAGCCGGGAATACGCCGGGACAAACGCTGAATTTTTATCTGCAGAAATACCGCCTTCCCGGCTAAAGCCTGTCCCACGTCATCGAATTAGCTTGCGAGCAAACATGGAATCTCCCACACGAATCACTGATGACGTGGGGCCGGCTTCAGCCGGGAAGAGGCCGGGACAGACTCTGAATCTTCATCTGCAGAAATACCGTCTTCCCGGCTAAAGCCGGTCCCACTTCGTCGAATTAGCTTGCGAGCAAACGTGGAATCTCCCACACGAATCACTGATGACGTGGGGCCGGCTTCAGCCGGGAAGAGGCTGGGACAGACACTGAATCTTCATCGGCAGAAATACCGTCTTCCCGGCTAAAGCCGGTCCCACGTCATCGAATTAGCTTGCGAGCAAACGTGGAATCTCCCACACGAATCACTGATGACGTGGGACCGGCTTCAGCCGGGAAGAGGCTGGGACAGACACTGAATCTTCATCGGCAGAAATACCGCCTTCCCGGCTAAAGCCGGTCCCACGTCATCGAATTAGCTTGCGAGCAAACATGGAATCTCCCACACGAATCACTGATGACGTGGGACCGGCTTCAGCCGGGAAGAGGCCGGGACAGACACTGAATCTTCATCGGCAGAAATACCGCCTTCCCGGCTAAAGCCGGTCCCACGTCGTCACATTGGCTTGCGGGCAAACGTGGAATCTCCCACACGAATCACTGATGACGTGGGGCCGGCTTCAGCCGGGAAGAGGCCGGGACAGACTCTGAATCTTCATCTGCAGAAATACCGTCTTCCCGGCTAAAGCCGGTCCCACGTCATCGAATTAGCTTGCGAGCAAACGTGGAATCTCCCACACGAATCACTGATGACGTGGGACCGGCTTCAGCCGGGAATACGCCGGGACAGACACTGAATCTTCATCGGCAGAAATACCGTCTTCCCGGCTAAAGCCGGTCCCACGTCGTCACATTGGCTTGCGGGCAAACACGGAATCTCCCACAAATCCCCCCATTGGTATCCAACCGAACGCCATCGGCTTCAGACGGTCTGTTCTTCATACCCCATAGAATTCATTCCCAAGGAGCCGCTTTGATGACCCAAGAATTGATTCTTAACCAGCGAATTGTCCTGGCCTCTCGTCCGGTGGGCGCACCGACCCCGGAAAACTTCCGGCTGGAGCGCGAAGCGCTGCCGGATCTGCAGGAAGGGCAAGTGCAGTTGCGCACTCTTTATCTGTCGCTGGACCCTTACATGCGCGGACGCATGAGCGATGCACCTTCTTACGCTGATCCGGTTGAAATCGACGCGGTAATGGAAGGCGGCGCCGTCAGCATCGTCGAGCAGTCGCGTAATCCTGCATTCAAGGTGGGTGACCGCGTGGTTGGCCAGACCGGCTGGCAGACTCACAGCATCAATGATGGTGCTGAGTTGAAAGTGATCCCTAAAGACCTGCCCAGCGATTCCATGGCTGTAGGCGTATTGGGCATGCCTGGCATGACCGCTTACATGGGGCTGATGGACATCGGCAAGCCACAGGCAGGCGAGACACTCGTCGTTGCGGCAGCATCTGGCGCTGTGGGATCCGTAGTGGGGCAGGTGGCCAAGTTGCAGGGCCTGCGCGTAGTGGGCGTTGCTGGTGGCGCGGACAAGTGCCGTTATGCGGTTGATGAACTGGGCTTTGATGCCTGTATCGACCACAAGAGCGATAACTTCGCAGAAGAACTGAAGCAGGCTTGCGGTCAAGGCGTCGACATCTATTTCGAACTGGTGGGCGGCAAAGTCTTCGATGCGGTATTGCCGCTGCTCAACCCTCATGCACGGATTCCCGTGTGCGGCGTGATTGCGCAGTACAACGCCCAGGGCGTACCGGAAGGGCCGAACGATCTGCCGCTGCTGCTGCGTACGATGTTGACCAAGCGTGCCCGTATGCAAGGCTTCATCGTGTTCGAAGAGTACGGTGATCGCCACGAAGAGTTCTTCCGCGAAATGACCCCACTGGTCACTCAAGGCAAGATCAAATTCCGTGAAGACGTGGTGCAGGGCCTTGAGCACGCGCCAGAAGCCTTTATTGGTCTGCTGGAAGGGCGCAACTTTGGCAAGTTGGTGGTTCACGTCTCTGACGCATGACGTAACCCTTGATTGACGCTGTAGGCAGGGCGCGGGTATAAACCGCGTCTTGTGTTTTTGTCGGACCTTTCTCCATGAGCTTCAGCCCACTGATTCGCCAACTGATCGATGCCCTGCGTACTTTGCCGGGTGTCGGTCAAAAAACTGCGCAACGCATGGCGCTGCAACTGCTCGAACGTGATCGCAGTGGCGGTTCACGACTGGCGCTGGCGTTGAGCCAGGCGATGGAAGGCGTTGGGCACTGTCGACAGTGTCGCACCCTGACCGAAGACGATCTGTGCCCGCAATGCTCGGACAACCGCCGGGATGACACGCTGCTGTGTGTGGTGGAAGGGCCGATGGATGTCTACGCAGTGGAGCAGACCGGCTATCGCGGTCGTTACTTTGTGCTCAAAGGCCATCTGTCGCCGCTGGACGGGCTGGGTCCTGAGGCCATCGGCATTCCACAGCTGCTGGCACGGATCAACGAGCAGGGGACCTTCAGTGAAGTCATCCTGGCGACCAATCCTACGGTCGAAGGCGAAGCCACCGCACACTACATCGCGCAGTTGTTGACCAACAAAGGCCTGATCACTTCACGTATCGCTCACGGCGTACCGCTGGGTGGCGAGCTGGAACTGGTGGACGGCGGGACATTGGCGCACTCCTTTGCAGGGCGTAAGCCAATTGCTTTGTAAGCATCGACACTAATCTGTAGGAGCTGCCGAAGGCTGCGAAGCATTAATTCTGACACGCCGCCATCGCAGCCTTCGGCAGCTCCTACAGGGCATGTTTGTTCAGGGAAGACACGGTGTCAGCCCCACAGATATCTACTCCGTCAACCCAAAGCTCGTCAGGCAGAACGTCGGAATCTGCAGGTCTTGCAGGCGTTTCGAGCCGCCCAGTTCTGGAAGGTCAATAATCGCAGCGGCTTCGTGGATCTTCGCGCCCATGCGGCGGATCAGGTTGGCAGCCGCGATGAGCGTTCCGCCAGTGGCGATCAGGTCGTCAAACATCACCACCGAGTCGCCATCGCACAGGCTGTCAGCGTGCACTTCCAGAAACGCTTCACCGTATTCAGTCTGATACCCCTCTGACAGCACGTCGGCAGGCAATTTGCCCTGCTTGCGAAACAGGATCAGCGGCTTGTTCAGTTCATAAGCCACAATCGAACCGATCAGAAAGCCCCGGGCGTCCATCACGCCGATGTGGCTGAAGTCCGCCTCGATGTAACGCTGTACGAAGCTGTCCATCACCAGGCGCGTGGCTTTGGGAGACTGGAACAGCGGGGTGATGTCGCGAAAGATGACACCCGGCTTGGGGAAGTCCACTACCGGGCGAATGAGGGATTTGAAGCTGGCTTCGTCGAAAATCATCAGGTAATCCAGGGCAGGTCGTCTAAACGCTAGTCTAAAGCCGCTCGCCCTGAATCGCACCCTCAGCTTTCGATAGCCCCGCCTGCCAGTGCGCAGAGCTGGATCGGATCAAGGATTCTGATCTCTTTGCCCTCGGCGGCAATCAGTTCGTTTTGCTGAAAACGGGTGAAGACGCGTGAAACGGTTTCCACCGCCAGCCCCAAGTGGTTGCCAATTTCGTTGCGCGACATGCTCAGGCGGAACTGGTTGGCCGAGAAACCCCGGGCACGGAAGCGTGCGGACAGATTGACCAGAAAAGTCGCGATGCGCTCGTCGGCGGTCTTTTTCGACAGCAGCAACATCATTTGTTGATCGTCGCGGATTTCCCGACTCATGACCCGCATCAACTGACGACGCAGTTGCGGCAGTTGCACCGACAATTCGTCCAGGCGCTCGAACGGAATTTCGCAGACCGAGGTGGTTTCCAGCGCTTGAGCGGACACTGGATAAGCATCCGCGTCCATGCCCGACATGCCCACCAGTTCGCTTGGCAGATGGAAACCGGTCAGTTGTTCTTCGCCACCGTCACTGATATTGAAGGTCTTCAGCGCGCCGGAACGTACTGCGTACACCGAGCCGAACGTGTCACCCTGACGGAACAGGAACTCGCCTTTTTTCAGCGGTCGGCCGCGTTTGACGATCTGGTCCAGGGCGTCCATGTCCTCGAGGTTCAAGGAAAGTGGCAAGCACAGCGAAGCCAGACTGCAATCCTTGCAATGGGCCTGGGTATGAGCGCGTACTTTGACTGGCTCGGGCATCACTTTATTCCTTGTGGTAATCACACATAAGTCATAAGGGTAACTCACCGGGGACTGTTCAGGCCAGCGACGAGCCGTCGAGTGGCTATCAAGCTTTGCGCGCTTTGGTCGATAGTTCTGGCTAATCCGCCTTATCAAACAGGTCGCCGCTCATGTGGTCATCCGCGCTTACCGCCATCAGTCGGGCTTTTCTGGCATCCAATGCCGCTGCGCAGAAAAGCGCTGCCGAAAAGGCCGCGCCACAGAGCACGTCCACCGCGCAGGCCTCGCAGAGCGTGGAGGTCAACCTTTCCCCGGCTGGTCTGGCGCGTGCGGCGTTAACGGGCTCGACCAATGCTGATATCAAGCAAAGTGGTTTGCCGGACTCGGTGCAGAAGGTCCTCATCTCGTTGCGTGACACCCAGAAAAGGCTGGAGCAATCGAATACCGAGTTGCAAAAGACGATAAACGACAAGTCCCTCAGCCCTGACATGCGCCAAGCCAAGGCGGCTGCCCTGCAGACCGTTTCGGCGATTTATCAGCGCCAGATCAGTACCTCCGCCAGCGATCTATCCAATGTCATGAACGCGTTGCAGCTGAAGTCAGCCGATAAGGCCAAAGCCAGCATGCTGATGCTGGCCAAAATGTAAGCGAGCGGCCCATCCTGTAGGAACTCACCGAGGTTACGAGGCCAGCGATGGCGGTGTGTCAGACATATCGCTATCGCGGCCTCGCGGTGCTCGTGCGCTCCTACAGATTGGGTAGCAACGGGTACAAGCCGCTCATATCACCCGTGAAAAACGCTGGCGATTCTGCTGGGTCAGGTAAGCATCGAACACCATACACACTGATCGCACCAGCAACCGGCCCGCGGGCAGTACCTCGATGCCTGTAGATTTCAGGCTGATCAGCCCGTCGTTAACCATGCTGGCGAGTTGCGGCCACAACGCGCTGAAACAAGTTCGAAAGTCGATATCGAACCGGGTTTCGATATCGGCGAAATCCAGACTGAAATGGCAGATCAATTGCTGAATCACCGCTCTGCGCAGGCGATCGTCCTGATTGCAGACGAGGCCGCGCTTGGTCGCCAGTTGGTCGCTCGCCAGCTGGTTTTGATAGTCAGCCAGGTCGTTGCTGTTCTGGCTGTACAGATCACCAATCTGACTGATCGCTGAAACCCCCAGGCCAATCAGGTCGCAGTGGCCGTGGGTGGTGTAGCCCTGGAAGTTGCGTTGCAGGGTCAATTCTTCTTGCGCAATGGCCAGTTCATCATCGGGCAGGGCGAAGTGATCCATGCCGATATAGCGGTATCCGGCTTTGGTCAGTTGCTCGATGGTGTGTTCCAGCATCTGCAGCTTGGCTTCCGGCGTTGGCAGATCGCTGCTGTCGATTCGCCGTTGCGGCATGAAGCGCTCGGGCAGGTGCGCGTAATTGAACACTGACAACCGGTCGGGTTGCAGGGTAATGATTTCGTCCACGGTGTCGGCAAAGCCCTGCGGCGTCTGTTTGGGCAGGCCGTAGATCAGGTCGATGTTGATCGACCGAAACTGCAAGGTCCGTGCGGCATCAATAATCGCCTGGGTTTCTTCCAGACTTTGCAGGCGATTGACCGCCCGCTGTACCTGCGGGTCCAGATCCTGCACCCCAAGGCTGACCCGGTTGAAGCCCAGTTCGCGCAGCAACCCCATGGTCGACCAGTCAGCCTCACGCGGGTCAATTTCAATCCCGTAGTCGCCCGAGTCGTCATCCAGCATATTGAAGTGCTGGCGCAGATGGCCCATCAATTGGCGCAGTTCGTCATGGCTGAGAAAGGTTGGTGTACCACCGCCAAAATGCAGTTGTTCGACCACCTGACCAGGATCAAGGTGGCTGGCGATCATCTGGATTTCATGCTCAAGCCTTTGCAGATAAACCTGAGCGCGACCGCGATCCTTGGTGATGACTTTGTTGCAGGCGCAGTAGTAACAAATGTTGGCGCAGAACGGGATATGCACATAGAGCGACAGCGGGCGGATTGCCTTGCGGCTGTCGCGAAGTGCATGCAGGAAGTCGAAAGCGCCGACCTGTGTGTGAAATTGCACCGCTGTGGGGTAGGAGGTGTAGCGCGGTCCCGCCAGATCGTAGCGGCGAATCAGATCAGAATCCCAACGGATAGCGTCGAGCATGTGGGCGTTCCCTGGGTAGGCTGGCAGTGTCGGTCAGTCTAGAGAAACGCGCTCTCGATCCTTTGATATGGGTCAATGGCCCATCAACCAGTGCTGATGCGGGCCGGGCAGGGTCCAGAGTCCGAAGACAATTACCAGCAGGCCACCCGCCATGCGTATACCACGCTGACGCAGCAACGCGGTGATGCGCTCCGCCGCAAGTCCTGTGGCCAACAGCACCGGGCAGGTGCCAATGCCGAAAGCCAGCATCAATAAAGCACTGTCGATGGCATTACCCTGGCTCGCCGACCAGAGCAGCGTGCTGTAAACCAGCCCGCACGGCAGCCAGCCCCACAGCGCGCCCAGCAATAAGGCCCTTGGCAGACTCGACACTGGCAGCAAACGACTTGCCAGTGGCTGGATGTAGCGCCACAGCCCGCGGCCCAGGCTTTCGATACGAGTCAGGCCGCTCCACCATCCGGCCAGATACAGGCCCATGGTGATCAGTAGCAGTGCCGCGATGACTCGCAGGGCCATTGCCCCAGGGCTATTGGCTACGGCCCAGCCTGCGAGGCCGATCAGCAGACCGGCGCAGGTGTAACTCAAGATCCGCCCGATGTTGTAAGCCAGCAGCAGCCGGAAACGTCGGCTGCGTTGCTCCTTGGGAATCGCCAGCGTCAGCGCCCCCATCAACCCGCCGCACATGCCCAGGCAGTGGCCGCCACCTAACAGGCCGAGGATCAGGGCTGAGATCAGGAGGGGGGCGAGGTCAGTCATGAGCAGCCTCGCTCTAACAGACATACCGCCAGCCCATGTGGGAGCGGTGCTTGCCCGCGATAAGGCTGGACGCGGTTCACTTTGGATCGCGTCGCTCCTATCGTCGGAATGCCGCCCAGACCAAGCACCGCCTCCCACAAAAGCACCGCCCTATAAACTCGCTCAAACGTCATCTTTTTTCCTGCCCGCAACCTCATCCACCGCCGCCTGATGTTTTGGATCCTGGTCATCAAAAAGAATGCTGTGAGCGGGGCCTTCCATGTCGTCGTACTGGCCGCTGTCCACGGCCCAGAAGAAAATGTAGATCGCCACGCCAACCAGCAGCAACGCCGCCGGGATCATGATGTAGAGCGCTGGCATGAAGCCTCCGGAGCTGGCTGCCGATGAGGGGCATTGGTAGACGGCGTGCGGGTCAGGCGCAGGGCGTTGAGGACCACGGTCAACGAACTGATGGACATGCCCACGGCAGCCCATATTGGAGTGATCCAGCCCAGCGCCGCGAACGGCAGCATGAGGCCATTGTACAGCCCGGCCCAGAGCAGGTTTTCGATGATTACCCGGCGAGTCCGACGCGCCAGGGCAAAGGCCTGAACCAGCGCCCGCAAGTTATTGGACAGCAACACCGCGTCCGCACTGGTCTTCGCCAGATCAGTGGCCGAGCCCATGGCGACACTGATATCGGCAGCCGCCAGTACCGGCACGTCATTCACGCCGTCGCCAAGCATCAGCACCTTGCGACCCTGGCGATGTAATGCTTGCAGCACCGCGAGCTTGTCGTCAGGGCGCAGACCGCCACGGGCCTCGTCTATGCCCAGTTCGGCGGCAACCTGAGCAACCATCGGCGAGCTGTCACCGGACAGCAGCAGGGTTTTCCAGCCACGCGCCTTGCAGGCTTGCAGCAGCTCGTGGGCGTCTTCACGCAGGCGATCATCAAGGATGAACCAGGCCAGCGGCCCGTGGCGGTCGCCCAGTAACAGATGCTGCCCGGTGTGTTCCGGCACGGGGGGAAGGTCACAGCCACTCAAGGCGCAGACAAAGGCCGGTTGTCCGATCCGTAACGCATGACCGTTGACGATCCCCTCAAGGCCTAGCCCGGTTTGGTTGAAGACGTCCTCGGCAGCGATTGGCGCACGGCCGAACGCTTTTGCGATCGGATGCTCCGAGCGGTTTTCCAGCGCGGCGGCGAGGCTCAGGCAAGCGTCGGCGTCCAGTTCGCCCAGCGGTTTGATGCTGCGCAGGGCGAGTCGTCCTTCGGTCAGGGTGCCGGTCTTGTCGAAAATCACCGTGTCGATCTGGTTAAGCCCCTCCAGCACATGGCCGCGGGTCAATAACAAACCGAGTGTGTGCAGCGTGCCGGTGGCCGCGGTAAGCGCTGTCGGGGTCGCGAGGGAGAGGGCGCACGGGCAGGTAGCGACCAGCATCGCAAGGACGATCCAGAAGGCTCGAGACGAATCGATCTGCCACCAGACAACGCCGATAACCACCGCCGCCAGCAGTGAAAGCAACAGGAACCACTGCGCTGCCCGATCAGCGATTTCCGCCAGTCGGGGTTTTTCTGTCTGTGCCCTGTCGAGCAGACGAACAATGGCTGACAGGCGGGTTTCATGGCCCAGCGCCAGGACTTCCACCGTGAGCACACTTTCAATGTTCAAAGTGCCCGCTGTGACTGAATCGCCGGGATTTCGCGGCTGGGGCAGGTATTCACCGGTCAGGAGCGACTCATCGATGCTTGACCGGCCTTCGATGACTTTGCCATCGGCGGGCAGCACGGTGCCGGGCTGCACCAGAACCTGATCGCCCAGTCGCAGTTCGCTGAGCAGAATCCGTTCAGTCTGACCCTGTTCATCGAGACGCAGGCAGGACGCAGGCAGCAGATTGACCAGTTGTGCAGTGGCCGCAGCAGTGCGTTCCCGGGCACGGCGTTCCAGGTAGCGTCCAGCGAGCAGGAACAGGGCGAACATGCCCACGGCGTCGAAATACAGTTCGCCGTTGCCGGTGATGGCGGTCCAGATGCCCGCGATGTAAGCGCCACCAATCGCCAGCGATACGGAAACGTCCATCGTCAAGTGGCGGGTGCGCAGGTCGCGCAGAGCCCCACGAAAGAATGGCGCGCAACTGTAAAAGACGATGGGGGTCGTCAGAAACATCGCGACCCAGCGCAGGATGGTGTGCATGTCCGGGCTGAGATCAATGTTGAATTCCGGCCAGGTGGCCATGGTCGCCATCATCGCCTGAAACCAAAGCAACCCCGCCACGCCAAGCTGGCGCAGCGCCAGACGATTTTCATCGGCGAGTTGTGCCGCAGCCCGGTCAGCCTGATAAGGATGGGCAACGTAGCCGATGCGGCGCAATTGGCCGAGCAGCTCACTCAAGGGCATCTGGCTGTCGGACCAACTGACATGCAATCGATGGTTAGACAGGTTCAAGCGTGCTTCAGCCACCGCAGGCAACGCCCGCAAGTGACGCTCGATGAGCCAGCCACATGCCGCGCAACTGATGCCTTCCATTAACAATATCGTGTCTGCCAGCTCGCCCTGATGGCGAACAAACGGATGTTGCACATCGGCACGGTCGTACAGCGCCAGTTCATCCGGCAGTTGCATGGGCAGGGTTTCAGGGTTGGCCGACGCCTGGCCGCGATGGCTGTAATAACTTTCCAGCCCGCCAGCGACGATAGACTCAGCCACGGCCTGACACCCCGGACAGCACATCGCCCGGGTTTCCCCGAGCACGACGGCGGTAAAGCGACTGCCCGACGGGACGGGCAGGGCGCAATGGTAGCAGGGGGTGGGTGTGGTGGTCATTGGGTCTTCAGCACGCAGGGTGGGAACACGGTACTTGTGGGAGCGGTGCTTGCCCGCGATAAGGCTGGACGCTATTTCGTCTTGAAATCGCGTCGACCTTATCGCGGGCAAGCACCGCTCCCACAGAATCTGCGTCATCCAGTGGGACCGTGTTCAATTCCTCAAGTCTTCCGCACCCTGAATCGCTTCATCTCCCAGTGCAAGGTCTTTGTCGTGGCTGATCTGTTCTTCCTCGAACAACCGCCAGGTCTGGCCGTTTTCAACGCCCAGCAACTCGACAAACCGACGCCCTTCGACTTTATCAGTCAGTTGCCCGATGTAGCGATCAGGCTCCGGGTTGCTCTGGGTCAGAATGATCTTGCGATCCTTCTGCGGTTGGGTCGGGGAGATCAGGTTCAGTTCCAGGGTCCGCGGCCTGCTGTTGCCCGTCAGGCGCAGCGCGGCTTCACCCGTCAGTTCATCCAGATGCAGGCTGGCACGCAGCCTCAGGGTCTGTGCCAGCAGTTCGCGGTCCAGTGAGCGGTTAATGCCTTTGCCCGCTTCGTAATAATTGTCGTTGACCAGATTGTCAGGGTTATTCACCGCGATGGTCACCATGGTCAGCGAGAGCGTCACCGAGCAGGTGAGAATGCCAATGAGGATCCATGGCCAGAGGTGCTTGTACCATGGGCTTTGGGCGGTCGCGACGGGCATCGGCATTTCTCTTTACGAAGTGTGTGGCTAACGGACTTGCGGGCCGATGAACCGGCTTTTGGTCTCGGCATGGGCATCGCCGTCGGCATCCTTGAGGATGAAAATTACCTCGTTGGTGCTTGATGGCAGTTTTTCGGGCGCGATGGACAGCTCCACCGGCATGCTGAAAATATCCCCGGCCGCCACTTTGAATTCACGCCTTCCCTGTAACTTCAGGTCCGGCAAGCCCGTAGCGTCCAGCACATAGGTGTGATCCACCTGGTCCTTGTTCATGACCTTAAGGCTGTAGACGTTCTCGATCCGGCCTTCGGCGTTTTCCCTGTACAGCACGCGGTCCTTGCTGACGTCGAAACCGACCAGCGAGCGCATGAAGAACGCCGAGACCAGCAGGCCGATCATCACCAGCAGCACTGCCGCGTAGCCAATCAATCGAGGTCGCAACGTGTGGGTAATCTGGCCGGATAAGTTGTGTTCGGTGGTGTAGCTGATCAACCCGCGCGGGTAGTTCATCTTGTCCATGATGCTGTCACAGGCGTCGATGCAGGCGGCGCACCCTATGCACTCCACTTGCAGACCGTCACGGATGTCGATGCCGGTAGGGCAGACCTGCACGCACATCGTGCAATCGATGCAATCGCCCAGACCTTGCGCCGTGTAGTCCTGATCTTTTTTACGCGGGCCACGCTTCTCGCCACGGCGTGGGTCGTAGGAAACGATCAGGGTGTCCTTGTCGAACATCACGCTCTGAAATCGTGCGTAGGGGCACATGTAAATGCACACCTGCTCACGGAGCCAGCCCGCATTGCCGTAAGTCGCAAGGGTGAATAAGCCAACCCAGAAATATGCCCAGCTGTCGGCCTGACCAGTGAACAATTCTGTAATCAGGTCGCGAATGGGCGAGAAGTAGCCGACAAACGTCAGCCCGGTGAGGAAGCCAATTAACAGCCACAGGCTGTGTTTGGCAAATTTACGCCCGAATTTGTTCGCGCTCATGGGCGCTTTATCGAGCTTGATGCGCTGGTTGCGGTCGCCTTCGGTGACCTTTTCGCACCACATGAAAATCCATGTCCAGACACTTTGCGGGCAGGTGTAGCCGCACCACACCCGACCGGCGTAGACCGTGATGAAAAACAGGCCGAACGCGCTGACGATGAGGATGCCCGAGAGCAGGATGAAATCCTGCGGCCAGAAGGTCGCGCCAAAAATGTAAAACTTGCGCTCCGGCAGGTTCCACCACACCGCCTGATGTCCACCCCAGTTCAGCCAGACCGTACCGAAGTAAATCAGGAACAGCAGGGCGCCGCCGAGCATGCGCAGGTTGCGGAACAGGCCGGTGAACGCGCGGGTGTAGATCTTTTCCCGCGAGGCGTAGAGGTCGACCGTCTTACCGCTTTCGGGCGGCGGTGTGACGTTGACGACCGGAATGTTATTGCTCATCGGTGTGTCCCACGGCAGTGGAAAAATGCCTCTGTGGTCAGGAGCGTGGCGTTATGAAGGCAATGATACGCCTGCAGTCTTCGTGAGTGGGGCGCGGCGAATCTTGGTGCAAACAGGTGTAAAGAGTGCTGATTCGGATCAATTGATTTGCAGTTTTTTTGCGGTATGTGATTTCCCTGTGGGAGCCGAGCTTGCTCGCGATAAGGCTGGACGCGATTCACTTTAGATCGCGTCCAGCCTTATCGCGGGCAAGCACCGCTCCCACAATCAGAGTTTCTTCAGCTTACTCAGCATCTGCCGCCTTATCCCGCGACAAGCTATACACATACGCCGCCAGAATATGCACCCGGTCATTGCCCTGAATCGCTTGCTGTGCAGGCATCTGGCCCTGACGACCGTAGCGAATGGTTTGTTGCAGTTGCGCGTAACTGGATCCGTAGATGTACCCCCCAGGATGAGTCAGGTCTGGTGCTCCCAACACTTGCATGCCTTTGCCTTCCGGGCCGTGGCAGGCGACGCAGGTGGTGGCGAATATCTTCTGCCCGGCCACCGGATCAGCCTTGGCGTCTTCCGGTAATTTGCGACCGCTGAGCGCGGTCAGCACGTACGCCGAGACGTCGCGCACGCCTTGATCCTGGAGTGCGTCCCCCCACGCGGGCATCACAGCGTGGCGGCCGCCCATGATCGTGGCCTTGATGGTTTCCGGCTCGCCGCCCCAACGCCAGTCGGCATCGGTCAGGTTCGGAAAGCCATAAGCGCCTTTGGCGTCGGAGCCGTGACACACCGAGCAGTTGGACGCGAACAGGCGGCCACCCATCTTCAGGGCCTGGGGATCCTTGGCGACTTCTTCGATGGGCATCGACGCAAATTTGGCGTAGACCGGCCCGAAACGCGCCTCGGAGCGCGCCATTTCCTTCTCCCACTCATGCACGGCCGTCCAGCCTGTCTGGCCGTCGGAGAACTCGATTTGCTTCTCGGTGTTCATGTAACCGTAGCCCGGCCAGAGACCTTTCCAGTTACCCAGGCCGGGATACAGCACCAGGTAACCCAGAGCAAAAATAATCGTGCCGATAAACAGCATGAACCACCACTTGGGCAGCGGATTGTCGTACTCCTCAATGCCGTCGAAGGCGTGGCCGACGGTTTCTTCGGTGGTGTCATCGCGCTGGCCCTTGCGAGTCGAGAGCAGTAGCCAGGTGAGGGCGAATATCGTGCCCAACGTCAGGACGGTGACGTACAGACTCCAGAATGTGCTCATGACTTGCTCCTGGACGCTTTTTCCTGCTCGACCTTTTTGATCGCTTCGGGATCGTCCGCGAAGGGCAACAGGGTTGCATCGTCAAACTCTGACTTGCGCCGGGGGCTGAACACCCAGAGCGCCAGACCGATGAAGGCCACCATCACCACCAGGGTGCCAAGACCCCGAATCATCCCGATATCCATCCAGATCACCGCTTGCTTTTAATGACGGTGCCGAGGCCTTGCAGATAGGCCACCAGTGCATCCATTTCGGTTTTGCCTTTCACTGCGGCCTGAGCGCCGGCGATGTCTTCGTCGGTATAAGGTGTCCCCAGGGTGCGCAGGACTTCCATTTTCTTCGCGGTGTCCTTGCCATCCAGATGCTTCTCGACCAGCCACGGATAGGCAGGCATTTTCGACTCCGGCACGACGTTGCGCGGGTTGTAGAGGTGCGCCCGATGCCAGTCGTCCGAGTAGCGACCGCCGACTCGCGCCAGGTCCGGCCCGGTGCGTTTGGAACCCCACAGGAACGGGTGATCCCAGACGCTTTCGCCCGCTACCGAGTAGTGACCATAGCGTTCGGTTTCGGCGCGGAACGGGCGAATCATCTGCGAATGACAACCGACACAGCCGTTGGCGATGTACACGTCACGGCCTTCGACTTCCAATGCGGTGCGCGGCTTCATGCCCTCCACCGGTTTGTTGGTCACGTCCTGAAAAAACAGCGGGACGATTTGCGTCAGGCCACCGATGCTGACGGCGATGACCATGCAGAGGGCTAGGAGGCCAATGTTTTTTTCGAGGAGTTCGTGCTTCATCGGTGAGCTCCCACGACGGCGATTTGGGCCGCGGCTTCAGCTTCATCCGGGGTCGAAGCACGCACAGTGCGCCAGACGTTGTACGCCATGAACAGCATGCCACTGGCGAAAGTCGCACCGCCGACCATTCGCACGATATAACCCGGATGGCTTGCCTGCAGGGCCTCGACGAAGGAATAAGTCAGCGTGCCGTCGTCGTTGATCGCCCGCCACATCAGGCCCTGGGTAATACCGTTGACCCACATGGACGCGATGTACAGCACGGTGCCAATGGTTGCCAGCCAGAAGTGCGCGTTGATCAGGCCGATGCTGTGCATCTGTGGCCGACCAAACACTTTGGGGATCATGTGATACGTCGCGCCGATGGTGATCATCGCCACCCAGCCGAGTGCGCCTGCATGCACGTGGCCGATGGTCCAGTCGGTGTAGTGGGAAAGGGCGTTGACCGTCTTGATGGCCATCATCGGGCCTTCAAAGGTTGACATGCCATAGAACGCCAGGGACACCACCAGAAACCGCAGGATCGGGTCGGTACGCAATTTATGCCAGGCGCCGGAGAGGGTCATCATGCCGTTGATCATTCCGCCCCAACTCGGCGCGAGGAGAATGATCGACATCACCATGCCCAGCGATTGCGCCCAGTCGGGCAGGGCGGTGTAGTGCAAATGGTGCGGACCGGCCCAGATGTACAGGGTGATCAGCGCCCAGAAATGCACGATGGACAGACGATATGAATAGATCGGCCGCTCAGCCTGCTTGGGCACGAAGTAATACATCATGCCGAGGAAGCCGGTCGTCAGGAAAAAACCCACTGCGTTATGGCCGTACCACCATTGAATCATCGCGTCGGTGGCGCCCGCGTAGGCTGAGTAGGATTTGAACAGGCTGACCGGCAACGAGATGTGGTTAACGATGTGCAGCATGGCGGTGACGACAATAAATGCACCGTAGAACCAGTTGGCGACATAGATGTGTCGGGTCTTTCGCTTGACGATAGTGCCGAAGAACACCGCGCCATACGCCACCCAGACGATGGTCAGCAGAATTGCTATGGGCCATTCCAGTTCGGCGTATTCCTTGGAGGTGGTGTAACCCATCGGCAAGGTGATGATGGCGCTGACGATGACCGCTTGCCAGCCCCAGAATGAGAACGCCGCCATGCCATCGGAAATCAGCCGGGTCTGGCAAGTGCGTTGCACCACATAATAAGACGTACCGAAGAGCGCGCAGCCGCCGAACGCAAAGATCACAAGATTGGTGTGCAAAGGGCGAAGGCGTCCGAAACTGGTCCATTCCAGACCCAGGTTCAGTTCCGGCCAGACCAGCTGTGCGGCGATGAAAACGCCAAGCCCCATGCCCAGGATGCCCCAGACCACCGTCATGATGGCGAACTGGCGGACCACTTTATAGTTATAAGCAGTCGGACTGTTTGCTGTGCTCATTATCAGGTTCCACGGTTCGACTATTTATCAGAGTGTGAGCGTTATTAACCCATGAAACCCGGCGCAGGCATGCTCAGCGGCCGTTTCAGGCATATTCCGACGCGGAGCGTAAAGGAAAAACCTGTCCCGGTGGACAGAAATTTTCTGGAGGGTGCAAGGCGGGTGACTTGATGCGTGATTAACGGACAATATTAATTCCGAAAGGCGGGAGAGGATAGGCGCAATCCTGTAGGACCGGCTTTAGCCGGGAGGACGGTATTTCTGGCGAAGAAGGTTTGGTGAATGTGCCGACGGCCTCCCGGCTGAAGCCGGTCCTACGGAACTGCGGGATGAAGGAAATGGCGGGGGAAAGGGACCACCGCACCCTGTTGCAGGGTGCGGCGTTGAAGGGGTCCACAGTGTTGCTCTTTTTGCTACCGCGCCGCTTTACCCTTGTCGATGAGTTGATCAGGACCCTTCGACAGGCTGTAAACATAAGCGGCCAGCAGCTGTACTTTGTCATTGCCCAATAAATCGGCCTGAGCAGGCATATGACCTTGGCGACCAAGACGAATGGTCTGCTGCAACTGCGCCAGGCTGGTGCCGTAGATGAAACCGCCCGGCTGTGTGAGGTTTGGGGCGCCCATGACTTCGATGCCTTTACCCGTTGCGCCATGACAGGCTACACACGTGGAGCTGAACACTTGCTGTCCGGCAGCCAGATCGGCCCTGTCATCAGCGGGCAGTGGCAGTCCCGCCAGGGAGTGGCGCACATAAGCTGCAACGTTTTTCACACCGTCTTCGCCGATGATCGTGCCCCAGGCCGGCATGGCCGCCACGCGGCCTGCCATGATGGTGGTTTTGATCGTGTCAGCGGAGCCGCCCCAGCGCCAGTCGTTGTCGGTCAGGTTCGGGAAGCCGTAAGCCCCTTTGGCGTCCGAGCCGTGGCAGACCGAGCAATTCGAGGCAAACAGGCGGCTACCCATTTTCAGCGCTTGCGGATCCTGAGCAACTTCTTCCACCGGCATGGTAGCGAATCTGGCAAAGACCGGTCCGAAGCGGGCGTCTGCCTTGTCCATTTCCTTCTGCCATTCGTTGACCCCGGTCCAGCCGTTTTCGTAGCCGGGGGCGATGCCTTTCCAGTTGCCCAGCCCCGGATACACGATCAGGTAGCCAATCGCGAAGACCAGCGTCCCGGCAAACAACATGAACCACCACTTGGGCAGTGGATTGTCATACTCCTCGATGCCATCGAAGCTGTGCCCCATGGTCTGGTCTGTGCTGCCTTTGGTTTCGCCCTTGCGGGTACCGATCAACAGCCAGGTCAGGCCGATCAGGCTGCCAAGGGTCAGCACGCAAATGTAGGTGCTCCAGAAGGTGGTCATGGCTGGTTACTCCGCACAGCAGACTGCTCTTTTGAAAGTTGCTCGATTACCGGGGATGGCAACGGCTCGTCGGCAAACGGTGCCAGGCGAGCTTCGGCGAACTCAGCGTTGCGTCGGCTGCTGAACACCCAGAGCGACATACCGATGAATGCGATGGCCACGATCAGCGTGCCAACGCCGCGTAGATCCTGAATATCCATGGCTCACCTCTTGCTCTTGATGGCAGTGCCGAGCACTTGCAGGTAGGCAATCAGCGCGTCCATCTCGGTCTTGCCTTTGAGGGAGGCAACCGCACCACTGATATCGTCATCGGTGTAGGGCACGCCCAGAGTGCGCATAGCCTTGACCTTGGCTTCGGTGTAGCGGCTGTCCAACGGCTGGGTCACCAGCCAGGGATAGGCAGGCATTTTCGACTCGGGCACGACGTTGCGTGGGTTGTACAAATGCGCCCGGTGCCAGTCATCCGAGTAACGGGCGCCAACACGGGCCAGGTCTGGGCCGGTACGTTTGGAGCCCCACAGGAATGGGTGATCCCAGACACTTTCACCGGCTACCGAATAATGGCCGTAACGCTCGGTCTCGGCGCGGAACGGACGGATCATCTGCGAGTGGCAGCCCACACAGCCTTCGCGAATATAGATATCGCGGCCTTCCAGTTGCAGCGCGGTGTAAGGCTTCATGCCCTCAACCGGTTTGTTGGTCACGTCCTGAAAGAACAGCGGGACGATTTGAGTCAGGCCGCCGATGCTGACGGCGAGCACCATCAGGATCATCAGCAGGCCGACGTTTTTCTCGATCGTTTCATGTCTCATAGCGAGCTCCTCAGGCCATCTGCGCAGCGGCGGCGGCTTCAACGTGACTGGACGACCGGACGGTGCGCCAGGTGTTGTAGGCCATCAGCAACATGCCCAGCAGGAAGATCGCGCCCCCAGCCAGACGCACGATGAAGCCGGGATGGCTGGCCACCAGTGTTTCGACGAAGGAGTAGGTCAAGGTGCCGTCTTCATTGATTGCACGCCACATCAGGCCTTGAGTGATGCCGTTGACCCACATCGATGCGATGTAGAGCACGGTGCCAATCGTGGCGAGCCAGAAGTGCGCGTTGATCAGGCCGATGCTGTGCATCTGCGGGCGGCCGAAGACTTTCGGGATCATGTGGTACAGCGCACCGATGGAGATCATCGCGACCCAACCCAGCGCACCGGCGTGAACGTGGCCGATGGTCCAGTCGGTGTAGTGGGAGAGAGCGTTGACGGTCTTGATCGCCATCATCGGACCTTCAAAGGTCGACATGCCGTAGAACGCCAGGGACACCACGAGGAACCGCAATATCGGGTCGCTACGCAACTTATGCCAAGCGCCTGAGAGGGTCATCATGCCGTTGATCATCCCGCCCCAGCTCGGCGCCAGCAGGACCAGCGACATCACCATACCCAGCGACTGCGCCCAGTCGGGCAGGGCGGTGTAGTGCAAGTGGTGCGGCCCGGCCCAGATGTACAGGGTGATCAACGCCCAGAAATGCACGATGGACAGCCGGTAGGAATACACCGGACGTTCGGCCTGCTTGGGCACGAAGTAGTACATCATCCCCAGGAAGCCTGCGGTCAGAAAAAAGCCCACGGCGTTATGCCCGTACCACCACTGGACCATGGCATCGGTGGCACCGGAGTACAGCGAGTAGGATTTGGTCAGGCTGACCGGCAGTTCCAGGTTATTGACAATGTGCAGCACGGCAACCGTGAGGATGAACGCACCGAAGAACCAGTTGCCGACATAAATATGTTTGGTCCTGCGCGTGGCCAAGGTGCCAAAAAACACGATGGCATACGCCACCCATACAACAGTGATCAGGATATCGATGGGCCATTCCAGCTCGGCATATTCCTTGGAACTGGTGTAGCCCAGCGGCAGGCTGATGGCTGCCAGCAGGATCACCAGTTGCCAGCCCCAGAACGTGAACGCTGCCAGTTTCGGCAGGAACAGTGTTGTCTGGCAGGTGCGCTGCACCGAGTAATAAGAGCTGGCAAACAGTGCGCAGCCGCCGAAGGCAAAAATCACCGCGTTGGTGTGCAACGGACGCAAACGACCGAAGCTTGTCCAGGGAAGATCGAAGTTGAGTTCAGGCCAGACCAGTTGGGCCGCGAGGAACACGCCTAGACCCATCCCGACAATCCCCCAGATCACCGTCATAATGACGAACTGGCGGACCACCTGATAGTTGTAGGCGGTACTGTTAGTTGTGTTCATTTAGTTATATTTCCCATCCAGGCCAGATCGGGGCGCTACGCACAGGTTTAGCTCCGGGTTATTGGCAGACTCATCAAAAGCGAGGCAAGCATGAGCATTGGGCAAAGTGCCGGTATTGACGAAGATCAATGTGCGCACCTGGCAAAAGACCGGGGCTGGTTATGGAATCAGGCGTTCACAGACCCACGAAGCAAGCCCGTGGCGACGCTTGTTCTGGCCCATGGCGCGGGTGCGCCGATGGACAGCGACTTCATGAACGACATGGCTGCGCGCCTTGCCGCGCATGGCGTCAACGTGTTGCGTTTCGAGTTTCCCTACATGGCGCAACGCCGGGTCGACGGACGCCGTCGGCCGCCGAATCCCCAGGCGCAATTACTGGACTGCTGGCGTGAGGTGTATGCCAGTGTGCGACCCCATGTCACTGGGTGTCTGGCCATTGGCGGCAAGTCCATGGGCGGGCGTATGGCCAGCCTGATCGCAGATGAGCTGCAAGTGGATGCGCTGGTGTGTCTGGGTTATCCGTTCTACGCGGCAGGCAAACCGGAAAAACCTCGGGTCGCGCACCTCGCAGATCTGCAAGCGCCGACCTTGATCGTGCAGGGTGAGCGGGATGCGCTGGGTAACAAGGAAAGCGTCGCTGGCTACACGCTGTCCCCTGCGATTGACGTGTTGTGGATTCCCGCCGCCAATCATGACCTCAAGCCCTTGAAGTCGGCAGGCATCAGCTACGAAGACTGCCTGGCCAACACCGCGAAACGTATCGTCGACCTGCTCGGTTAAGTCGGCAGGCAGTGCAGATCGAACTCACCCCCGGTCACTGCGAAGTCCACGGCGGAAATGCTGAAGCCGAACTCACCCCTCAGATGTTGCGCGGACAGGTCGGCCTCAAGCAGCGTCAGTTGCCCGGCCTGAATATGCCCCGAGTGATAGATGATGTTCTGGCTGTTGGGTGTCTGGTGATAGACGACTCTGATGTACTCACTGGCCACCAGGTCGTGAGTGCCCAGGGGCAGATCCCGATCGAAGAACAGGCCGATACTGGCACGTTTACGGCCGATCCTGCCTTCGGCGATGACCTTCCAGATCCACTGCCGAGTCGTCGGTGACAGCTCCGGTCGTAACGTCAGACTTGCCGAAAGCGAAAATACGATCAAAGGGTGTTGATTGACCACAGCCTGGAAGCTGCCCTTGCAGGTCGGCGGGCTAAGCCGCGATTTACGAGGCATTGCGGACGCGCTCATGAACGTGCTCCTTGCTGAGCAGGTATGTGGTTTGGAGGATGGAGAGAAGGGCGGCGCACTGGATAGGCAGTGCGCCGCCCGGACATCCGGTCTCAGTCTGAACCCGCAGCATCACCGGTCAGCGAATACCTACGCCTAGGCTGATGCTGTGCTCCAGCACTTTGAAGTTCGCGCCGGTCACGAGGTTTTTGATGAGGTACCACTTCATCCCCACCAGGTTCTGCGCTGCCACCGTGGACGACCAGTACAGCCCATCACCCATTGGCCAGCGATTGCCGTAAGCATTGAAGATCTGATTCAGCTCATCAATCGAGGGGATACGCGCACCCTGACCTGCAGCGGTAGCAGTCATCTGCGCATATTTGCCAGAGCCCAGCCCGATGCATTGAATGACGCCACTGACCGTGACCGTATAGCTCTTCGTTTCACCGAGTGCATCCGTCACCGAAATTCTCGCCGTCCCGTTACCCCGAACCGAAGTCAGGCCACTCTCATCCACATGGGCGATGCGAGCGTCACTGGATACATAGGCATAAGGCGCTTGCCCGCCACTGGCAATGCGCCGCACCGTTGTACCTGCCGGAAAGTCTGGCAGGACATCCGGCCGACCGGGAATCAGATAAACCTTCCCGCCCAGGCGCACAGGCGACGTGTCGAAGTTCATGCCCTGTTGAACCCGCAACCACAGCGGCGCAGAAACCACCGCCGTGCCCGCCCGCGTCACGGTATACGTCACACTCGCAGAGCTACCGATGTTCTGGTTAATGAGGGCTTTGGGGATATTGAACTGCAACTGCGCATCGCCGCCGATCACCTGCGCTGGCGTGCTGTAGCGGGTTGTACCTTCCCAGGTAACGACCACACTGTCGCCACTGCTCATATCCGCATACCCCACCCGCACTGTTGCACCGGAATCGGGGATATGTGAAGGGGTGAGCAGGCCGTCGGCGCCGACGGTGTCCATGGTTGGGGCGGGGAGGCGGGTCACGCCAGCCTGAATTTTCAGCAGCAACGTTCCGGACGTTTGCACACTACCATTGGCGCGCAGGACGTCATAAGTGATCGAGACCGTCTGACCCTTATTCGCCTCCACCAGGGTTGCCGAGAACAGCATCTCAAGATCCCTGCCTGCATCGGCATCGGTAATCGTCTTTTCCTTGCTGTCACTTGCATCAGGTCCGCGCCACTGCACCTCTACGCGATCCCCGCGGGCCAGCTGCGCGAAGGCACCCACCACCACCGTTGCACCCTGTGTCGCGTTGACCGGATCGAGCGTATCGCCATTGGCTTCCTTCACCACCGGCAACGGTAGCTCAGGCAATACCCGAAGCTGCAATTTGACCTGTACTGCCTGGGCATTCGCCGAAAGATTGCCCGCCAGATCAGTCACGGTATAGAAGACCGGTGCCTCGATATCACCAATGTACTCCAGAAACTCCCGCGAGAAATCCACCATGACTCGATGCAGGCCCATGTCATCACTGCCAACGATTGCCACAGGTCCTTCCACAGTGCCCCAGTAAGTGCGGATCACATCGCCTTCTTTCATATCGCTATAGCTTGCGATCTTGCCGGGCAATTTGTTTCCCAGAGCGTCCAGCTCGGCTGAAGTCAGGCCGTTCTGGATGGCGACCGGGAAGATGATTGGGGCGAGGAGTGGATTGCCGGGGGCGGTGCGGTCGATTTCGATTCGAGTGGTGAATGAATCGTCAGTGAGTTCGCTAAACGGATTTTTGGTTCTATAGCCGACGTAATGCAGGCCTTCATTCATGAGTGCAACAGGGATTTCAAGCGTCAGGCGCTCTCCTGGCTGCTCATCATCGATTGTTTTTTCCGGGCCTATGAGCATGTCATCAAACAGAAGTTGATAAGTAAATTGAGGGCGCGCCGCGCTCCACACATCGAACTCTACCATTAGCGGTTTATTTAAATACTCGATAGGGATAATTCCATTATCAAGTGCGCTTGGCACGGAGGGTGCGTCAAGTTCTGGCGAGGGAATATCTTTTTGATTAAGCATGATTTTTCCTAGTTATATCTGCAGGATGCAGCGGGCCCTTGGCCCGCTGTATCTATGTTTATCGAAATGTACAAGTCAACTCGGCTGAGTCCAGCATATGAACAGGTGCGCGCGTCACAGTAGAGTTTACGGCACTTTGGTTACTGCTTGGTGGTGGTTCAACTTTGATACTCACCTCTGCGAATCCGGTACAGATCATTCTTAAGTTTCGATATGGCACGGTGAATGTGTAGCCATCAATGATGTCAAACTCATCCAGCTCCCGTGCAGCCGTATAATTCGACGCTTCAATGGGGGTGTTGTCATCATCAAAGCCTTTGAAGCTCAATGTTACTTTCTGATCTTTGGCAATGTTGATATAAGGTACTATCAGCAAGTCGGCGCCATTTGGGTTCAGTACAGGAGCGATGTAGCCTCCGGAGTTCAGTTTGAATTGCGGCCCCTCCAATCCGTCTGGACCACCAGGCAACTCTTCTCTGGATCGAACAACTACTGACTGTATCGGAGCTTTCGCAGGGTTGGGGTTACCGTTTCGCACCAGAGTGAAATACACCGGAATTTCAGCGCCCGTGCCTTGAAGTTTCAGAATTCCGTTGTCAATCGGGATCATCAGATCCTTCTCCGCACTGACATCGGTAGCTTTAATCTGATACCACTGAAGTTTTTGTTGATCACCCCAATAAAGATTCAGATCATCGCTAACCTGGAAGTCCTGGTTCCAGGCCACGATGCCACGACCGTTAAGCTCGTAATCATCCTCGTCAATAAAGTTTTCGGTGGTATTTGGGTTCTCAATACTGGTTCCTTGTACCGTCAGGGCTGTCAGAGGACTCGTCACAGGAAGCGTCAGGAACACATCGACAGTGCTGATGAGCGAGGTGCCGACGACTTCATTTTGTCGGGATACCTCATAAGAGACCTTGACCTCTCCGGGAGGTAGCGCATTGATGGTTTCAAAGGGCACGCGCAGAGAAAGAACAATATCTTCGTCTTCATTGCCCGGCGGTAAGGACACGGGGAGCATAGGGTTGCTCTCTCCCCAGAAAAGTCGAATCTGATCCAGTGCGCTGGCATTGTCGTAGTGAGGAATATCGACCGTTACACCAACCAGAGCCTCGGCATGGTCAATCAGATTACCCAGATCCGGGTCAATGATTGGGGCAGGATAGTCCGATGGGATTTCCTGGAGCCTCAAGATTACGGGTACCGGATTCGACTCAATTGAAAGGTTCCCAGCCCGGTCAGTCACCCGGTACGTGACCGGTTGCTCCTGTTCACCCAGACTCTCCAGAAAGCTCTTGGTGAATGTCACCGAAACCTGATTAAGCCCCATGTCATCTTCATCGACGTCTGTGCTCGGTCCTGGGGTGTTACCCCACAATGTCTGAATAAGGTCGTGTTTAGCCATGCCGGTATAGCCGGCAATATGCGCTTCCAGTCTGCCCCCCAGTTGTGCGAGTTCGGCAGCCGTGAGGCCGTTCTGCACTTCAGGAGGAAATTGAATCTGGCTCAACTCCGGGGAGCCTGGTGGTGTTTTATCAATAACCACCATGTAAGGGAACGAGCGATTTGCTATCTGACTCAACGGGTTGTAAGTTCGGTATTGCAGCATGTGGACACCTTCATCCAACAGGCTGACCGGGATTTGTAGCGTGAGAGGGTCGCCCGGTTGCTCATCTTCGCTAATGAACTCTGCGTCGCCGTAAGGCACGTTGTCCCAGACTAGTTGATAGGTATATCCGGGGCGTGCACCCGGCCAGACTTTTAGTGTGACGGTTACGGGACGTTCCAGTGCAGAGATCGGTAGCAGGCCTGGTGTGTCGTCGTCATGGAAGGCGACCGGTACATCTGGCTTCTCGTGAACAACTGTTTCCTGTTTTGCTTTTCGATACTGCGGGACAATGAGAGGTTTTCTCTGTGTAGCTTCCATTGTTTAATTCCTTTTTTGATATTATTTACGATTCGTATAGAGGTCCGCTTATAGCGTGAACCTCTGAAGTAATAACCTGGAAAATTCACAGCGACGTTTGTGTCATTGCTTGATTTCAAGTTAGGGCGGAAGTAATCGTTTTTTTCTCAGGACGTCAACCGAAGGTGGTAGATAAATCTTACCTTTCTGAAATTTTCAGAAGTTTCCTACAAAATTCCTGTGTATGTAGGAAATAAGCTCATTGTTCTAGGAGTTTTCCTACTATTCTCTGCTGGCGTTAGGTAGTAGTCCCGTGATTAAGTCGAGAAGAATGCGTCTTCTGTTAAATAGGGAGACGAATTTGTGTCGTACGAAATACGTTATTTGCAATCTGGTGTGGGGCGTATCGCAGTCGCTTTTTTTATTGGGGCGGCTCCTGGTATGGATGCTTGGGCGAGTCACTCGAATTTGCCTCAAGAGCAACATATAACGGTTAATAAAGGGGGGGTTTTTATCGGGGGTCAATTGACACAGGTGGTTCCGGTAGAGGGTGTTGTAAAGACGGTTGACGCTTCTACCCCGGTCGATTCGTATCATGTTACTAAGGGGGGGGTTCTCAATATAATTAATGGCGGCGTAGTCAATTCGGTATTGGTTATGGAGTCGGCTATCAATGTAAGTGATGGCGTAGTGAATGGAGGGATCAGGGTTGATATCGGTGAGGCGACTATTGAACGGTCGGTCATTCGTAATGAGACAGGATATGCATTGCGCTTTGGTGGTAGTGGCTCCGAGGGAATCGTGCGCTCCAGTGATTTATCAGGGTTAGGCAAGGCGATAAATTTAGGCGCAAACCGTTCTTTAACGATTGCTGACAGCCGTGTCTACGGTGCTGAGTCGGCAGAGAACAGAGGCCTTGGTATCGATGTTGTGGGGGCAACCTTGTCGGTGTCCGAAAACAGTCATGTACGCGGTCAGTACAACGGAATAAATATGGCGCTTGCCTTGGATTCCTCAGCCATTCCAGTTCAACCTCTGAGTACGATAGTCATCGACAGCTCCGTTGTGGAGGGCGTCGAAGGCCCGGCCATCAGTGTTGCTCCGAAGGAGGCAGGCAGCGATGGCGCGATTGCCGATATCACCATTCAAAATAGATCCACGTTGCTGTCAGGTAATGGCAACTTGCTGGAAGCCGATAATCTGAGCACTGTAAATTTAATCGTCGACAACAGCACTCTCAACGGCAACCTCGTTGCCGACACCACCAGCACCCTGAACGTTACCCTGCAACGCAACGCCCAACTCACCGGCAATATCATCAATAGTGATAAGTTGGCGATCAACTCCGGTGCAAGCTGGACACTGGCGGATAGTAGTCAGGTGAACTCGCTGGCGATGCGGGGCGGGCGGGTGAGTTTCGGCGAGGGAGCGCACAAGACGCTTACCCTAGGCGAACTTTCCGGTCGCGGGACTTTTGATATGCGGGTCAATCTGGACGAACGCCAAGGCGATTTATTGCGGGTCGAGGGCCAGGCCACTGGTAATCATGGCTTGTATGTGAAAAACACTGGCGCTCAAGCGGTCGACCCCGACATGCAGCGGTTGCTGCTCGTGGACACCGACGGGGGCGATGCGCAGTTCAGTCTTTTGGGCGGGCGTGCGGATCTGGGCGTCTATTCCTACGAGCTGGAGCAGCAGGGCGATGACTGGTTCATCGTCGGTTCCGGCAGGGGCATCACCCCGTCTACTCAAAGTGTGCTGGCGCTGTTCAACGCGGCTCCGAACATCTGGAACAGCGAACTGAGCACGTTACGCAGCCGCATGGGCGAGGTGCGCGGCCATGAACAGAGTGGCGGCTGGATGCGTGCTTATGGCAGCCGGTTCAATGCCAGCACAGGTGATGGGGTTGATTATCGAAACAATCAGAGCGGCCTTTCGTTGGGCGCGGATGCACCACTTCCGGTAAGTGTCGGGCAGTTGTCATTGGGCTTGATGGCCGGTTACAGCAAAAACGATCTGGCGATTGGGCAAGGCACCAGCGGCAAGATCGGCAGTTATTACGTGGGTGGGTACGGTACCTGGTTGCTGGACGACGGTTATTACCTGGACGCGATTCTCAAACTCAACCGGTTTCGCAATGAATCCAAAGTCGCCATGAGCGACGGTGCGAAAGCCAAGGGGAATTATGAGAGCATCGGTCTTGGTGGATCGCTTGAGTTTGGCAGAAACATCCGTTTTGACGATGGCTATTTCCTCGAACCCTATGCGCAATTTTCCAGCGTGTGGGTTAAAGGTGACAGCTATGCGTTGGATAACGGGATGCAGGCTCGCAACAAACAGACCCAATCGGTATTGGCCAAGGTCGGGGCATCGGCAGGGCGGAGCATCAGCCTCAAGGATGGCGGTGTGGTGCGGCCTTACCTGCGATTGGCAGCGGCTCAGGAGTTCTCCCGTAATAATGAGGTCAAGGTCAACTCCACGCGGTTTGACAATGATTTGTTCGGCTCTCGAGCCGAAGTGGGGGCCGGGATTTCGGTGTCCTTGTCCGAGCGTCTACAACTGCATGCCGATTTCGATTACATGAAAGGCAAGCAGGTCGAGCAGCCTTGGGGCGCAAACGTGGGATTGAAATTCGCGTTTTAGTCGGATTGCGCCCCTGTCTTCAGATGACCTGAGTCTGCAAAGGGCATCACAACAGTGAATAACCCCCGTCGAGCAATCGTCGGGGGTTATCGCTTTTCATGGACCGTCAGGCATTCGCTGTCGAGCTACCGGGGCCATTACTCCGTTTTGGTCTTTGCCTCGCAGGCGCTGGATCGCGATTGACCGTGACACGTACTGCAGGAGAAGTGCCGATCAGATACTGGTCGCGATGCACCTCGTAATAAACGTCCACCAGACCATACTGCACCTGGGCGATGAGATCGTAGCTGACGCACAGGACTCGTACCGTGCTGTCCTTGCTGATAGAGCGTAAACGAATCAGGGTCGAGGATTTGTTCTGGCCCCAATAAAACACCAGCGTATCGCCGAGGCGCATTTTCTCAGAGCCGGGAATATTGATGTGGACACCGGCGTTGGCCTGTTCGTAGCTGACGGTATTAGGTTTGACGTTCGCCAGCCTGGGTGCCTTCAAATAACGGGAGATATTCAAGTCAGGGTGCTGTATTGACACAGTTGAGTCCGCGCCTTCTGGATGTGAGTTGGTAGAGACAAGCGTTAATTCAGGGGCATTTTCCTGCTTGAGCGGTGTGTGCTGTTCGCTGGCTTTCTCGACGGTGGAATTTTTATTGGGTGGTGCGCCGGGTGTGAACTCTTCGTTCATCTTTTCGTCCTGAATGACAGATAGATTTTAATGTGTTGTTTAACTTGTCGCGTTGCGTCCATGGCATGTGTTGGGCGTATTAGAAGATGTCGTGTATGCGAGGTCAAGTCAGACGCTTCCGATAAATGACTCATACGATTCGGTGTAGCGGAGCATGGTTTTATTTTGTGAAGTGCAAACGCGTACGCGGATTTGTCTCGCGTGAATATAATAAAAATCCTGCACGCAAACGCGCACAGGATCTTTGTTTTGCTATTCAAATGGATGTTCGTGGTATTAGCGCTGGAGGGTCAGCTCAACTGACTGAGCAAGAATAGAGCGATTACCGCCCCGGTCGGTTACGTGGTAAGTAATACTTACCCGGTCGCTGAACAGGCCTTCAAGAAACTCCTGAGTGAAGGAAATTTCGACGGGGCTGGTTGTGAGGTTTTCTGGTTGAACGCGATAGGTTGGACCTTGAATCCCGTTACAGACTGTCTGGATCATGTCGCCGGTCTCCATGCCTGCGTAGCTTGGGATCTTCGCATTCAGAAAGTCCCCAAAGCTGACGCTTGCGAGCATGGCCGGTGCTAGCAGAGCCGCGCCTGGGGAGGTTCGATCGACGATCAGCGATATAGTCGCAGAGTCACTACTCACGCCATTTTCGTTGTTGGTGGCCCTAAGGCCCAGGCTGTAAGTACCGTCATTCAGCAAATGTTCGGGATCGAGAACCATTGAAATAATATCCCCTGAGGTGTCGCTATCGGTCATCGTCCAGATCGCGCCGACCAACTCACCATTTAGCATCAGCTGTACGTAATAACCTGGGTACATAAATTCCCAGAGGCGGAACTCTACATCAATAGGGTTGTTTAAGGTGCTCACCCGTAGCAACCCGTCAATCGGGTCGGCTGCGGGTACGAACGGGATTGGAAGTCCGCTTTTGTTAATGTGTTTGCTCATTTTTTTGATTCTCCAGATCACGCCTCTAATTCAGCGCGACCATCAGTTAATTAAAATATTCAGAGCCCACCCTTAAAAAATATCCACCTAGGCAGTAGTTATCTATGCGAGGTGAACTCTGAAAATCAACTAATCGGAACCCGTTCATTCTGTCAACGCTTCGCACAGTAAAAGTGAGCCCAATGCACCCTATCTATTTACTTTCAGAAGTTACCTACAAACTACTTCATTAACTATGTAGTCCTGCGTCTTGGCTATACACGGCAACAGCCAATAAAAAACCCCGGCAGAACATGTCTGCCAGGGTTTTTCGATAACGCTGGATAATCAGCGATTAAAGCGTTCCACCAGTGAGTACTGGGAGTTGGCGGTGTCGGTCAGTTCGCCGCTCAGGACGGCCGAGCGTTGCGCTTCGTCGGAGGTCTGGTCGGCGAGGTCTGCGATGGTGGCGATGTTGCGGCTGATCTCTTCGGCGACCGAGCTTTGCTCCTCGGTGGCAGCGGCGATCTGGGTGGTCATGTCGGTGATGTTGGCGACCGCTTCGCTGATGCCGACGAGCGCTTCATCGGCTTCAAGCACTTTGGCGACGCCTTCTTCCGCCTGACGATGGCCGGTGTTCATGGTCTGCACGGCGGCGTTGGCAGTGCTTTGCAGCTTGGCGATCAGGCCGTGGATCTGCCCGGTAGACTCGGCGGTGCGCTGCGCCAGTTGGCGTACCTCGTCAGCGACGACGGCGAAGCCGCGACCCATTTCCCCGGCGCGGGCCGCTTCGATGGCCGCGTTCAGCGCCAGCAGGTTGGTCTGGTCAGCGATGCCTTTGATCACGTCGACCACGCCGCCGATTTCGTTGCTGTCTTGAGCCAGTTGGGTCACCGTCAGGCCGGTTTCGCCAACCGCCCGGGACAGGCGTTGAATGGCTTCGCGGGTTTCCCCGGCAATGTCGCGGCCACGACGGGTCAATTGGTTGGCTTGTTGAGTGGCGTCAGCGGTGCGCTGCACGTGGCTGGCTACTTCCTGGGTCGTGGCGGCCATCTGGTTGATGGCGGTGGCGACTTGTTCGGTTTCGACGCGCTGGCGTTCCAGACCACTGGAGCTGGAATTGGCCAGGCTGTTGGATAGGCGTGCCTGACCGGTCAGTTGCTCGGCCGTGTCCTGCAGACGCGTCAGACAGGTCTTCAAGCGTGCTTCCTGACTGAGGATCGACATTTCCAGACGGGCCTGCGGGCCACGGCTGTCGGTGTACATCTGCGCAATCAGCGGATCAGAAGTGGTCTGCTCGGCCAGACGCAGCAGGCGCTTGATGCCACGTTGCTGCCAGGACAGGCCCAGCAGGCCCAATGGCACGGACAAACCGGCAGCCAAAGCGAAGCCCCAACTGGTGTTGAGCCACACGCCGATCAGGAAACTGAGCTGGCTGACCATAATGAATGGTAGCCAGTCCTGTAATACCGGCAGCCATTTATCACGGCCTGGAACGGCTGATTTACCCTTGTTCAGGCGGCTGTAAAGCGCCTCGGCACGCTTGATCTGTTCGGCAGTCGGTTTAACCCGCACTGATTCGAAGCCCACGACCTTCTGGTTTTCGAACATCGGCGTGACGTAGGCGTTGACCCAGTAATGATCGCCATTCTTGCTGCGGTTTTTGACGATGCCCATCCACGGCAGGCCCTGCTTGAGCGTGCTCCACATATGTTCGAAAACTGCTGGCGGCACGTCGGGGTGGCGAACGGTATTGTGGGGTGCGTTGAGCAGTTCTTCCCGAGAGAAGCCACTGATTTCGACGAAGGCGTCGTTACAATAGGTGATCACGCCACGGGCATCTGTGGTTGAAATCAAACGCTGTTGTGCAGGGAATGTCCGTTCGCGCTGAGTGATGGGCTGGTTATTACGCATGAGCTGTCCGATCCGCTGGGGCTTTGTGACGTTATCGACAAAAATACTCATTTATTGAGCATTTTTGCCAAATGACCCACAAGTCACCGACGATGATGACTGGCTCAGCGATCAAAAACCGGATACGTGAACAGGCTGAAATGCAACAGATTGAGCCCGAAATGTGTGACCACCGCTGCCTGTAATCCGCCGAAGCGGTAGGCAAGGCCATAGCCTGTTCCAGCGATTCCGGCCAGGAGTGCCCATTGCCATCCGCTGCCCAAATGAGCCAGGCCGAACAGGAAGGAGGCCGCACAAAGCGCCAGTGCTGGCCCATAAGGCACGCGTTGCAGCAGACGCTGCAAGCCCCCCTGCAGATAGGCGCGAAAGAACAGCTCTTCGGTGAGGGTGACCAGCAACAAGTTGTTCAACAGCCACAGCGTGCCTTGCGCTGGCCATTTGGGCGACCAGCCGGTGACGCCCAGCATGACCGCTAGGGCCATGCAGACTGCACTTGTCCCGAGCAAGGTCAATACAGCGGTTTTCAATGCCTGCCTTGCAGGTATTGCCGGTAACAGCCACGGACAGGCCAGCACAATCCAGATGCCGATTAGTGGTTTGTCCAGATAGAGGTACATCGAGAATGGCGCGGCTTCGGGGGAGAAGCGTTGAGCCGCGATGACACGCTCGCTGAAGAAGCCGGGCAGCCAGTGAATCGCCAAAGCGAAAGCCAGGGTGATGAATAACCCGTGACCGAAGCACACCACCGCTCGCTGGCTGAATTGCGTTACGCAGATGCCTGCCATCACCAGCAGACCAAATGTCACTGCCGCTGGCAGGCTGAGGTCGCCAAAGCTCAGGGCAATACAGTAGCCGAGGATGAGTAGCGTCAGGCTGGTCCAGCGTATCGCCGGCATGGGGTGCTCCCTGGAATCCGTTCGCGCGTGTTGCTTCAGGCCGTTGTGAAGTGCTGGTGTTTAAGCGGGCGCCAAGCTTCACTGATCCGGCAGGGTAATTTCCAGTTCTTTTGTCAGTTTTATCTGAGGGAAAGTTTTGTGGGATGTTTCTGCAAGGCAAAAAAAGGCCGCTTGCGAGGAAGCGGCCGGGTCGATGCGTAGCTAGATTCAGTCCTTGAGCGTTTCGACCTTGCGCGGTGCCATGAAGTACATCCAGGTCAGCGCAATGAAGTACATCGCCGGGATCATGGTAAACAACACGCTGTAATTGTTGTTGGTCGCCGTCAGAACGGCACCGACGATCTGGGTCATGAACATCCCGCCGATGGCCGCGCACATGCCGCCGAAGCCGAACACAGTGCTCATCAGATGTTTAGGCGTGTAGTCCATCACCAGACTCCAGATATTCGCAGTCCAGGCCTGATGCGCACCCACGGCGAGGGAGATCGCCAATACTGCGACCCAGAGTCCGCTGGCGTTGGCGGCAAATATCACGCTGCAGATAGTGATCGCAAATATCAGCATCGACAGCAATCGGGCCGTGGTGGCGCGCATGCCTCGGCCAATCAGCCAGGACGATAAGATGCCGCCACCGATGCTGCCGAAGTCAGCGGTCAGCCAGATCAGGATCAACGGAATGCCCATCTGGGTCACGCTGATACCCAGGTTGTATTGCTGATTGAGAAACGGCGGCAGCCAGTACAGGTAGAACCAGAACACAGGGGCCGTCAGCGAGTAAGCAATGGCGAACGCCCAGGTGCCGCGCATTTTCAGAATGTGCGAGAAGGGCACTTTGACCGGCTCGGGTTCAGGGTTCTGATTGATGTAATCCAGTTCGGTCTGGCTGACGCTCGGGTGGTCTTCGGGGTTGTAGTACTTGAGGCGCCAGGTCACGACCCAGAACAGGCCGAGCAAACCCATGCTGACGAACGCGGCTTGCCAGCCCCAGATAGTCAGAATGAACGGCAGCAACGCAGGGGTAAGCATCGCACCGACGTTGGTCCCGGCGTTGAAGATGCCGGTGGCAATGGCGCGTTCGCCTGCGGGGAACCACAACCGCGTAGTCTTGACGCACGCCGGGTAGTTGGCGGCTTCGGTCAGGCCCAGTATGAATCGGCAGATCATGAAGCCAGTGGCCGAGGTTGCCAGACCATGGGCACCGGTGGCGACACTCCACAACAGTACGGCCAGGAAGAAGGCGCGTTTCACGCCGACCCTATCGATGAAGCGGCCTTGCAGCAGGAAGCCTGCGGCGTAACCCACCTGGAACCAGAAGTTGATGTTGGCGTAATCCATCGCCGTCCAGCCCATTTCCTTGGCCAGGATGGGCTGCATGACACCCAGGGCGGCACGATCGATGTAGTTCAGGGTAGTCGCAAAAAATACCAGCGCGAGCATGCCCCAGCGAACCTTGCCGACGGCCAGGGCTCCGCGGATTTTCTCGCCCATGCTGGCGTGCGGATGAGCGACGTTAGCCGTCTTGGCGGCAGAGTGTGTATGAATCATGGTTAAGCCGTCCGTTCCAGGATTCAGGCAAGTGGCCCTGAATCAGGCTATAAAAGCCAAACTGTGAAAGCGTCTCGAATCGTGGCCGATGAGGGCCGCAGTGCTCTACAACGACGGTTACGCCGCAGGAGCTGATTTCGTGGGCGCTGGATTTTAATCAGGCTGAAGCCGATCCGATACGCGTTTCTACCAATAGTGTTGATAGAGCGGTATTCATCGACGTACGAGCCAGGGCTGAGTAGCCAACAGGACCGGGACGGAAGCGGGGAGAATCAGTGTATGAAGGCATGTGCGTGACCCTGTTTTTGAAATTGTTATGGTGTGCTTGCAAAGGCGTTATCAACTTCGGGCGGTTGGCCTTGTTCGACAATGTGCTGCTGATGTTGAGCACGCCCGACAAAAGCGTCAATCAGACAAATCTGCTTTGGGGCGATTATCGAACATTAAACTAACTGTCTGGTACATTATGAATTGCGATGGCCGTTGGCCGGGAGAATAATTCAGTTACCCCCAATCCGTGCTTTTGCCGTACGGTCATTTGATGGGCACTAGACATGCGATCTGCAGAAGTCGCGATCTCACAGGAGTCAAACATGCAACGTTCGATTGCCACCGTTTCCTTGAGCGGAACCCTGCCGGAAAAACTCGAAGCCATCGCCGCTGCCGGCTTTGACGGTGTCGAGATTTTCGAAAATGACCTCCTTTACTACGATGGCAGTCCCCGCCATGTTCGGCAGATCTGCGCCGATCTGGGCATTGCCATTACCTTGTTTCAGCCTTTCCGAGACTTCGAAGGCTGCCGCCGCGACCGCTTGCCACGCAACCTTGATCGCGCCGAGCGCAAGTTTGACTTGATGCAGGAACTGGGCACCGATCTGGTACTGGTCTGCAGCAACAGCGCCGCCGACTCTCTGGGTGACGAAAATATCCTTCGCGATGACCTGGCGATGCTGGCCGAGCGCGCCGGTGCCCGTCAGTTGCGGGTGGGCTACGAAGCGCTGGCGTGGGGCCGTCACGTCAACACCTGGCAACAAGTCTGGAATCTGGTGAAACAGGTCGATCATCCCGCCCTGGGCGTGTTGCTCGACAGTTTTCACACCTTGTCCCTGAAGGGCGATCCGAGCGCGATTGCGCAAATCCCCGGCGACAAAATCTTCTTTGTACAAATGGCTGACGCGCCGATTCTGGCCATGGATGTCATGGAGTGGAGCCGCCACTTCCGTTGCTTCCCCGGTCAGGGCGAATTCGATCTGCCGGGCTTCCTCGCGCCAATTCTGAAAACGGGCTACACCGGGCCGCTGTCACTGGAAATCTTCAATGACGGCTTCCGCGCGGCACCCCCACGATCCAATGCTGCCGATGGCTTGCGCTCGTTGCTTTATCTGGAAGAGAAAACCCGCCTGTTGCTGGAGCAGCAGAATGAGCCCGTCGCCAAGGATCTGTTGTTCAGCCCGCCGCCCGCCAGCACTTACAACGGCGTCGAGTTTCTCGAGTTTGCCGTGGACGACGCTCAGGGTGCGCGCCTTGCTGGCTGGCTGGCTAATCTCGGTTTCGCCAAGCTCGGCCAGCACCGCTCCAAGGCCGTCAGCCTGATGGGGCAGGGTGATATCAAGATCGTGTTGAACGCCGAACCTTATTCGTTCGCTCACAGTTTTTTTGAGGCACACGGTCCATCACTCTGTGCCACAGCGTTACGAGTCGAGAGCGGCTCGGTAGCGCTGGAACGTGCCCAGGCCTTTAAAGGCCAGCCGTACCGTGGATTGGTTGGGCCTAACGAACGGGAAGTCCCGTCGGTACGTGCACCGGATGGCAGCCTGATCTATCTGGTCGAACCTGCCGTGCCGGGTGAATCGATTTACGACATCGACTTCGTGGTGAACCCGAACGCCCAAGCGGGTGGCGGACTGCAGCGTATCGACCACATGGCCATGGCGCTGCCTGCGGACAGTCTGGACAGTTGGGTGTTGTTCTATAAAAGCCTGCTGGATTTCGAAGCCGACGACGAAGTGGTCCTGCCCGACCCTTATGGTCTGGTGAAAAGCCGGGCGTTGCGCAGCCGTTGCAGCACAGTGCGTTTGCCGCTGAATATCTCGGAAAACCGCAACACGGCGATTTCTCACGCGCTGTCCAGTTACCGGGGTTCAGGCGTTCACCACATTGCTTTTGCCTGCGAAGATATCTTCGCTGAAGTCAGCCGTGCCAAAGAGGCTGGTTTGAAGCTGCTGGACATCCCGCTCAATTACTACGACGATCTGGCCGCGCGCTTCGATTTCGATGACGAATTCCTCAGCGAACTGGCTTATTACAACGTGCTTTACGACCGCGATGCCCAAGGCGGCGAGCTGTTTCACGTGTACACCGAGCCGTTCGACGATCGCTTTTTCTTCGAGATCCTGCAGCGCAAGAATGGCTATGTGGGTTACGGCGCCGCCAACGTCGCCGTGCGCCTGGCAGCCATGGCCAAGACACGCAGCGGAGCTGCTCGCCAGGCCCGGCTCTGATCCATGTAGCGCAGTCATTTTGAGCCTCGAGGGCGGCCCCAGGACTATGAAAAACATAGCACCGCCCCGATCTGACCGTGGTATGCCGCTGAAATGACAACTATTGATGAAAGTGCCGTGATCGCCCCGGTTAGAACAACGGCGACAGGGCGCAAAAATAATCCGGAAAAAACCCGGGATGACATCCTGCAGGCAGCCATTGCCGAATTCGTCGCCCAGGGCTTGTCCGGTGCGCGGGTGGACGCTATCGCCGAGCGCACAAAAACCTCCAAGCGGATGATCTATTACTACTTCAACAGCAAGGAGCAGTTGTACGCCGAGGTGCTGGAGAAGCTCTATGGCGACATTCGCCGCACCGAAAGCGGGCTCAATCTGGATGCGCTGGAGCCCATGCAGGCCATTGAGCGGCTGGTGGAATTCACCTTCGATCACCACGACCGCAACGTCGACTTCGTACGGATCGTCTGCATCGAGAACATCCACAACGGCGAGAACGTCAAACAGTCACCGACCATTCGCGAGCTCAGCCAGAATATCGTCAGCATCCTCGACAAGATTCTCCGACGCGGGGAAGCGCTGGGAGTGTTTCGCCAGGGCGTGAACGCCATCGACCTGCATTTGATGATCAGCTCGTTTTGCTTCTACCGGATCTCGAACCGCCACACCTTTTCCGAGATCTTCCAGATTGAATTGGTCAACGACGAGATCAAACAGCGGCACAAGGCGATGCTGTGTGATTCGGTGAGTCGATACCTGCGGCCGTAAGCTTTTAATGTCCACTGACCACTTTACTGTAGGAGCTCACGAGCACCGCGAGGCAGCGATGGCGGTGTGTCAGGCAAACCGCCATCGCTGCCTCGCGGTGCTCGTGAGCTCCTACAGGTAATTATTGACCTCTGTACTCAATCACCCATGCTCGCAAAGTGATCCTGCATGCGCCCGGCATCCGCAGTCTGGCCGCTGAACAGTTCGAACGCTTTGACCGCCTGAAACACCGCCATGGTGCCGCCATCCAGCGTGCGGCAGCCCAGGGCGCGGGCGTGTTTGAGCAGTTCGGTTTCCAGCGGAAAATAGATGATTTCCGCGACCCACAGGGCTTTATGCAAAAGCTCCGGAGGCAGCGGTGTACCAGGCAGTTTGGTCATGCCGACCGGGGTGGTGTTTACGAGGCCATCGGCAGCGGCCATGGCTTCACGCAAATCACGACCCACCACCGCCCGATTTTCTCCGAAGTGGGTATTGAGGTTGTCCACCAGACCCTGCGCCCGGGCCGGGTCCACTTCAAAGATGCTCAGCTGCTGAACGCCTTCGGCCAGCAACGCATGGGCCACCGCAGCGCCCGCGCCACCGGCACCCATCTGCACAACGCGCTGGCGTGGCACGTCATTGAGGCCGCGACGGAACCCTTCGGCGAAACCCAGGCAATCGGTGTTGTGGCCAATCCGCTGCCCGTCCTTGAACAGCACCGTGTTCACCGCGCCAATGCCTCTGGCCTCAGGCGACAGATCATCCAGTAGCGGAATAACCGCTTGCTTGCAGGGGAAGGTAATGTTCAGACCGGTATAGCCCATGCGCTGGGCGCTGGTGAGCAAGTCGGGCAGGGCGGTGATGTCGAGTTTGAGCGCATCAAGGTCGAGCAATCTGTACAAATAGCGGATGCCTTGGGCATCGCCTTCGTGCTCATGCAGCGCCGGGGTGCGCGAAGCCTGGATACCCGAGCCAATGAGGCCGGCGAGAATGGACGGTTTACGAATGACAGTCATGGCGATCGGCTCTTATTAGATGCCGCATCCAGGGATCGAAGAATGCGGTTTCAGCAAAATGTACCAGATGGTTAATTCTGCGGAAGAGCCAGGATGAAGACAAGGCGATAAATCTGTTCGTTTATCGCCCTTATTGCTGAGCCTGCAGTGGAATTGGAATGAGATCCTGTGGGAGCGGTGCTTGCCCGCCATAAACGGTAACGCGGTATGTCTTCTAGCTGCGTCTCGTGCAACGCGGGCAAGCACCGCTCCCACATAGGTTGGGTCCTGTCACCAGGTCCCTGAGCTACTCAAGATGCAATCAACTGTCGCAACACATAATGCAGAATCCCGCCCGCCTTGAAGTACTCCACCTCATTCAGCGTATCGATGCGGCACAGCACATCGACGATTTCCTGCGTGCCGTCTTCGCGGGTGATTGTCAGCTTGAGGCTCATGCCGGGACGAAGGTCGGCATGGGTCAGACCGCTGATATCCAGCGTCTCCTTGCCGGTAAGGCTCAGTGTCTTGCGACTCTGGCCGTTATTGAATTGCAGCGGCAGTACGCCCATGCCCACCAGGTTAGAACGGTGAATACGTTCGAAGCTTTCGGCAATCACCGCCTTGACGCCCAACAGGTTTGTGCCTTTTGCGGCCCAGTCACGGCTTGAACCGGTGCCGTATTCCTGACCTGCAATGATCACCAGTGGCGTGTTTTCGGCCTGATAACGCATGGCCGCATCGTATATCGGCATCTTCTCGTCAGTGGGGGCGTGCAGGGTAAAGCCACCTTCTTCGCCGCCGAGCATCTCGTTGCGAATACGGATATTGGCGAACGTCCCGCGCATCATCACTTCGTGGTTACCGCGGCGAGAACCGTAAGAGTTGAAGTCTCGCGGCTCGACGCCCTGTTGACGCAGATAGCGGCCTGCCGGGCTATCTGCCTTGATGTTACCGGCCGGGGAAATGTGGTCGGTGGTTACCGAGTCGCCCAGCAAGGCCAGCACGCGGGCGCCGTGGATGTCTTCGATAACCGGCAGCGGACCTGCGATGTCGTCGAAGAAGGGCGGGTGCTGGATATAGGTTGAATCGTCCTGCCACACGTAAGTTGCGGCTTGCGGCACTTCGATGGCTTGCCACTGTTCGTCACCGGCAAATACTTCGGCGTATTCCTTGTGGAACATACCGGTATTGACCTGCTCAACCGCTTCGGCGATCTCCTTCTGGCTTGGCCAGATGTCGCGCAGATAAACCGGCTTACCATCTGCGCCTTCCCCCAGCGATTCACTGCTGATATCGATGCGCACGCTACCGGCCAGCGCATAGGCGACAACCAGCGGCGGGGAGGCCAGCCAGTTGGTTTTGACCAACGGATGCACGCGGCCTTCGAAGTTGCGGTTGCCGGACAGCACTGAAGCCACCGTCAGATCCGACTGCTGAATGGCTTTCTCGATAGGCTCAGGCAGCGGCCCGGAGTTGCCGATGCACGTGGTGCAGCCGTAGCCCACCAGATCGAAGCCCAGCGCGTCGAGGTACTGCGTCAGCCCGGCGGCTTTGTAATAATCAGTCACCACCTTGGAGCCCGGAGCCAGAGAGGTCTTCACCCAAGGCTTGGTTTTCAGGCCTTTTTCTACAGCTTTTTTCGCGACCAGGCCGGCGGCCATCATCACGCTGGGATTGGAGGTATTGGTGCATGAGGTAATTGCCGCGATCACCACCGCGCCGTTTTTCAGGCGATAGGTGCGACCTTCATGTTCGTATTCGGCCTCGCCGGTCACTTGATCCGCATTGCCCACCGCGACACCGCCGCCGCCCTCACTTTCCAGACGGCCTTCATCTTTCTGGGCGGGTTTGAATTGCAGGCCCAGGAAGTCAGTAAAGGCCTGGGAAACATCAGGCAGCGCGACACGATCCTGAGGGCGCTTTGGACCGGCCAGGCTGGCTACGACCGTGTTCATATCCAGTTCAAGGCTGTCGGTAAACACCGGATCCTGGCCGGGCAGACGCCACAGGCCTTGGGCCTTGCAATAGGCCTCGACCAGTTTCACGGTCTCGTCAGGACGACCGGACAGGCGTAGATACTCCAGCGTCACCTCGTCCACCGGGAAGAAACCGCACGTCGCGCCGTATTCAGGCGCCATGTTGGCGATGGTGGCGCGGTCGGCCAATGGCAGTTCCGCCAGACCGTCTCCGTAGAATTCGACAAATTTGCCGACCACGCCTTTTTTGCGCAGCATTTGCGTGACGGTCAGCACCAGGTCGGTAGCTGTGATGCCTTCCCTGAGCTTGCCGTTGAGTTTGAAACCGATCACTTCCGGGATCAGCATCGACACCGGCTGACCCAGCATCGCTGCTTCCGCTTCGATACCGCCAACACCCCAACCCAGTACACCGAGGCCGTTGATCATGGTGGTGTGAGAATCGGTGCCGACAAGCGTGTCAGGGAATGCGTAGGTACGGCCTTCCTCGTCTTTGGTCCAGACCGTGCGGCCCAGGTACTCCAGATTGACCTGATGACAGATCCCGGTCCCAGGCGGCACCACGCTGAAGTTGTCGAAAGCGCTCTGACCCCAGCGCAGGAAGGCGTAACGCTCGCCGTTACGTTCCATTTCGATGTCGACGTTTTGCGCAAAGGAGTCTGCATCGCCGAACTTGTCGACCATCACCGAGTGGTCGATGACCAGATCCACGGGGGACAACGGGTTGATCCGCTGCGGATCGCCGCCAGCCTTGGCAACGGCGGCGCGCATGGCAGCCAGATCGACCACGGCGGGTACGCCGGTAAAGTCTTGCATCAGCACACGGGCGGGGCGGTATTGAATTTCCCGGTCCGAGCGCCGCTCCCCCAGCCAGGCGGCCAGCGATTTGAGATCGGTCCCGGTGACGGTTTTGTTGTCTTCCCAGCGCAGCAGGTTTTCCAGCAGGACCTTGAGGGACATTGGCAGCTTGCTCAGGTCGCCCAATGTCTTGGCGGCTTCCGGCAGGCTGAAGTAGTGGTAGGTCTTGTTATCGACTTCGAGGGTTTTCAGGCTGTTCAGGCTATCGAGGGAGGGCATGAAATAACTCCTTTGATGCGTCCGCACGGCACGGACTGGACGATTGAAATCCTTGGAAAGCTGACGCGATAGCGCCGCTTGTGATTTATGACTTATGCAGTACTTGACCCGTTGGTCACTCCAGTGGTTCCTGATTCAGCTATCATGCTCGCCTTTTGCGTCGCTGAGATTAATCTTTCTCGTATAGGTCGACGTGTTCAGGAGCACCCCCATGAACACCCTGTTTATGCACTGCCGCCCGGGCTTTGAAGGCGAAGTGTGTTCTGAAATCGCCGAACATGCGGCGCGCCTTAATGTTTCTGGATATGCCAAAGCCAAGCCGAATACGGCCTGCGCCGAGTTTGTCTGCACTGAGGACGACGGTGCCGAGCGGCTTATGAATGGCCAGCGCTTCTCGAAACTGATCTTCCCTCGCCAATGGGCGCGGGGTGTGTTTCTGGAACTGCCGGAAACCGACCGCATCAGTGTGATCCTGGCGCACATGGCCAACTTCGCTACCTGCGGCAGCCTGTGGCTCGAGGTAGTGGACACCAACGACGGCAAGGAGCTTTCGACGTTCTGCCGCAAGTTCGAAGCCCCGCTGCGCAAGGCGCTGACTCAGGCTGGCAAACTTGTAGACGACCCGCGTAAACCTCGCCTGTTGCTGACGTTCAAGAGTGGTCGCGAAGTGTTTCTCGGTCTGGCGGATGCCGACAATTCGGCGATGTGGCCCATGGGCATCCCTCGTTTGAAATTTCCCCGTGAAGCGCCGAGCCGTTCAACGCTGAAGCTGGAAGAAGCCTGGCATCACTTTATCCCGCGTGATCAGTGGGATGAGCGTCTTTCGGGTGACATGACCGGTGTCGATCTCGGCGCTGCGCCGGGTGGCTGGACTTACCAACTGGTACGTCGAGGCATGCTGGTGACGGCTATCGACAATGGCCCCATGGCCGAAAGCCTGATGGACACCGGGCTGGTTCAACATTTGATGGCTGACGGTTTTACATACAAACCGCGTCAGCCGGTGGACTGGATGGTCTGTGACATCGTGGAAAAGCCTGCGCGTAACGCTGCTTTGCTGGAAACCTGGCTGGGCGAAGGCTTGTGTCGCGAAGCCGTGGTTAACCTCAAGCTGCCGATGAAGCAGCGTTATGCCGAAGTCAGTCGCCTGTTGCAGCGCATTGAGGAGGGCTTCGAAGCGCGAGGTATTAGGGTCGAGATCGGCTGCAAGCAGCTGTACCACGACCGCGAAGAAGTGACCTGCCATTTGCGTCGGCTGGATGGGAAGCGCAAGGGCTGAGAGTCGTTTGACTACTCTCACCTGAGCATGAATTGAAATGTGATCCTGCGGGAGATTCTATATTTACCTGCAAACTGAAGTGGGACCGGCTTTAGCCGGGAAGGCGGCATTTCCGACGAAGAAAATGTTGTGAATGTACCGGCCTCTTCCCGGCTAAAGCCGGTCCCACGTCGTCACATCAGCTTGCGCACACACATTGAGTCTCCCCGGAAAATCGCATTTCTATCGCCGAACACCCATCCCACTCGTATAATGCCCGGCCTTGTCGTCCGGCCTTTTGTGAGCCTATGTACCCGATTCCTGAAATTGAAGCCTTCCTGCTTTGCCGCACCCCCGACAGTTGGGTTCAGGCTGCATTACGCAACCTCGACATCCTGCTGATCGACCACGCGAACAACGAAAAGAAGGCGGCTGGAGCGGCGTTTCAGTTCATGTTCCAGTACAACGACAAGTTCGACCTGTTGAGCAAGATGTCGCGCCTGGCCCGGGAAGAACTGCGCCACTTCGAGCAGGTGCTGAGCATTATCCGCAAGCGCGAAATTCCCATGGCCAACGTCAGCTCTGCGCGATACGCCGGGGCCCTGCGCAAGCTGGTGCGTAATCACAATCCTTATCGCCTGACCGATGCGTTAATTGTGGGGGCTATTGTTGAGGCCCGTTCCTGCGAGCGTTTTGCCTGTCTGGTGCCACATCTGGATGAAGAGCTGGGCAAGTTCTACGCCGGGCTGCTGAAGTCCGAGGCGCGGCATTTCCAGGACTATCTGAAGCTGGCCTACACCTACGGCGACAAGGCTGATGTTGACGCCAAGATCGAAGAAGTCCGCCTCGCCGAACGCGAACTGATCGAAAGCCCGGATGAAGAGTTCCGGTTCCACAGCGGTGTGCCCGCGTTCGGTTGAGCCCGATCTCTCAACCTGCTTTCTGACCTATGGCGACATGCCTACCGCGCTAAACCGGTAGGAGCGAACTTGTTCGCGAAGCGGTGTATCGGCCACTGATATTTTTTCAGCCATACCACCTCGCGAACAAGTTCGCTCCTACCGACTTCGCAACCTGTCTTCTCACTTCGCCAAAATCGACGATATCCACCTTGTCGAAGGCTGACATTCCGCAATCTGCACTAAACCGGTAGGAGCGAACTTGTTCGCGAGAGAGTGTGTCAGGCCCTGATATTTTTCAGCCATACCACCTCGCGAACAAGTTCGCTCCTACCGATTTTCGCAAGACTCCCAATTCAGAGAAAATAGTAAGCAAGCTAATAAAAGCTTTGCCATTTGCTGCCTAGGCAGTAATATCGCCATATTCTCTGCCTAGGCAGCTAATTTGGTGGATTCATGAAACATTTCAGTCCTGACAATCAGCAGTCGACGATCATGGGCATGCTGATCGGCCGTACCAATTCGCTGAAGGATCGCATCCTCGACAAGCAATTAGTGCCCTATGGCATCACGTTCTCGCAGTTCAAGGTCCTGATCATCGTGGCCCAGTTCCGCGCGGACACCCCCGCTGAATTGTGTCGGCACCTGTCTCTGGACAGCGGTTCCATGACCCGCATGCTGGATCGCCTTGAGCAGAAGCAACTGATCGAACGCACCCGTTCGGCCACGGATCGGCGTCAGGTTCAGTTGGTTCTGACCGAGCAGGGGCGGGTCATCACCGACCAATTGCCGCAGATTGGCGCTGAAGCCATGAATGAACTGCTTGGCGTGCTGGATGCGGAGGAGGTGGCAAGTCTGGAGCGAATTCTCAGCAAGGTGCTGGTCGATGCCAACGATCACATCGCCATTACCCGTCTGAGTTTCAAAGACAGAGGTGCAGAATGAGCCTTTCTGTATCGCGGGCTGTGCCGCGGGCGCGCTATAGCCTGTTGCTGATCGCCCTGAGTATCGCCGGTTGCGCCAACTACAGCGGCCTGACCACCCAAGGCAAAAGCCTTGACGCAAACAAGCTTCAAGCTGAAAACAGCCTGCAAGGCATCAACCTTTCACCTGCAGCCTGGCCGAAACGTGACTGGTGGAAAAACCTCGGCGATCCGCAGCTCGATGCTCTGATCAACGAAGCCCTGCGTGACAGCCCGGACATGCAAGTCGCCAATGCGCGCACTCATCAAGCCATGGCGTCGGCTTACGCTGCCGATGCAGCACGCATGCCGACGGTTGATGCCGATGCCAGTGTCAGTCGCTCGCGCCTGGCACGGGATCAGGACCCAAGCGGCATGGGCGGGCGTTACAGCACGTTGCGCAGCCTCGCACTGAACTTCAATTACAACTTCGATTTATGGGGCGGCCAGCGTGCAGCCTGGGAAGCCGCTTTGGGCCAGGCTCGCGCCGCTGAGGTTGACGAGCAAGCCGCACGCCTGACGCTGGCCGCCGATGTGGCACGGGCCTACAGCGATGTAGGTCAGGCTTACATCGTTCATGATCTGGCGACCGAGGATCTCAAGCGCACGCAGCAGTTGCTCAACCTGGGGAACCAGCGCCTGCAGTCCGGGATCGACAGCCAGTACCAATATCAGCAGACCGAAAGCCTGGAGGCCAACTCCCAGGAGGCGCTGATCGCTGCCGAGAAAAACCTGCGCAGCGCAAAGATCGCCTTGGCAGTGTTGCTCGGTAAAGGCCCGGACCGCGGTCAGGAAATCGCCAGACCCAACGTGCTCAAGCCTGCGGTCGTCGCGCTGCCGTCTTCATTGCCTGCCGAATTGCTGGGACGTCGGCCGGACATCGTCGCGGCCCGCTGGCGTGTAGAGGCTGCGAGCAAGAACATCGTGGCGGGCAAGACTAATTTCTATCCGAACCTGAACCTCAGCGCCGCTGCCGGGGCCGAGTCGTTGCTGGGTGACGCCATGTTTGGCTCGGCCAGTCGCTTCTTCAATGTCGCCCCGACCATTTCCCTTCCTCTGTTCGATGGCGGTCGCTTGCGCGCTGATCTGGACGCGCGCGATGCCGATTACGACCTCGCCGTGGCGCAATACAACAAGAGCCTGGTGCGGGCCTTGGGCGACGTCAGCGACAACATCGGTCAACTGCGTGCCATTGATGGCCAGATTCAGGCTCGTCAGCACGCTACGGATGTGGTCCAGCAATCATTCAATACCGTGACCCAGCGTTATGGCTCGGGGATCGGCAACTACCTGGACGTGCTGACCACCGAGCAGCAATTGCTCCAGTCACAACGCCAACTGGCTGATCTCAACGCCGAACGAATCGATTTATCGATCCAGTTGATGCAAGCCCTGGGCGGTGGTTTCGAGGGCGAAAGCCCCTCCGACGCCACTTCATCAACTGCTTCGCTGACTAACTCAAGGTAATCGTCATGGCCACTGCCGCTAGCGAAAACACTTCTGGCAACGCTCCGGAAAACAGTAAAAAAGACACCAACCCACGCAAGCGCAAACTGCTCCTGTTCGGGCTGGCACTGATCGTCATTCTCGGCGGGTTGGGCGTCTGGGCCTGGCATGAGCTGTATGGTCGCTGGAATGAAAACACCGACGACGCTTATGTGAACGGCAACGTGGTGGAAATCACGCCGTTGGTCACCGGCACCGTGACCAGTATTGGCGCGGATGATGGTGATCTGGTGCGCGCTGGTCAGGTGTTGCTGCAATTTGACCCTGCGGATGCCGAAGTCGGTCTGCAAAGTGCCGAAGCCAGTCTGGCCAAGACCGTGCGCCAGGTTCGCGGTCTGTACAGCAATGTCGACGGCATGAAAGCTCAATTGGCAGCCCAGCGCGCTGAAGTGAAGAAGGCTCAGGACAACTACACCCGACGCAAGAGTCTGGCCGCTGGCGGGGCGATTTCTCAGGAAGAACTCTCCCACGCTCATGACGATTTAATCAGTGCGCAGAGCGCCTTGAGCAATGTTCAGCAGCAACTGGCCAGCAGTGTCGCGTTGGTGGATGACACTGAAGTGTCGTCGCACCCGGACGTGAAGGCCGCAGCGGCGCAGTTGCGTCAAGCTTACCTGGCCAATGCGCGCAGCACGCTGATCGCGCCCGTCACCGGTTACGTCGCCAAGCGCACCGTGCAACTGGGCCAGCGCGTTCAGCCGGGCACCGCGTTGATGGCAGTCATCCCGTTGGATCAGTTGTGGATCGATGCCAACTTCAAGGAAACCCAACTGGGCAAAATGCGCATTGGTCAGCCCGTGGAAATCGAGTCGGACCTTTATGGCAGTGATGTGAAATACAGCGGCACCATCGACAGCCTGGGCGCCGGTACTGGCAGCGCATTTGCTTTGCTGCCAGCGCAGAACGCCACCGGTAACTGGATCAAGATCGTCCAGCGCGTTCCTGTTCGCGTCCACATCAACGCAGAAGAACTGGCGAAGCATCCACTGCGTATCGGCCTGTCCACGACAGTAAACGTTGATCTGCACGATCAGAGCGGACCGGTATTGGCGCAACAGCCGCCGAAGCAGGCTTCGTTCAGTACCAATGTCTATGAACAGCAACTGGCCGAGGCCGACGCCTTGATCAATCGTCTGATTCATGAAAACAGCGCACTGACCGGCAAGACTGCTCAGCGCTGATCCGCCAATCCGCGTGCCCCGGTCCTTGAAAAGCCGGGGCAGCGTCAAGTTTTCAGGGATTCGCGATGAGTGCCAACGCCCCCGCATCATTTACGCCGCCCAGCCTGCTGCTGTGTACCATCGGCCTGTCGCTGGCGACCTTCATGCAGGTCCTCGACACGACGATTGCCAACGTGGCCTTGCCGACCATTTCCGGCAACCTTGGCGTCAGCTCTGAGCAGGGCACCTGGGTTATTACCTCGTTCGCCGTGAGTAACGCGATTGCGCTGCCGCTGACCGGTTGGCTGAGTCGCCGTTTTGGCGAGGTGAAGTTGTTCCTGTGGGCGACGATTCTGTTTGTTCTGGCTTCGTTCCTGTGCGGGATTTCCCAGTCGATGCCGGAGCTGGTGGGCTTTCGCGTGCTGCAAGGCGTAGTAGCGGGGCCGTTGTACCCGATGACGCAAACCCTGTTGATTGCGGTGTACCCCCCGGCGAAAAGGGGGATGGCACTGGCATTGCTGGCGATGGTCACGGTGGTCGCACCGATTGCCGGGCCGATTCTCGGCGGCTGGATCACAGACAGTTACAGCTGGCCGTGGATCTTCTTCATCAATATCCCGATCGGTCTGTTCGCGGTGCTGGTCGTACGCATGCAAATGGCCAAGCGGCCGGTGGTGACCAGTTACCAGCCCATGGACTATATCGGGCTGATCACCCTGATTATCGGTGTTGGTGCCTTGCAGATCGTGCTCGATAAGGGCAATGACCTGGATTGGTTCGAGTCGAATTTCATTGTTATCGGCGCGCTGATTTCGGCCGTGGCGTTGTCGGTTTTCGTGATCTGGGAAATGACCGACAAACATCCCATCGTCAATCTGCGACTGTTTGCCTTCCGTAACTTCCGAATCGGCACCATGGTGCTGGTCGGTGGCTATGCGGGGTTCTTCGGTATCAACCTGTTGCTGCCTCAGTGGCTGCAAACCCAGATGGGCTACACGGCAACGTATGCGGGGCTGGCTGTGGCGCCAATTGGTATCTTGCCGGTATTGATGTCGCCTTTTGTCGGCAAATACGCGCACAAGTTCGACCTGCGCTTGTTGGCTGGGCTGGCGTTCCTGGCGATTGGCACCAGTTGCTTCATGCGGGCGGGCTTCACAAACGAAGTGGACTTTGAACACATCGCGTTGGTGCAGTTGTTCATGGGGGCGGGCGTGGCGTTGTTCTTCATGCCTACGTTGAGCATCCTGTTGTCGGACTTGCCGCCCAACCAGATTGCCGATGGTTCAGGCCTGGCGACGTTCCTGCGCACGCTGGGCGGTAGCTTCGCTGCATCGCTGACCACCTGGATCTGGATCCGCCGTGCCGATCAGCATCATGCTTATCTCAGTGAAAACATCAGCACTTACGAGCCCGCGACCCGGGATGCGCTGAACACACTGGGTGGTGCAAGCCCTTCGGCTTATGCGCAACTTGAGCAAACCCTCAATAGCCAGGCGTACATGATGTCCACGGTGGATTATTTCTACCTGCTGGGCTGGATATTCATGGGCTTGATTCTGCTGGTCTGGCTGGCCAAACCACCGTTTACCGCCAAGGCCGGGCCTGCGGCTGGGGGCGGGCATTGATGCGGTTTTGAGGCTTCGCCTATGACCTGTGGGAGCGGTGCTTGCCCGCGATAAACGATAACGCGGTGCGTCTTATGGCCGTGTCTCATGTATCGCGGGCAAGCACCGCTCCCACAGGAAACTCGCACCAGCTCATATCTCGGCGTGTCTAGCTATTCGGCAGCGCCAGCTGCGGCTCCGGCACAAAATCAAACGCCCCCAGCTGAAACCCTTGTTCATCCACCTGCACGGCCCAGCCTTGCTTGTCCCAGTCACCCAGCACGATGCGCCGCGCTGCCTGGTCGCCGATCTGCAGCTTATGGATGGCGGGGCGGTGGGTGTGGCCGTGGATCAGGGTGCGTACGCCGAATTGCTGCATCACTTCGGGCACTTCTTCGGGTGTCACGTCGACGATGTCATTGGCTTTCATGCGGGTTTGCGAACGGCTTTCATTGCGCAGTTTGCGCGCCAGCTTGTGCCGGGTGCTTTTAGGCAGATTGCGCAGCACGAAAAGGGTCAGCGGGTTGCGCAGGTAACGGCGCATGCGTATGTAGCCTTCGTCCCGCGTACACAAGCTGTCGCCGTGCATCAGTAGAACAGGCTCGCCGTTCAATTGAACAACGCTCGGGTCGGGCAGCAGTGTGCAGCCAGCCGCTTTACAGAAGGCACGGCCAATCATGAAATCACGATTGCCGTGCATCAGAAATATTTGGGTACCGCTATCGCTCAGCTCTCGCAACGCTTGGCTGATCGAGCGCTGGAAGGGCGACATCGCATCATCGCCAATCCAGACCTCGAAAAAATCACCGAGGATATACAGGGCCTGAGCATCGCGGGCACGGCCCGCGATCAGATCCAGAAACGCCCGGGTAATGTCCGGGCGTTCTTCCTGCAAATGCAGATCGGAGATCAGCAATATCACTCAACGATCTCGGCTTTCTCGATGATCACGTCTTCAGTCGGTACGTCCTGGTGGCCGGATTTGCTGCCGGTGGACACGCCTTTGATCTTGTCGACAACGTCAGTGCCTTCGATCACTTCGGCAAACACCGCGTAACCCCAACCCTGAGTGGTCTTGGCGCTGTGATTGAGGAAGCTGTTGTCAGCCACGTTGATGAAGAACTGTGCGGAGGCCGAATGCGGCTCCATGGTACGGGCCATGGCAACGCTGTACTTCTTGTTCGGCAGACCGTTGTCAGCTTCGTTCTGGATGCTTGGGCGCTTGTCTTTCTTTTCTTTCATGCCTGGCTCGAAACCGCCGCCCTGGATCATGAAGTTGCCGATGACACGGTGGAACACGGTGTTTTCGTAGTGGCCGGCGTTGACGTATTCGATGAAGTTGGCAACGGTCAGCGGCGCTTTTTCAGCGTTCAGTTCCAGGACGATGTCGCCGTGGTTGGTGGTCAATTTTACTTTGGACATATCAAAAGTCGCTCTTTTAGCATTCGTGAATGGACGCGTTATAACCCAGACGCGCAGTTTACAGAGGTCGTTACATAATTCTTTCGAGTTTTTAACTCGATGGTTTCATTCGACTCAGGCAGGGCGAAAACGTCACGAGTGACGGCAACAACGTAAAACAGGTGAGAACCGCCCGGGGGGCGCGATCGACTTTAGGCACCTAAGTGAGCAGTCCGAGCCTGTTTTTAACGCAGTATTGCCGAGCGCAGTAGTTTTCGCTTGCCGAAGCTGTCAGCTGCCAGACAGCTTCGGCTATGATAAGCGCTTTGATTTAGTCGGCCTACCCTGGCCGCGCACTTGTATTGTCCAAGGATCCTATGAGCAAGCCCACTCAAGACCCCGCTGCGAATTCCAAGGCAGGCCCTGCAATTCCTACCAATTTCCTGCGCCCGATTGTCCAGGCTGACCTCGATTCGGGTAAGCACACGAAGATCGTGACCCGTTTTCCGCCGGAGCCTAACGGCTATCTGCACATCGGTCACGCCAAGTCGATCTGTGTGAATTTCGGTCTGGCTCAGGAATTCGGTGGCGTTACGCACCTGCGTTTCGACGACACCAACCCGGCCAAGGAAGACCAGGAATACATCGACGCCATCGAAAGCGACGTGAAGTGGCTGGGCTTCGAATGGGATGGCGAAGTGCGCTACGCCTCGCAGTATTTCGATCAATTGCACGACTGGGCTGTCGAGCTGATCAAGGCTGGCAAGGCTTATGTGGACGATCTGACCCCGGAACAGGCGCGTGAATATCGCGGCACCCTGACCGAACCGGGCAAGAACAGCCCATTCCGTGAGCGCAGCGTCGAGGAAAACCTCGACCTGTTCGCCCGCATGAAAGCCGGTGAGTTCGAAGACGGTGCTCGCGTTCTGCGCGCCAAAATCGATATGGCTTCGCCGAACATGAACCTGCGCGATCCGATCCTGTACCGCATTCGCCATGCTCATCACCACCAGACCGGTGACAAGTGGTGCATCTACCCGATCTACGACTTTACCCACGGTCAGTCGGACGCCATCGAAGGCATCACCCACTCGATCTGCACCCTGGAGTTCGAAAGCCATCGTCCGCTGTATGACTGGTTCCTCGACAACCTGCCGGTGCCAAGCAAGCCACGTCAGTACGAGTTTTCGCGCCTGAACCTGAACTACACCATCACCAGCAAGCGCAAGCTCAAGCAACTGGTCGATGAAAAGCACGTTCACGGTTGGGATGACCCGCGCATGTCGACCCTGTCGGGCTTCCGTCGCCGTGGATACACGCCGAAGTCGATTCGTAACTTCTGCGAAATGATCGGCACCAACCGTTCCGACGGCGTAGTGGATTTCGGCATGCTGGAGTTCAGCATCCGTGACGACCTGGACCACAGCGCGCCGCGTGCCATGTGCGTGCTGCGTCCGCTGAAAGTAGTGATCACTAATTATCCGGAAGGTCAGGTCGAGAAGCTTGAGCTGCCGCGTCACCCGAAAGAAGACCTCGGCGTACGCGAGCTGCCGTTCTCCCGCGAGATCTACATCGACCGCGATGACTACATGGAAGAGCCGCCAAAGGGCTACAAGCGTCTTGAGCCGAATGGCGAAGTGCGTCTGCGCGGCAGCTATGTGATCCGTGCCGACGAAGCGATCAAGGATGCCGACGGCAACATCGTCGAGCTGCGCTGCTCTTACGACCCGGACACCCTGGGCAAGAACCCTGAAGGCCGCAAGGTCAAAGGCGTTGTGCACTGGGTCCCGGCGGCTGAAAGCGTTGAATGCGAAGTACGTCTGTACGATCGTCTGTTCCGTTCGCCAAATCCTGAAAAGGCTGAAGACGGTGCGACCTTCCTGGACAACATCAATCCGGATTCCCTGCAAGTGCTGACCGGTTGTCGTGCTGAACCTTCATTGGGACAAGCGCAACCGGAAGACCGTTTCCAGTTCGAACGCGAAGGTTATTTCTGCGCGGACATCAAGGACTCGAAACCAGGTCAGCCGGTATTCAACCGGACTGTAACGCTACGAGATTCGTGGTCTTAAGGAGCCTCAGTGCTTTCTATCTACAACACGCTCACCAAGAGCAAAGAAGTCTTCAAGCCGCTGGATGGCAACAAGGTGCGCATGTACGTCTGCGGGATGACCGTTTACGACTACTGCCACCTCGGCCACGGCCGCAGCATGGTGGCGTTCGACCTCGTGACCCGCTGGCTGCGCTTCAGCGGTTACGACCTGACGTACGTGCGCAACATCACTGACATTGACGACAAGATCATCAACCGTGCCCGTGAAAACGGCGAGTCGTTTGACGCCTTGACGGCGCGCATGATTGACGCGATGCACGAGGACGAAGCACGGCTGAATATCCTCAAACCGGATATGGAACCGCGTGCTACCGACTACATCGACGGCATGCACGCCATGATTCAGACCCTGATCGACAAGGGCTATGCCTACGCGCCAGGTAATGGCGACGTGTACTACCGCGTCGGCAAGTTCCTCGGTTACGGCAAGCTGTCGCGCAAGAAGATCGAAGACCTGCGCATTGGCGCACGTATCGAAGTGGACGAGTCCAAGGACGATCCGCTGGACTTCGTGCTCTGGAAAGGCGTCAAACCGGGCGAGCCCAGCTGGGAATCGCCATGGGGCGCCGGGCGTCCGGGCTGGCACATCGAGTGCTCGGTGATGTCCACCTGCTGCCTTGGCGAGACGTTCGATATTCATGGTGGTGGTAGCGACCTTGAATTCCCGCACCACGAGAACGAAATCGCCCAGAGCGAAGCGGCCACTGGCAAGACCTACGCCAATGCCTGGCTGCACTGCGGCATGATTCGCATCAATGGCGAGAAGATGTCCAAGTCCTTGAACAACTTCTTCACCATCCGTGACGTGCTGGAAAAGTACTCGCCGGAAGTGGTGCGGTATCTGCTGGTTTCCAGCCACTACCGCAGCGCGATCAACTATTCGGAGGACAGTCTCAGGGAATCCAAGAGCGCGCTTGAACGTTTCTATCATGCGCTTCGTGGTTTGCCGGTTTCCGAGCCGGTGGGTGGCGAGGCGTTTGTGGAGCGTTTCTCGGCTGCCATGAACGACGACTTCGGCACGCCTGAGGCCTGTGCGGTGTTGTTCGAGATGGTTCGTGAAATCAATCGTCTGCGCGAAACCGATCTGGTGGCTGCAGCCGGTTTGGCGGCACGCTTGAAGCAACTGGCCAGTGTGTTGGGTGTGCTGCAGCTTGAAGCCGATGATTTCTTGCGCGCAGGTGCAGAAGGTCGGGTTGATGCGGCAGAAGTCGAAGCGCTGATCGAAGCTCGTCTGGCTGCCCGTGCCGCCAAGGACTGGGCCGAGTCCGACCGCATCCGCGACCAGATCACCGCCATGGGCGTGGTGCTGGAAGATGGGAAGGGCGGGACGACCTGGCGGTTGGCGGATTGATCGCTAACGGCTGACGGTGATTCCATGTTGGAGCGGTGCTTGCCCGCGATACAGGCGCCTCGGTGTTTGAGCTGAAACCGAGGCACCTGTATCGCGGGCAAACACCACTCCCAAAGGGATTGCATTCCAGTTCAACTGTCGGTCGTGGCTCAACCCTGCCTTTCCCGCAACCGCTTGTAAAGCGTATTGCGGCTCACCCCCAGGCGCTTGGCCAACTGGGAAATATTCCCGCCAGCATCCCGCAATAGCTCATCCAGGTCTTCCGTCTTGTGCAGCTGTACTTTGTCGCTGAATACTGGCGGCGCATCCTGCAAACTCATCTCCAGATCCGCAAAGAAATCATCCGGAAGATGCTCGGTGCCGATCACGTCATCATCCGCCAAGGCCAATGCCACCTGAATCACGTTGCTGAGCTGACGCAGGTTCCCTGGCCACGGGTGACGATCAAACAACGCCAGCACTTTCGGCTCGAAGCCTCGAGTCTGCTGCACTTCGCGATGCTGCTCCCAGATTCGCTGAACCAGTGCAGCCTTGTCGGTGCGTTCACGCAGCGGAGGGAGTTCGAGATTCAGCCCGCTGATCCGGTAATACAAATCCTGACGAAAGCGCCCGGCCAATACTTCGTCGCGAAGATTACGGTTGGTCGCGGATATCAATCGCACGTCCACTGGATGCAATTCGCTGCTGCCCAACGGCTGTACGCAACGTTCCTGAAGCACCCGTAACAGACGCGCCTGGACCGTCAGCGGCATGTCGCCGATTTCGTCGAGGAACAGCGTGCCCTTGTCGGCCTTGCGGATCAGGCCAATGCTGCCTTTATGGTGCGCGCCGGTGAACGCGCCTTTTTCATAGCCAAATAACTCCGACTCCACCAGCTCGGCCGGAATCGCTGCGCAGTTGACCGCTATGAGTGGCTTGGCGGATCGGGAACTGGCGTTGTGCAAGGCTTTGACGAACACCTCTTTACCCACCCCGGTTTCGCCATGGATCAGCAGAGCGATGTTCTTCTCAAGCAGCCGCTCAGCCTGACGCACGGCTTTATCGACCTTGGCGTCTCCCAGACTGACGGCAGACAGGGGCACAGTTTCCTGCACCGTCGGTTTCAGCGCGGGCTGGAAAACATGCAGGTTCAGCGGATTGCGTTTGGGGCGTTTCAATACGCCATGAAAGCGGTTGTTGCCCGAGGCCAGCAGGGAGAAGGGCAGGCCCTCAGGCTGATTGAGCAGAAAAGCCGTCGGGTTATTGAACAGTGCCTCGATGCTCGTCCGCTTCAGGCTCACTCCCAGCAGATTATCGGCGCGTCGGTTGGCGCTGATGATCCGCCCGCTTTCATCAAATATCAGCAAACCTGCCCACTGACTGTCGAGGTTGTTCAGTCCGGTGTTGAAGGTCAGCTGGAAGTGGCTGTCCTGAAATTGATCGAGGATCAGCCGGTTTTCTACCGACTGGCTCATCATTTTCACCATGCCCAGCGTGTGAGAAGGCGGCAGGAAGCTGTCGCTGGAGACATCCAGTACCGCAATCAATCGCCGCGCTGCGTCGTAAACAGGCGCCGCCGAGCCGGTCATGAAGCGGTTGGCTTTGAGAAAGTGTTCGTTGTGCTCGATGTGCACCGCCTGTTCGCAGACCAGCGCGGTGCCAATGGCATTGGTGCCCGTAGCGCTTTCGACCCAGCTGGCGCCTGCCATGAAGCCATGAGCGTGAGAGGGTTCGACAAAGCGCTGGTTGCCCCACGATTTGAGCAACTGGCCTTGATCGTCGGCCAGCATGATCAGGCAGTTGGAGTTACTCAGGATGTTTTCGTAAAAAGGCAGGATTTCCTGGTGGGTGGTGTGCACCAGCGCCTGATGGCGCTCCAGTAACTGCGATACCTGATCCTTCGGCAATTGGCCGAAAGAGGGGCTGGACTGATGACTCAGACCAAAGTCCCGACAGCGGGACCATGAGTCTCGGATGATGGCGTCATGAGCAACGGATGCACGGTGTATGGCCATGGTGGATCCTGCATGTATTTTTATTTTTTTATGGATCAGGCACGGGCGTCCAATCCCGTGCGTGCATCCAGTGTCGCTCAGGATTGTTCAAAGTCAATGTTCAGTTTGTTCAGGTGTTCAGTTTTTACTGTTCACTTTTGTTCAGCACCGAACGCCCATTAGCCTGGTGATATCGCGCCGAGGCTCTATCTCGGGCCTGTGTGTAGCAATGCCCGGTTTGGCACGATTGTCGCTATCTCCTGAGAAGAATTCGCGCACACCCTGAATAAGAACTGACAAAAAAGGGCAAGCCATGTCTTTAACGCTGGAGCACGTCAGCCGTGTGGTCGACGGCCAAACCTGGATCGATGACGCTTCGTTGAGTTTCGAACCCGGTTCTTTCAATGTCTTGCTGGGCCGTACGCTGTCTGGCAAGACCAGTCTGATGCGGCTGATGGCCGGGCTGGACAAGCCTGATCGCGGTCGCATCCTGATGAACGGCAAGGACGTCACCCAGACGGCCGTTCGCCATCGCAATGTGTCGATGGTGTATCAGCAGTTCATCAATTACCCGAGCATGACCGTCTTTGAGAACATCGCGTCGCCATTGCGGCAGGCCGGTGTGGCCGCTGACGTGATCCAGAGCAAAGTGCTGGAAACCGCGAAAATGCTGCGCATCGAGAAGTTCCTGACCCGTTATCCATTGGAATTGTCCGGCGGTCAGCAGCAACGCACCGCCATGGCCCGGGCGCTGGTCAAGGATGCCGACCTGATTCTGTTCGATGAACCGCTGGTCAACCTCGATTACAAGCTGCGCGAAGAGCTCCGTCAGGAAATGCGCGAGCTGTTCGAAGCCCGTCACACCATCGCCATTTATGCCACCACCGAGCCTAACGAGGCGCTGGCACTCGGCGGCACGACCACGGTGCTGCATGAAGGACGGGTGATTCAGAGTGGTCGCACACCTGAGGTCTATCACCAGCCGCAAACCGTGCTGGCGGCCGAGTTGTTCTCCGAGCCGCCCATCAATTTGATGCCCGGGCGCATTCAGGGCAGCGAAGTCAGCTTTGCCAATTTCGTGCATTTCCCCCTCAACGTTGACCTGCGCAAGATCGGCGATGGCAATTACCGCTTTGGGGTGCGCCCCAGCCACTTGAGTCTGGTGCCGTCAAACGACGATGACCTTGAGCTGGCGGTGACCGTGGAGCTGGCGGAAATCAGCGGCTCGGAAACCTTTCTGCATGTGCGTAACGAACATTTCCCGCTGGTTCTGCACTTGCCGGGGGTACATGCCTACGACGTTGATGCGTCTATTCGGGTGTACATCCCGACCCATAAATTGTTTGTGTTCGATGAGCAGGGCCGCCTGATTCAGGCACCCGGCTTGCGTATGGCGAGGGTTGCCTGATGGCCGAGATCCGACTGCAAAACCTCGCTCACAGCTATAGCAAACATCCGAACGGGCCAGAGGACTACGCTATTCGCGAGATGAGTCATATCTGGGAGCAGGGCGGGGCGTATGCACTGCTGGGGCCTTCCGGGTGTGGAAAGTCGACTTTGCTGAACGTCATTTCCGGGTTGCTCAGCCCTTCGGAAGGTCAGGTGATGTTCGACTCCAAGGTGGTCAACGACCTGTCGCCGGAGCAGCGCAACATTGCTCAGGTTTTTCAGTTTCCGGTGGTCTACGACACCATGACGGTGTACGACAATCTCGCTTTTCCCTTGCGCAACCAGGGCATGGACGAAAAGCGGGTGCACACCAAAGTCCATGAAATTGCCGACGTGCTGGACCTACAGCCCTTACTGAAGAAAAAGGCTCGCAACCTCACCGCTGATGAAAAGCAGAAAGTCTCCATGGGCCGTGGGCTGGTGCGCGATGACGTGTCAGCGATTCTGTTCGACGAACCGCTGACGGTGATCGACCCGCATTTGAAGTGGAAGCTGCGGCGCAAGCTCAAACAGATTCACGAGCAATTCAACATCACCATGGTTTACGTCACCCACGATCAACTGGAAGCTTCGACCTTCGCCGACAAGATCGCCGTGATGTACGGCGGCGCGATTGTCCAGTTCGGTACGCCACGAGAGTTGTTCGAAAAACCACGCCACACGTTCGTTGGTTATTTCATCGGTAGCCCCGGAATGAACCTCATTGATGTGACTCCGCAAGCGGGTGGTGTGGGCTTCGGCGATGTTCATTTACCGCTGTCCGAATCAATGCAGCAGCTCATTGCCGAGAAGCAATGGAGCACCTTGAAGATCGGCATTCGTCCGGAGTTCGTGCACGTCTGGGACGGTCCTGTGGATGACGCGCTGTGCGCCGAAGTCAGCCACGTTGAAGACCTTGGCACTTACAAGATTCTAACCCTGCGCCTGGCCGGGCAAGCCTTGAAGGTGCGGCTGCAGGAGGACAAAACGGTGCCCGTGGGTCAGGCCTGGATCAGCTTCCCGAGCCAGTGGCTGATGGTCTATGCCGACGATTACTTGCTGGAGTCAGGCCATGAATAAGGTTCAGAACAACAAGGCGTGGTGGTTGGTATTACCGGTTTTCCTGTTGGTGGCCTTCAGCGCCATCATCCCGATGATGACCGTGGTCAACTATTCGGTGCAGGACATCTTCGACCAGTCCAGCCGCTACTTCGTCGGCACCGACTGGTTCAGGCAGGTCTTGCAGGACCCTCGTCTGCATGACTCGTTACTGCGCCAGTTCATCTATTCCGCGTGTGTGCTGCTGATCGAAATTCCATTGGGGATCGCTATCGCGTTATGCATGCCGAGCAAGGGGCGCTGGTCCACGGTCTGTCTGATCGTCATGACCATCCCGCTGCTGATTCCATTTAACGTCGTCGGCACCATCTGGCAGATCTTTGGGCGTGGCGATATTGGTTTGCTGGGCTATACGCTGAACAACGTTCTCGGCATCAATTACAACTACGCGGCCAACGCATCGGACGCCTGGGTAACGGTGCTGATCATTGACGTCTGGCACTGGACGTCGCTGGTTGCGTTGCTCTGCTACTCCGGCTTGCGGGCGATCCCGGACGTTTATTACCAGGCGGCACGTATTGATCGGGCCTCCAGTTGGGCGGTGTTCCGGCATATCCAGCTGCCGAAGATGAAGAGTGTGTTGCTGATCGCCGTGATGCTGCGCTTCATGGACAGTTTCATGATCTACACCGAACCGTTCGTGCTGACCGGCGGCGGCCCGGGCAACTCCACCACTTTCCTTAGTCAGACCCTGACCACCATGGCGCTGGGCCAATTCGACCTGGGCCCTGCGGCGGCGTTCTCGCTGGTGTATTTCCTGATCATCCTGCTGGTGTCGTGGGTGTTCTACACCGCCATGACCCATAGCGAAAAGAACTGAGGAGGCGGACATGAACCTGCGCAAAATCATACCGCTGTGGATTTACCTGCTGTTTCTGCTGGTGCCGATCTATTGGTTGGTGAACATGTCGTTCAAGACCAACACTGAAATCCTCGGCGGCCTGACCTTGTGGCCGCAGGATTTCACCCTGGCCAATTACAAGGTGATTTTCACCGACGAAAGCTGGTACAGCGGCTACATTAATTCTCTGTACTACGTTTGCCTCAATACCGTGATCTCGCTAAGCGTCGCATTGCCCGCCGCTTATGCGTTTTCCCGCTATCGTTTTCTGGGCGACAAGCACCTGTTCTTCTGGTTGCTGACCAATCGCATGGCACCGCCTGCGGTTTTCCTGCTGCCATTCTTCCAGCTGTATTCGTCCATCGGCCTGTTCGATACCCATATTGCTGTAGCGCTGGCTCATTGCCTGTTCAACGTGCCATTGGCGGTGTGGATTCTGGAGGGCTTCATGTCCGGTGTGCCCAAGGAGATCGATGAAACCGCCTATATCGACGGTTATAGCTTTCCCAAGTTTTTCGCAAAGATATTTGTGCCGCTGATTGGCTCGGGCATCGGTGTGACGGCGTTCTTCTGCTTCATGTTTTCCTGGGTTGAGCTGTTGCTGGCTCGCACCCTGACGTCGGTCAACGCCAAGCCGATCGCGGCGGTGATGACGCGCACAGTCTCGGCGTCGGGCATTGATTGGGGCGTCCTGGCGGCGGCGGGGGTGTTGACCATCCTGCCCGGCATGCTGGTGATCTGGTTCGTTCGTAACCACGTGGTCAAGGGCTTTGCTCTTGGCCGGGTCTGAGGAGTCGAAAAATGGAGTGGATGTCATGGACACTGCCCACCGCGATCTTCTTCGGCAGCATTGCATTGCTGTTGGCTGGGATGACGGTGTGGGAATTGCGCTCGGCCAGTATTGAGCGTCGTGGTTTTCTGCCGATTGCCACCACCCGTGGCGACCGACTGTTCATCGGGCTGTTGGGTAGCGCTTATCTGCATCTGCTGGTGATTGGCGCGACTGACTGGAGTATCTGGGTTGCTTCAGGGATTTCTCTGGTGTGGCTCCTGGTAGTGATGCGGTGGGGTTAGAGAACGGATGAGCGCAATGCCAGGCTGATCCTGTAAGCGATATTCGAAGCGGGACTACATAAGAAACAACACTGGAGGTGTCTATGTTCAATAAGAAAAACAAGCTGCGACATAGCGTGACGCTCGCGACAATGGTGATGCTCAGCGGATTGAGCGTTTCGGCATGGTCCGATCAATATGAAGATGCGGCCAAGAAGTGGGCGGCCAGCGAGTTCAAGCCGAGCACGCTTTCCGATGCCGAACAATTGAAAGAACTGGAGTGGTTCATCAAGGCCGCCGAACCGTTTCGCGGCATGGACATCAAGGTGGTTTCCGAAACCTTGACCACCCACGAATATGAATCGAAAACCCTGGCCAAGGCCTTCACCGAAATCACGGGCATCAAAGTCACCCATGACCTGCTGCAGGAAGGTGACGTCATTGAAAAACTGCAGACCGCCATGCAGTCGGACAAAAGCATTTATGACGGCTGGGTGAATGACTCGGACTTGATTGGTACCCACTTCCGCTATGGCAAGGCGATGTCCCTGACCGACTTGATGGCAAGTCCTGAAGGCAGCAAGGTCACTTCGCCGACGCTGGATCTGAAAGACTTCATTGGCACCTCGTTCACCACGGCGCCGGACGGCAAGCTGTATCAGCTGCCCGATCAGCAATTCGCCAACCTTTACTGGTTCCGCGCTGACTGGTTTGATCGCGCAGACCTGAAAGAGAAGTTCAAGGCCAAGTACGGCTATGAACTGGGCGTGCCGGTCAACTGGTCGGCGTATGAAGACATTGCCAAGTTCTTCAGCGAAGACGTGAAGGAAATCGACGGTAAGAAAGTTTACGGTCACATGGACTACGGCAAGAAAGACCCATCGCTGGGCTGGCGCTTCACCGATGCCTGGTTCTCCATGGCGGGCAGTGGCGACAAAGGGCTGCCTAATGGTTTGCCGGTGGACGAGTGGGGTATTCGGGTAGAAGACTGCCGCCCGGTGGGTTCCAGCATTACCCGCGGCGGCGACACCAACGGGCCAGCGGCAGTGTTTGCAACCCAGAAATACATCGACTGGCTGAAAGCCTATGCGCCGCCTGAGGCCGCGGGCATGACGTTCTCCGAATCCGGGCCGGTGCCTTCGCAAGGTAACGTGGCTCAGCAGATTTTCTGGTACACCGCGTTTACAGCTGACATGACCAAAGCGGGTCTGCCCGTGATGAACGCCGATGGCACCCCGAAATGGCGTATGGCGCCGTCGCCAAAAGGCCCGTATTGGAAAGAAGGCATGAAGCTGGGTTATCAGGACGTGGGTTCCTGGACCTTCCTGAAATCTTCCGACGAGAAAAAACGTCTTGCTGCCTGGCTCTACGCTCAGTTCGTGACGTCGAAAAGCGTTTCCCTGAAGAAAACCATCGTGGGCCTGACGCCGATTCGTGAATCGGACATCAACTCCAAGGAGATGACCGCGCTGGCGCCCAAACTCGGTGGTCTCGTAGAGTTCTACCGCAGCCCGGCCCGGGTCCAATGGTCGCCTACCGGGACCAACGTGCCGGATTATCCGAAACTCGCGCAGCTGTGGTGGAGTCACGTCGCCGAGGCCGTAACCGGTGAGAAAACCGCACAGCAGGCACTGGACGGTCTGGCCAAGGATCAGGATGCGATCATGACGCGTATCGAGCGCTCCAAGGTTCAGGACGCCAGTAAGTGCGCGCCTAAAATGAACCCGGAAACCTCGGCGGAAGAGTGGTACACCAAAGCTGAGCAGAGTGGCGGCAAGTTCCTGGCCCCACAACGCAAGCTGGCGAATGAGAAGCCGAAGGGCGAAACCATCGCTTACTCTGATTTGCTGAAGAGCTGGGAAGCGGCCAAGAAGTAAGGCCTCTGCGCGATGAAAAACGGCACCCCTCGGGGTGCCGTTTTCATTTACCCCGTGACACGACGATCAGCCGTGCAGGGTCTCTGCTGCGTACAGGGTGTTTTCGAGCAGGCAGGCGCGAGTCATCGGGCCTACGCCACCCGGCACCGGCGTGATCCAGCCAGCGCGGGGCAGGGCGGTTTCGTACACCACATCGCCGACCAGCTTGCCATCGTCCTGACGGTTGATGCCAACGTCGATCACGATAGCGCCTTCCTTGATCCACTCGCCTTTGACCAGACCCGGTTTGCCAGCCGCTACCACCACCAGATCAGCACGGCCAACGTGGCCCGCCAGATCTTTGGTGAAGCGGTGGGTTACGGTCACTGTACAACCGGCCAGCAACAACTCCATGGCCATAGGGCGACCGACAATGTTGGAAGCGCCCACCACGACCGCGTCCAGACCATAGAGATCGACACCGGTGCTTTCCAGCAGGGTCATGATGCCTTTAGGTGTGCAGGGGCGCAGCAGCGGAATGCGCTGGGCCAGGCGACCGACGTTATAGGGATGGAAGCCATCCACGTCTTTGTCCGGGCGAATGCGTTCCAGCAACAGGGAGGCATCCAGATGTTCGGGCAGTGGCAATTGCAGCAGCACGCCGTCGATGTTCGCATCATCATTGAGACGATCGATCAGATCGGTCAGTTCTGCTTGTGACGTCTGGGCGGGCAGGTCGTAGGCCTGAGAGACAAAGCCGACTTCTTCACAGTCTTTACGCTTGTGGGAGACATAGACCTGGGAAGCAGGGTCGCTGCCCACCAGAATCACGGCGAGGCCGGGTGTTCGCAGGCCTTGCTCGCGACGTTCGGCGACCCGTTTGGCGATCTGCTGACGCAGGCTGGCTGCGATCGCTTTGCCGTCGATTAGTTTTGCAGTCATTACGCGTGATTAACCATCGAGAGGGATCGGAAAAGAGCGCGCATTCTCGCATGTCATCGCGCGTGGGCAAAGGCGCTTGGTCTGCATATTCTCCTAACTCCTTTATCTAACTGAATTTTTTTCTAAAAAAGAGTTGACGACCTTTAGGGTCGTCTATAAGATTCGTCGCACTTGCCGGGTACAACCCAGCACTGGTTAAGCTGGCACTGATAATCAAGTCGATGTTTAGATGAGGTTCGGTGTTGAATCAGGCGGAGCGGTTACTTAGCTCGGTGTGATTAAAAAGCCTTTTAATTTGTAATCGTTAAAGAGTACAGATTATATAAGTGCCCGTAGCTCAGCTGGATAGAGCATCCGCCTTCTAAGCGGATGGTCGCAGGTTCGAGTCCTGCCGGGTGCGCCATTAAGGCAGCTTTGGCAAGTGCAAGTAAGATGTCACGGTTACATGCAATATGGTGGGCGTAGCTCAGTTGGTAGAGCACGGGATTGTGACTCCCGTTGTCGAGGGTTCGATCCCCTTCGTCCACCCCATATTTAGAAAGGCGCCAGACTTATAATCTGGCGCCTTTGCTTTAAAAGCTTGTACGCGGATGTGGTGGAATTGGTAGACACACTGGATTTAGGTTCCAGCGCCGCAAGGTGTGAGAGTTCGAGTCTCTCCGTCCGCACCAAGATTAAAAACGCGTCACAGCTGCTATGCGGTCATGACGTTTGAGAAAAGCCGCCTAGTGCGGCTTTTTTTGTTTCAGGATTATTGTTTTTCGTCTCGCTGACCGGCCAGCCTGGCTGCCGTCGGTCGTGCGAGGTGTGCTTCGCGGAATGGAGTCGACGCTGAGGCCGGGTGCGTGATGCCTTGTGCAAGGCCGTGCCAGACGCGTTTCGGTCAGTCGAGAGTAGCTGCGGTTGCCAGTCGCTGATCGTCTGATTCCTTCCTTTATATGCGCCCTTTTTCAGTAGGGTGACTTCTTGAGTTTGACCCACTAGAATGCATGCCCTTGATTCTGGGGTCGGAAACGCCGGCTAACGTCTGTGCAACGAGGAATATCCATGCAAGTTTCTGTTGAAAATACTTCCGCTCTTGAGCGCCGCATGACCATTGGCGTGCCTGCCGAACGCATCGAGACTGAAGTCAACAAGCGTCTGCAGCAGACCGCACGTAAAGCCAAGATCCCTGGCTTCCGTCCAGGCAAAGTGCCTATGAGCGTGATTCGTCAGCGTTATGAAGACGGCGCGCGTCAGGAAGCACTGGGTGATTTGATCCAGGCTACTTTCTACGAAGCTGTGGTTGAGCAAAAGCTGAACCCGGCTGGCGCACCTGCTGTAGAGCCAAAGACCTTTGAAAAAGGCAAAGACCTGGAATACATCGCTACTTTCGAAGTGTTCCCGGAATTCACCGTTGCCGGTTTCGAGTCCATCGCCGTTGAGCGTCTGTCTGCAGACGTGGCTGATGCCGACCTGGACAACATGCTGGAAATCCTGCGCAAGCAGAACGTCCGTTTCGAAGTGGCTGATCGTGCCGCCCAGAACGAAGACCAGCTGAACATCGATTTTGTTGGCAAGGTTGACGGCGAAGCATTCGCTGGCGGCTCCGCCACTGGCACCCAGCTGGTATTGGGTTCCGGCCGCATGATCCCTGGCTTTGAAGACGGTCTGGTTGGCGCAAAAGCTGGCGAAGAGCGTGTTCTGAACCTGACTTTCCCGGAAGACTATCAGAACCTCGAACTGGCGGGTAAAGCTGCCGAGTTCACCGTTACCGTCAACACTGTTTCCGAGCCCAAGCTGCCTGAGCTGAACGAAGAGTTCTTCAAGCAATTCGGTATCAAGGAAACCGGTATCGAAGGCTTCCGCGCCGAAGTTCGCAAGAACATGGAGCGCGAGCTGCGTCAGGCCATCAAGTCCAAGGTCAAGAATCAGGTAATGGACGGCTTGCTGGCCGCCAACCCGATCGAAGTGCCAAAAGCCTTGCTGGAAAACGAAGTGAACCGTCTGCGCGTCCAGGCTGTTCAGCAGTTTGGTGGCAACATCAAGCCTGATCAACTGCCGGCCGAGCTGTTCGAAGAGCAAGCCAAGCGTCGCGTTGAGCTGGGTCTGATCGTTGCTGAAGTGGTCAAGCAGTTCGACCTCAAGCCTGATGACACCCGCGTTCGCGAGATGATTCAGGAAATGGCTTCTGCTTACCAGGAACCTGAGCAGGTTGTGGCCTGGTACTACAAGAACGAGCAGCAAATGAACGAAGTACGTTCGGTTGTGCTCGAAGAGCAAGTTGTGGATACTGTTTTGCAGAAAGCTAGCGTGACCGAGAAGTCGGTCTCCTACGAAGAAGCAGTCAAGCCGGTGGAAGCCCCACAAGCTGACTGATTTGTTTTTTCGTTAGAAAACACCTACAAGCCAGCCTTCGCGCTGGCTTGTGCGTATTCAAGAAATGACTATTTGGGAGTGAATGCGAGACATGTCCCGCAATTCTTATATTCAGCAGCACTCTGACATCCAGGCCGCCGGCGGCCTGGTCCCGATGGTTATCGAGCAGTCCGCCCGTGGCGAACGCGCCTATGACATCTATTCGCGCCTTCTCAAGGAGCGAGTGATCTTTCTGGTAGGTCCGGTAGAAGACTACATGGCCAACCTGATCTGCGCGCAACTGCTGTTCCTTGAAGCGGAAAACCCGGACAAGGATATCCATCTTTACATCAACTCACCGGGCGGTTCGGTGACGGCTGGCATGTCGATCTACGACACCATGCAGTTCATCAAGCCGAACGTATCGACTACGTGCATCGGTCAGGCGTGCAGCATGGGCGCGTTCCTGTTGACCGCGGGCGCTGCGGGCAAACGTTTCTGCCTGCCGAATTCCCGTGTGATGATTCACCAGCCATTGGGCGGTTTCCAGGGCCAGGCTTCGGATATCGAAATCCATGCCAAGGAAATCCTGTTCATTCGTGAGCGTCTCAACACGCTGATGGCCAAGCACAGCGGGCACACTCTGGAAGAGATCGAGCGTGACACCAACCGCGATAACTTCATGAGTGCAGAAGCCGCTCGTGAGTACGGCTTGATCGACGAAGTCATCAGTCAGCGTCCCGCTTAATTAAGCACCTCAAATAAGGCTGGTCGGTTGCTCTGATCACTTGCGGGCTTGAAAAAGCCCGCAATAGCCTTCATCTTGTGTTGCAAGCCTATCGGATTTGGATCGAACGAATGACTGACACCCGCAACGGCGAGGACAACGGCAAGCTGCTCTATTGCTCCTTCTGTGGCAAAAGCCAGCATGAAGTACGTAAGTTGATTGCCGGCCCCTCGGTCTTTATCTGCGACGAGTGCGTCGACCTGTGCAATGACATCATCCGCGAGGAGGTGCAGGAAGCACAGGCCGAGAGCAGCGCGCATAAATTGCCTTCGCCTAAAGAAATCAGCGGCATCCTTGATCAGTACGTCATTGGTCAAGAGCGTGCAAAAAAGGTTCTGGCCGTAGCGGTGTACAACCACTACAAGCGTCTGAATCAGCGTGACAAAAAGAACGACGACGTCGAGCTCGGCAAAAGCAACATCCTGCTGATCGGCCCGACGGGCTCGGGCAAGACGCTGCTTGCCGAAACACTGGCCCGCTTGCTGAACGTTCCATTCACCATCGCCGACGCAACCACCCTCACTGAGGCGGGTTATGTGGGTGAGGATGTGGAGAACATCATTCAGAAGCTGTTGCAGAAGTGCGACTACGATGTAGAAAAAGCCCAGATGGGCATCGTCTACATCGATGAGATCGACAAGATCTCACGCAAGTCTGATAACCCGTCGATCACCCGGGACGTTTCCGGTGAAGGCGTGCAACAGGCTCTGCTCAAGCTGATTGAAGGCACGGTCGCTTCCGTTCCGCCTCAAGGTGGTCGCAAGCATCCTCAGCAGGAATTCCTTCAGGTTGATACCCGTAACATCCTGTTCATCTGCGGTGGTGCGTTCTCTGGTCTGGAAAAGGTTATTCAAAACCGTTCCACCAAAGGCGGCATCGGCTTCAACGCAGAAGTGCGCAGCAAGGAAGAAGGCAAGAAGGTTGGCGAATCCCTGCGTGAAGTCGAGCCTGACGATCTGGTCAAGTTCGGTCTGATCCCTGAGTTCGTGGGTCGTCTGCCGGTTCTGGCAACGCTGGACGAGCTGGACGAAGCTGCGTTGATGCAGATTCTGACCGAGCCGAAAAACGCGCTGACCAAGCAGTACGCCAAGCTGTTCGAAATGGAAGGTGTGGATCTCGAGTTCCGTACCGACGCTCTGAAGTCCGTTGCTCGTCGTGCGCTTGAGCGCAAGACCGGTGCACGTGGCCTGCGTTCCATCCTCGAAGGCGTTCTGCTCGACACCATGTACGAGATTCCATCACAGACTGATGTGAGCAAGGTGGTGATCGACGAAAGCGTGATTGAAGGCACGTCCAAGCCGCTGTTGATCTACGAAAACAGCGAGCCACCTGCCAAGGTTGCGCCCGACGCGTGAGTGATACTGCTGCATGAGTAAAGAAGGGGCCTTCGGGCCCCTTTTGCATTTCCTGCTTAAAGGCTTGTTTTTTCAGGTGTCTACCCCCATCTTGGACTCAAGCTCATTCCAGTCCACGGCCACATGGCCGCCGTAGAGGCGAAATCATGAAAACGACCATCGAATTGCCTCTCTTGCCATTGCGCGATGTTGTGGTGTATCCGCACATGGTTATCCCGCTGTTCGTGGGGCGCGAGAAGTCTATCGAAGCCCTTGAGGCGGCGATGACGGGCGACAAGCAGATCCTGCTGCTCGCACAAAGAAATCCTGCTGACGATGATCCTGGTGAAGACGCTCTTTATAACGTCGGCACCATTGCAACCGTATTGCAATTGCTCAAGCTGCCTGACGGTACTGTCAAAGTGCTGGTCGAAGGCGAGCAGCGCGGATCCGTCGATCGCTTTATAGAAGTTGATGGTCATTGTCGGGCCGAAGTTACTCTGATCGATGAGGTCGATGCGCCTGATCGTGAATCTGAAGTGTTCGTTCGCAGCCTTCTGGCGCAGTTCGAACAATATGTTCAGTTGGGCAAGAAAGTCCCGGCTGAAGTCCTGTCTTCACTCAACAGCATCGATGAGCCTGGTCGTCTGGTCGACACCATGGCGGCGCACATGGCGCTGAAAATCGAGCAGAAGCAGGAAATCCTCGAAATCATTGATCTGCCGGCGCGCGTTGAGCATGTGCTCGCGTTGCTGGACGCAGAAATCGACCTGTTGCAGGTTGAGAAGCGCATTCGTGGTCGCGTCAAAAAGCAGATGGAGCGCAGTCAGCGCGAGTACTACCTGAATGAGCAGATGAAGGCCATTCAGAAAGAGCTCGGCGACAGTGAGGAAGGCCACAACGAAATCGAAGAGCTGAAGAAGCGCATCGATGCTGCTGGTCTGCCCAAGGACGCTCTGACCAAGGCCACTGCCGAGCTGAACAAGCTGAAGCAGATGTCGCCGATGTCTGCAGAGGCCACGGTGGTTCGTTCCTACATCGACTGGCTGGTTCAGGTGCCTTGGAAGGCGCAGAGCAAGGTTCGTCTGGATCTGGCTCGCGCTGAAGACATCCTTGATGCCGACCATTACGGTCTGGAGGAAGTCAAAGAACGCATCCTCGAATACCTCGCGGTGCAAAAGCGCGTGAAGAAAATTCGCGGTCCGGTTCTCTGCCTTGTAGGGCCGCCAGGTGTGGGTAAAACCTCTCTCGCCGAGTCCATTGCCAGCGCGACCAACCGTAAATTTGTCCGCATGGCCCTGGGCGGGGTGCGTGATGAAGCTGAAATTCGTGGTCATCGCCGGACTTATATCGGTTCGATGCCAGGAAGATTGATTCAAAAGATGACAAAAGTGGGTGTCCGCAACCCGCTGTTCCTGCTCGACGAAATCGACAAGATGGGCAGCGATATGCGTGGCGATCCGGCTTCTGCATTGCTTGAAGTGCTGGACCCGGAGCAGAACCACAATTTCAACGACCATTATCTGGAAGTCGATTACGACCTTTCAGACGTGATGTTCCTGTGCACCGCGAACTCGATGAACATCCCGGCGGCGTTGCTGGACCGGATGGAAGTCATCCGTTTGCCGGGCTACACCGAAGACGAAAAGATCAATATCGCCGTCAAGTACCTCTCGCCGAAACAGCTGCAGGCCAACGGCTTGAAGAAAGGCGAAGTGGAGTTCGACGAGGAAGCGATTCGCGACATCGTGCGTTATTACACCCGTGAAGCGGGCGTGCGTAGCCTCGAACGTCAGATTGCCAAGGTCTGCCGCAAGGCGGTCAAAGAGCACGCGCTGGAAAAACGCTTCGCAGTTCGCGTAACCGCCGAGATGCTCGAGCACTTCCTTGGTGTGCGTAAATTCCGCTACGGTCTCGCCGAGCAGCAGGATCAGATCGGGCAGGTGACCGGTCTGGCGTGGACGCAGGTAGGTGGCGAATTGCTGACCATCGAAGCCGCAGTAGTGCCAGGTAAAGGTCAGTTGATCAAAACCGGTTCTCTGGGTGATGTGATGGTCGAATCGATCACTGCTGCGCTGACGGTTGTGCGTAGCCGCGCCAAGAGCCTGGGAATCCCTCTGGACTTCCATGAGAAGCGCGACACTCACATCCACATGCCGGAAGGGGCCACCCCTAAAGATGGCCCTAGCGCAGGCGTAGGCATGTGCACGGCCCTGGTTTCTGCATTGACACAGATTCCTGTGCGCGCTGACGTGGCAATGACGGGTGAAATTACCCTTCGCGGGCAGGTTCTGGCGATCGGCGGCCTCAAGGAAAAACTCTTGGCTGCACACCGTGGCGGTATCAAAACGGTGATCATTCCAGAGGAAAACGTGCGCGATCTGAAAGAGATTCCGGACAACATCAAGCAGGACTTGCAGATCAAGCCGGTTAAATGGATTGACGAAGTCCTGCAAATTGCGCTGCAATACGCGCCGGAGCCCTTGCCGGATGTCGCTCCCGAGATGGTTGCGAAGGATGAAAAGCGCGAGTCTGACTCTAAGGAAAGAATTAGCACGCATTAGTCTGGACGGCCTTTCTTGACAGCTTTTTGGAGCCCTTGTTATAAAGCGGCTCTTCTAAGCGCCTGTAGGCCATTCAGCGCTCGTTTTTGCTACACCAAAAAAACTTAGAAACATACTCAAAATAGAGATAAGGGGACTTAGAGTGAACAAGTCGGAACTGATTGATGCTATCGCCGCATCCGCTGATATCCCGAAAGCTGCTGCTGGCCGTGCGCTGGACGCAGTAATCGAATCCGTCACTGGCGCTCTCAAGGCTGGCGACTCCGTTGTACTGGTTGGTTTCGGTACCTTCTCCGTTACTGATCGTCCAGCACGCATCGGTCGCAACCCTCAGACGGGTAAGACGCTGGAAATCGCTGCTGCCAAAAAACCAGGTTTCAAAGCCGGTAAAGCACTGAAAGAAGCTGTCAACTAAGTTCTCAAAGCCTTTGCCCAACCGATCAGATTCACTCTGTATCGGCAGCGAAGCGGTAGTGCGGCTGGTCTGAATCCAGCCTGACACACCCGGGTCGTGGGTTTCAGCCCCGTCCGCTTCGCCAGTTACGAGAAGGCGCATCCTCGGATGCGCCTTTCTTCTATCCGCTTTCTACCCACGCTCCGCGGTTGGTTAGTCAGTACAACCGTTTTGGGGGACGCATGCTGCAGAACATCAGGGACAATTCACAAGGCTGGATTGCCAAGACCATTATCGGAATCATCATCGCATTGATGGCGTTGACTGGATTCGATGCGATTTTTACCGCAACCAGTACCGCTCAGGATGCTGCCAAGGTCAACGGTGACGAAATCACCAAGACCGAGCTGAGCCAGGCGATCGATATGCAACGGCGTCAGCTGGTGCAGCAGTTGGGCAAGGATTTCGATCCTGCTCTGCTGGATGAAAAAATGCTTCATGACTCGGCGCTGAAGGGGCTGGTTGATCGCAAGCTGTTGCTTCAGGGTGCGGACAACGCGAAGTTCTCCTTCTCGGAAGCTGCGCTGGATCAGCAGATTTTGCAGACACCTGAATTTCAGGTAGACGGCAAGTTCAGCGCTGATCGTTTCGACCAGGTGATCCGCCAGTTGGGCTTCACCCGGATGCAGTTCCGCCAGATGCTGGCTCAGGAAATGCTGATCGGTCAGGTTCGTGCCGGTGTCGCCGGTAGCGCGTTTGTCACCGACGCTCAGGTTGATGCTTTTGCCCGTCTGGAAAAACAGACGCGCGATTTCGCTTCGCTGACCCTGAAGGCCGATGCTTCGGCTGTCAAAGTGACCGACGACGAAGTCAAGGCTCACTACGACGAACACGCCAAAGAGTTCATGAGCCCCGAGCAAGTGGTGCTTGATTACGTCGAGCTGAAGAAGTCTGACTTCTTCGACAAGGTGAAGGTCAAGGACGAAGATTTGCAGGCGGCCTATCAGAAAGAAATTGCCAATCTCGCCGAGCAGCGTCGTGGCGCGCACATCCTCATCGATGTGAACGACAAGATGACTGACGAGCAGGCCAAGGCGAAGATTGAAGAAATTCAACAGCGTCTGGCCAAGGGCGAAGATTTTGCAGCGCTGGCCAAAGAGTTCTCTCAGGATCCGGGTTCGGCATCCAAGGGGGGGGATCTGGGCTATGCAGGCAAGGGTGTTTACGATCCAGCCTTTGAAGAGGCGCTGTATGCGCTGAACAAGGATCAGGTGTCGGCACCGGTGCGCAGTGATTTCGGTTGGCACCTGATCAAGCTGTTGGGCGTTGAAGCGCCTTCAGTGCCGAGCTTTGCCAGCCTGAAGGAAAAACTGACCAACGATCTGAAGTCGCAGCAAGTCGAGCAACGTTTCGTCGAGGCTGCCAAGCAACTCGAAGATTCGGCGTTCGAAGCATCCGATCTGGCTCAGCCAGCTCAGGAGCTGGGTCTGAAAGTGCAAACGACTGCACCATTCGGTCGTGAAGGTGGTGAAGGCCTGACGGCCAACCGTGCGGTCATTCAGGCAGCTTTCAGCCCCGAAGTGCTGGAAGAGGGCTCCAACAGCAACGCACTGGAACTGGATCCTGAAACCATTCTGGTGGTCCGCTCCAAGGAACATCGCATGCCTGAACAGCTGCCTCTGGAAGCTGTAGCCACTGCGATTCGTGCCAAGCTGGTCAAGGATCACGCTGCCGGAGCAGTCAAGTCCAAAGGCGAAGCGCTTTTGGCGGGTCTGCGCGACGGCAAGACTCCGCTGGCTGCCAAGCAGGATGGTCAGAGCTGGAAGGTGATGGAAGCGGTTACTCGCGGTCAGGAAGGTGTCGATCCTGCCGTGCTGCAAGCGTTGTTCCGCATGCCCAAGCCTGAAGGCAAGGACAAACCGGAATTCACCAGCCTTTCGCTGGCCGATGGCAGTTTCGTGATCGTGCGCCTCAATGGCGTCAACGAGGCTACGCCAGCAACAGATGAAGAGAAGTCCCAGTACCGTCGCTTCCTGGCGTCGCGTGCCGGCCAGCAGGATTTCGCTGCTTACCGTGCACAGCTGGAAAGCAAGGCCAAGATCGAACGCTTCTGATGGTTTGATCGTGCGCCAATAAAGAAGGCCGCTCATTGAGCGGCCTTTTTTTATTCGTCTTTCGGTGGAAGTTTTCCTGTTGGGGCCGCCGTGATGACCATGGCACCGCGCGGTCTTGCAGCAAACGATTGGCTGTAGGAACTGCCGAAGGCTGCCATGTACTCACTTGCATATAACGCTATCGCAGCCTGCGGCAGCTCCTACAGATCTCCGGCGAATGCGAGAGTCGAGATCAACGCCTCGCATCTTGCGCAAACGCTCTCACCGCATCCACAGCATTACTGGTGCCTTCACTGATCCGGACAATGACCGAGCCGGCCTGATCTGCCAGGTCTACGCCTTTGATAGCGTTGGTCCGGGTGTGACTCATGCTGGTAATCGCCTGCTGGGTTTCGGTTTGAATCATGCCGATCATTTCGGATATCTCGGCGGTGGAGCGGCTGGTACGTCCGGCCAGTTGCCTGACTTCGTCTGCCACGACCGCGAAGCCGCGCCCCTGATCGCCTGCCCGTGCAGCCTCAATGGCAGCATTGAGAGCCAGAAGGTTGGTTTGCTCGGCGATACTGCGAATGGTGTTGACGATGGTTGTAATCTGCTCCGAGCGCTCTCCCAGTTGGGAAATGATGCGCGAGGAGGCCTCGATGCTCGACGATATCTGGCGCATTTCATCGGCAGCCTGATGAATCACCAAAGTGCCTTGTTCGGCGACTGTCTGTGTTTCGACCGAGATGTGATACGCCTGTGCGGCGCTGCTGGCGTCACGTTCGTGCTGTTCAACGCGTGAGGTGATGTCTGCAGCAAATTTGACTACTTTGAACAATTTGCCATTGGCGTCATATACGGGGTTATAGCTGGCCTCCAGCCATAAAGCGTTGCCGTTGCGACCGATCCTTTTGAACTGCCCGCTGAAAAATTCGCCCCGATTCAATTGCTGCCAGAAGTCACGGTATTCGTCACTGCTGGTCAGTTCTGGCGGGCACAGAATGCGGTGATTTTTACCGATCAGATCGGCTTCCCGATAACCAAGCAGTCGCGTCAGGTTGTCGTTGGCACGCAGAATCTGGCCATTGAGGTCGAATTCGATTACGCCCATGGCTCGGTCCAGGGCCGCCAGTTTACTTCTTGCTTCACTGTCCGCCTCGACCTTCGCGGTGACATCCATTGCGTACTTGACGATTTTGATCACATTGCCCGATTCGTCCTTGATCGGGTTGTAGCTGGCCTCCAGCCAGACCTGTTGCTCGTCACCGGTCATCCGCAGGAACGTGCCCGAGACGAACTCACCGGCGCGCAGGCGCGACCACAGCTGGTGGTATTCAGCGCTGCGGGCGTAGGCGGGTGTACAAAACCGTTTGTGTTCTTTGCCGATGATATCTTCGGCTCGACAGCGCATTGTCTTCACAAAGTTGTCATTGGCGCTCAGCACCACGCCACGGGTATCGAATTCAATGACGGCCATTGAGCGGTCGATGGCCTTGAGCAGGCTCGCCTGGTGGTCAATGATTTGCTGGAGAACTGACAATTCTTTTTTTGCAGAGTTGAATAGCATGATCGGCAGGCTCGCTAAGGACAAATCGCATGATCCTGTTCCCTGGTCGAGAGGGTTGCGGCCGCCCTCATGCACATCCGTTGGCATCGATACCATCATAGATGGCAATGAGCCTCTTTGTACAAATAATTGTACGCGTGACGATTTTTGTATAGGTATTTTCCTGGGTTGACCATGGTGCTTATTCGTTTAAGGTGGTTTTTCTGTATCAGAAGGAGAATTTCATGCGTATTGGCTTAGTCGGCTATGGCAAGGGTGGACGCTATTTTCACGCGCCGTTGATCGTCAGTCTGCGAGAGGCGACCTTTGTTGGCGTCGTTACTCGATCTGCAGAACGTCGAGCCGAGCTCGCTCAGGATCATCCTGAAGCCCAGGCGTTTGATAGCCTGGCCGACCTGGTCGCTGCTGGTGTGGATGCGGTTGCGATCTCTACACCCATGGCTTCCAGACCCGACTTGATCCGTGAGGCGATTGAGTCAGGAATTGCGGTGGTCAGCGACAAGCCCTTTGCCGCCGATGCGGCGCAGGCTCAGGCGTTGGTGGAATTGGCTGAACATAAAGGGGTGATGCTCAGCGTTTACCAGAACCGGCGCTGGGATTCAGACTTTCTGACGGTGCGCAAATTGATCGACGAGGGGAGGCTGGGTGAAATCACCCGCTTTGAATCCCGGGTTGAGCGCTATTCGCCTAAATCGGTAGGCAAGGCCGCAGGTGGTGGCATGTTGCGCGATCTGGGCAGTCATCTGGTGGATCAAGCGCTGGTGCTGTTCGGGCCGGTGGCGAGGGTTTATGCAGAGCTGGATTTCTCGGCTCCTGATCAGCCTTTCGATCATCAGTTTTTTGTCTCCCTGACCCATCCGAGCGGCGTGGTCTCGCATTTGTGGGGCAGTTGTCTGCAAAACGCGCCCGGCCCGCGATTCCGGGTCAGCGGAAACGGAGGCTGTTACACCGTCGAGGGCCTGGACTGTCAGGAAGAAGCTGCTCTGGCGGGGCTGACGCCAAAGTCGGAAGGCGCGCGCTGGGGTGTTGAAGATCAGCAGCGATGGGGCTGGTTTGTGCAAGGTGAGCTGCGTGAGCGTGTGCCCACTGAGCAGGGCTGCTGGCTGGCGTTTTATCAACAGCTACAGGCTGCGCTGGCAGGTGAGGGACTTAATCCGGTCAACCCGCATGACGCGGTCGCGTCAGCAAAGGTGCTCGATGCAGCGCGATTGAGTGCACTGGAAGGGCGAGTCGTCGCTTTATAGGCCTCAGGCATACCCCTACCTAATGGCGAATGGCTTTACCTTGATGGCCATTGGCGCTTATATTCGGGGGAATCATCAAGGAAGTGGGCGTCATTTAGCACAACTCTGTTCGCACGAGCTGGCCAAGACGCTGTCGAATCGCTGCTAAAGGGCCAATCCGGGCCCTTTTTGCTGTGCCGGATTTAATGATGCGCGGCGATGGCTGACGTTTATTTGTCGGCTAATTGGCGCTTGTTTAGCAAATGAGTTGCCGACTGCCCAAGGCGGCCTTAGACTGCCGCCCCTCGTAAATTGAGTGCCAGGTGGCGCTTGGAGACTATGGCGCTTTTACGGCAACGCAGAGCCGCTCCTTAATTCGCCTTAATGCACGTTTTTTTTATAGAGAAATCAATGACAAAGGAAAAGTTGCTGGCCATGCCGGCCGATGACTACATGAATGCCGAACAGCATGCTTTCTTCGTCGAGCTGTTGCAGGGTATGAAGGTTGAAATCCACGAGCGCATCGAGCAGAGCCGCATTGCTATCGAGAGCCTGGATACACCTGCTGATCCTGCCGATGCTGCTTCAGTTGAAGAAGAGCGTCACTGGCTGGTCAATGTGATCGATCGCGATCAGCGCATGCTTCCACAATTGGAAATGGCGTTGTCACGCATTGCCGATGACAGCTTTGGCTGGTGTGACGACAGCGGCGAGCCGATTGGGCTCAAGCGCCTGTTGATCAGTCCGACCACCAAATATTGCATCGAGGCGCAAGAGCGTCACGAGCAGATCGACAAGCATCAGCGTCAAGCCTGATCACGCAGGGCGGTGGGGCCTTATGGTCCCGCCGCCTGTTTGTTCGGCGACGTGAGTTGCCCATCTCGGTTTCATTCCCTCCTGTGATATCCCTCGTTCTTCTGATCGCCCACGCGCAATCACCCTTTTTTCAGTAACTGCTCTTCAACGCAACGTTGTCGCTTATCCGTTAGGCCGCAGAATGCCTTATTGATTCATGGCGAAAAGCCTTTATCTGGCGTCTAATGCAGACACAATAAAGATAAGCATGATGGGGTAACGCAAATGGTCGCAAACGGAACTGTGGTCAATTCAACGCCTGAGCAACCGCCCGGGAACGCATCTGGCAACACGCTGCGTGCGTGGTTGATACCTGCATTACAAAGTCTCGCCCTGGGGTGCCTGTTCATCGCCATGGGGCTTGTAGAGGTGTCGACCTATCTTGCGTTGCCACTGGCGCTTTTGCTTATCTGGTTGCCGCGCTTGTTTTCCGACAGGTCCCAGCCTGCGAAAGCGCAGGACGGACGCGCCGAAATCAATCGTCTGACCCGCGACTTGTCGCGTTCTACCAGCCGTAACGCTTTATCAGCTGCGGGTGTGGCATTTTCCGTGAAACAACTGGCCAGCAGGCTGCAGTCGCAGCTCAGTGCTGCGGAGAAGATTGTCTCCAGCGCCGATGTCATGATCGCGACCGAGCAACAGACCGCTCAGCTCAGTCAGCTGGCGCTCGACGCTTCCATAGAGATGCGGCAGAGCAGCGACGCTGGGCGAGGTGTGCTGGGCGAGTCCATCACCCGTATGCACTCACTCAGCGAGCGTGCAGTCAGCAGTCGCCAGTTGATCGAAGCGCTAAGCCAGCGCAGCGAGGAAATCCAGCGCGTGACGCTGGTGATTCAATCCATCGCCAGTCAAACCAATTTATTGGCCCTGAACGCAGCCATCGAGGCGGCGAGGGCGGGTGAGCATGGCCGCGGTTTCGCCGTGGTCGCCGATGAGGTCCGCGGCCTGGCAGGACGTACCGCCAGTGCAACGGGAGAGGTCGGGCAGATGGTCGCCGATATTCAGCAGCGCACTGTGCAAGTGGTTGAGCAGATTCGTCAGTTGTCGTCCGATCTGGACAGTGGAGTCGACCAGGTCGAGCTTACCGGCCAGCACCTTGAGACCATTGCCCGGCTGGCGGCCGGGGTTGAATCTCAAATAGGCGAAATTGCTCAGGGTGCCGAGACCAATCAGGAGCAACTTTCCAGCTTGTTTGTTGCGGTACAGCAGATGCGCAGCGATCTGGCGATCAGCGACGAACAGACGCGCAAACTGGCTGACGCTGCGGTACAGATGGAAGGCCAGGCTGAAACGATCAGTGAGCGCCTGGCGGAGGTCGGACTGGACGACTACCACCAGCGTGTCTATGACCTGGCCCGTGAGGGCGCGAGTCAGATTGCGGCAAAATTCGAAGCGGATGTCGACGCAAACCGAATCACGATGAATGACTTGTTCGACCGTAGCTATCAGCCAGTCGCCAATACCCGGCCCGCCAAGTTTCAGACCCGTTTTGACCGTTACACCGATGACGTCCTGCCTGCGATCCAGGAGCCTATTCTGTCGCGTCATGATGGCCTGGTCTTCGTCATTGCCTGCACGCCCCAGGGTTATGTGCCCACCCATAACAAAGCGTTCAGTCAACCGCTGACGGGAGATGTGGCTGTGGATACAGTGAAAAGTCGCAGCAAGCGCAAGTTTGATGATCGCACGGGTATCCGCTGTGGCAGTCACCAGCAAGCGGTATTGTTACAGACCTATACCCGCGACACGGGTGAACTGATGCATGACTTGTCAGTGCCCATCATGGTCAAAGGGCGCCATTGGGGCGGTCTGCGCCTGGGCTATAAGCCGCAAAGCTGATTTGCAGCGTTTTTCAAATAGACGATTGGAAATCACGCTTTTAACAAAAGGGTCTTAGGTCCGAAATCGTTATTATTGTAAGACTTTGTTGTTTTCTATCTTTCAGGGCTGTAGGAGTTTTCTGAAAGTGTTGTGCCTGAGTTGACGAAAGCCTATTACTGAGCAAGCTGCTTATATCAAGGTTATTTAATTGATTTAAACGCAGCTTGATTATCAGCTGCGCTAATAGGCGGATATGTGATGAAAAATACAAGGATTGTATTGACTGCACAGGGCGCGTCAGGTGCTGCAACATTGGGAGTAACTGTACGCGTTGGGGTGTTTTTCGACGGCACAGGCAATAATCGAAGCAATAGTCAGGTTGGAGCTGATTGCCGAGCAATGGCAGAGGTCAGCGGGAATAAACATATTGCTGAATGTGGTGGACGGCATGGCGATCCGAACAGCAGCTACAGCAATGATTTCAGTAATATCGCCAAGCTGGCAGGTCTCTATTGCAATCGACCCGTGGCCACTAATCAGGGGGATGGCCTCAAAGTCTGTTGGCCGATTTATGTCAGCGGGATAGGCACCATATCGGGTGGCCGTGACTCGGTCTGGCCTGGACAAAGCTTTGGCCGTGGTCGAACCGGTGTCATTGCCAAAGTCTCAAGGGCTGTCGACAAGCTCGGCGCGCTCTTGACGGCGTTTTCTCAGCACAACCCTGGTTGCTTTATCAACACTCTGGAACTGGATGTCTTTGGTTTCAGTCGTGGTGCTGCCGCAGCCAGGCATTTTGTCAATGAGGTGCTCAAGCAAGATAAAGGGATGCTGGAACCGATGCTCAATCGACGTCGTGTACCACTGAGTCCTGGCTTTTCCTGGCATAACAACAGCGTCAAAGTGAAAGTGATCGGTCTGTTTGATACTGTTGCGGCAGTCGGCAGTATTCGGGACATGGGCAGTCTTGGGGATTCCCATAACGACAAAGTGAATCTCTACTTGCCCCCCGGGTGCGCCGATAAAGTGTTGCATCTTGTCGCCCGCGATGAAGAGCGCCGCAACTTTGCGCTTAACAGTGTCCTGCCACATTGGCCAATGGAGATTGTGCTGCCTGGCGCGCATTCGGATATTGGCGGTGGTTACCATCCGCAAATGACCGAGAAAGTGCTGTTGACCCGCCCGATCTGGAGTTTTGTGGAAAGCGACACGCCGAAGGAGTCGACCCAGGCCTGGCAACAGTCCCTCGCGGAAATGAAGGGCATGGATCGAGCTGCACTGATTGATCCACGCGATCCTGAGGCTTCACTGTCGATCACCTGCAAGGAGCGCCCGACCAAGAGCCCCTACAACAAAGGAGGCGGTAAAGCGGTGATGGCAGCAGTTTGCTTGCAGCGTCAGGTGTTCGGGCACCTGTCCAGAGTCTACCTGCGGGTCATGCATGCGCTTGCGTGTGATGAAGGCGTACCCTTCAATCCCATCCCTGGTTCACAGGAATTTCTGATCCTGCCTGAACTGCAAGGTATCGCGCGCAAGCTTATTGCCCACGCGCGAGGCGCGGCTTACTCACTTGATGCGGAGGAGGAACAAATGCTGCGTCATCGTTACATACATCGATCTGCGCACTGGGATGCATTGATCCACAGCCGTCACAAATTCAACGATGCGCTGTTCGTGCATGCACCGCAAAGTGGGGGGCGGGTTCGTTGGCCGAATCAGGAGGGACGAGATTAGTCCCTGTGCAGGTCGTATAGCATCAAAAACAATGGCTCCGGTAAAGCGGAGCCATCGTTCAGGCAAGAGCTTATTTGGCTGCGTGGAGCAGCGCATTCAACTCGTCAACTACCGGAGCCCAGTCGTCGTCAAGCAGCAATGTCTCTTTGAGGTATTTGCCTTGCTGAGGTGTCCAGAACTCCGCCTCGGATACCTTGACGTCATCAGGCAGCGGGCCATGTTCATCGACAAATGCGTCGATGCTCTCTTGATCTGAATCCAGTCCCAGTTGTTCAAACAAGGTGGCCAGGGTCGGTGTTTCCAAATCCATATCATCTCCTCGGCGGGCTTGACCCGATCTGTCGGTTGCACGCTTGAAGCTGCGTAAAGTATCTGAGCACATCCATGACCCAAGAGTTCGAAGCAAATAGCGTCAGGCGTTCAGTGCTCCTGCATCGACTGCCTCTTTCAGCTCCCTGGCTGACTGCTGGGCCGCAGTGGCTGCCAGCTCCGCGGTTTTGAACCAGCGGTCTTTTTCCACCTGGTGATAGGAAATGGTGTTCACGGATTGCTTGGCGCGCATGACGATGACAGCCTGAAACTCACCTTCTACTTCTCTGGATTCACCCCAGATAAAAAATTCGCCAATATCAAATTCAGTCACTGATTACCTTCCCCTGGATGACGAGTTGCTTTCGACCTGAGCTTGCGTGCGCAGGACAGCATTCTTGATGTAGGCGAGTATGGCAGTTGTTGATGGTCGCTGGCCGCCTTTAGTCGCGACAATGAAGAATGCTCTGTCGTCCCGCATGAAGATTAGAGTAGGAATGTGCCCTGAAGGGCTGTGCACGATGCTGTTCTTGTTGTCTGAATTGACTGCATCTGTCGATATGCACAAAACGGATATAGGCGGCAGGCGTCTTCACCCGGTAGAATCACCCGAATGCCAGCGCTCATTGCGCTTTCGGTATCGTCGATGTTCTCTGCACAAGCACCCCGAGCCTGGGTTGGCGGCGCCATGTGTCTGCAATTGCTCAAGAGAGCGCAAGGGAACTGCCCGTCTGATGCGCTACAACAAGGTAGCGGTAGCTTTTTCTGACCGCCCGATTGTCTTCGGGCGGGATCATTTTCAAGTTGGGGGTTTTAACTTTGGCAGTAAGTAATCTGGAGACACACGCGCTGTTCGTGCTTGGTGATCTGCGGGCGAAGTTGGTAAAACAGTTCCAGTCCCGTTTTGTTTATGTCTGCGAGCAGTCAGCTGAAGGCATTTACATTGCTGAAATCGATACTGAAACGGCACTGGTAGTCGACGACAAGCCGCGGCTTGAGCTGAAGGTCGGCGATCATTTCCGTGCAGCCGTATTGCCCAGCCGTGAAGGCGGGAAGTTTGAAATCAAATTTCGTGAAATCAAACTGACGGTCTATGGTCTGGGCGAATATGCCTATGTAGATATTCCTGAAGGTCACGGCATCGTGTTCAAGGAAGGTCAGAGCATCTTGATGGTCTTTGCAGCCCATGAACAGTTGCAGGGCGGGCTGACCAAAACCCTTAAGACTGCGACCACCAAAGCCGCAAAGTGGCGCAAAGGCGAGCTGACCTTCAAGGCCAGCGAGTAAGCCCGGCCGGCAGCCACTCAGCTGCCGCTGGAGTCACCTTGCTGACTGCTGACCTCTGGCGGCACATCGTCGCCGGCCATGCGCTTGCGAAACAGCCCGGTGCGGGCCAGCAGCAGGGTAGTCACCGGGACGGTGATAGCCAGCAGCACCGGAATCAGCCATGCGTGGATGACCGGTTCTGACTTGAGCGCCGAGAAGTACACAATCGAAGCCAGCGCAACGCACCAGGCACCCAGTGTCGAGGCCAGCGCAGGCGGATGCATGCGTTGAAAAAAGTCCTTCAGTCTCAGCAAGCCCAGAGCGCCGGTCAGGGCGAACAGACTGCTGGCGACCAGCAGAACGGCGGTGAGGATTTCGACCCAGAAGGGCAGGACCACTGTCGAATTCATTCGATCACCTCTCCACGCAGCAGGAATTTGGCCAGGGCAAAAGAGCCGACAAAGCCAAACAGCGCAATCAACAACGCCGCCTCGAAATAAGTATCGCTGGCATAACGAATGCCCAGTACCAGCATCATCAGCATGGCGATGATGTACAGGTAGTCCAGAGCCAGTACCCGATCCTGAGCCGAAGGGCCCTTGAACAGGCGAATCAGGGTGAGGACCATGGCCAGCGCGAAGATGAACAAGCTGACCAGAATGGCATTGCCGAGCAAGGCACTCATTGGAAAATCTCCATCAGCGGGCGCTCATAGGTGGTTTTGAAGTGCTCGATAAACTGCGCCTCATCTTCCAGGTCGAAAACATGCATGAGCAGCACGCTGCGATCCAGTGCAAGTTCGGACCAGACTGTTCCCGGAACGACCGTGGTAATCATGGCCAGGGCTGCCAGACCATTGGCGTTGTGCAGGTCCAGCGGGACTTTTACAAACGCCGAGCGCGGCGGGCGTCGCTTTGCATTCCAGACTCTCCAGCCGACTTCCAGGTTGGAAGTAATGACATCGCGACCCACCAGAAAAAACAGTTTGAAGATAACGCCCGGGCGCTTGATGCTCACAGGCAACGGGCGCAGTGGAGACATCAGCAGGGGAGCCAGGAAGCCCAGCACAGCAGCGAGAATCAGGTTGCCGGGACTGACCGACAGATTCAACACCAGCCACAGCACGGCCAGTGCCAGAGAGAACCACGGAGCAGGGAAATAACGCTTCATGGTTGCACCGCCGATACTGCTGTGTCACTGACCGGCCCAGGCAGTGGCCGGGTGGCCATTACCGATTGGATGTACTGTTTAGGCTCGTGCAGCGCCGCAGCCGTGTCACGGGTGTAGCGCTGCAGCGGTTCAGCCTGGAACGTCAGCGTGATGCACAAGCCCAGCAGGATCACGATTGGCACGCATTCATAGCGACGCAGCAGTGGCGAAGGGCGCTCCTGTGGGGTCCAGAAGCGCTGGATGCCGACCCGCGAGAAGGCCAGCAGCGAAGCGAGGCCAGAGAAAATCAGCAAACCCACCAACAACCAGCCCTGGGTCGAAATCGTTTCGTCCTGCGCCACATCCAGTCCCAGTGGATTAAGCAGCGCACTGAGCAGCGTCAGTTTGCCGATGAATCCCGACAGCGGCGGCATGCCAATGATCAGCAAGGCGCATGCGATGAAACTCAAACCGATGAATGCCACGGTCATGGGAATTACCTGACCGACCACGGCTTTCTGCTGGTCATCAAGGTTGGTGCCTGGCGGAGGGTTCAAGGACTCCACTGTCCGCGGTAACTGGTCGGCATCGTCTTCCAGGGGTAACTCATTGGCTGAGCGCGAGCGTTCGATGAGTTCTGCGATCAGAAACATCGCGCTGAGTGCCAGGGTCGAGCTGACCATATAAAACAGCGCGCCCGCCGTCAGGCTTGGCTGGGCGAAACCGATAGCGGACAACAGGATGCCTGCCGAAACGAGAATGCTCAGTGCTGCCATCCGCTCCAGGCGTTGTGCCGCGATGATCGCCACCGCTGCGGTAAGGATCGTCGCCATACCGCCGTAGATCAGCCAGTCGCCGCCGAAAAATGCCGACGGACCAGCCTGCACTGAAAACAACAAGGTCCAGAGCCGCAACAGAGTGTAAATACCTACCTTGGTCATGATCGCGAAAATGGCTGCCACCGGCGCGCTGGCGGCAGAATAGGCGGGCACCAACCAGAAATTCAGCGGCCACATGCCAGCCTTGGTCAGGAACGCCACCGCAAGAATCGCAGCGCCGGCGTGCAGCAGACCCAGATCGGCCTCAGGCACTTGCGGAATCTTGATGGCCAGGTCAGCCATGTTCAGTGTGCCGGTCACGCCATAGATCAAGGCTGCGCCAATCAGGAACAGCGAAGAAGCCAGCAGATTGATCGCGATGTAATGCAAGCCCGCCGAAACACGAGCGCGGCCAGAGCCATGCAGCATCAAGCCGTAGGACGCAGCGAGCATCACTTCAAAAAACACGAACAGGTTGAACAGATCAGCGGTCAGGAATGCCCCATACAGGCCCATCAGTTGAATCTGAAACAGGGCGTGGAAGCTCGAACCTGCGCGGTCCCAGCGAGCCAGGGCGAAAAGCAGAGCGCACACCCCGACGATGCCGGTCAGCACCAGCATCATTGCCGACAGGTGATCAACCACCAGCACAATACCAAACGGCACTTCCCAGTTGCCGGGCAGGTACACGCCGATCGAGCCCGTGGTGCCGGTTTTCTGTACCCACATGAACAAGGTTACAGATATGGCCAGGCCGAGGATGCTCGAAAACAGATTGATCCGCGCTTTGAGCGGGCGATGTTTCTCGCCGAGCCAGAGCATGATCGCGGCAGTCAGCAATGGCAGCAGGATCGGTGCAACAATCAGTTGATTCATCAACGTCATTCTTTGGGCTCCCGGCCGTCAACGTGGTCAGTGCCGGTCAACCCTCTGGACGCCAGCAATAGCACGAGAAACAGCGCGGTCATGGCAAAGCTGATCACGATGGCGGTCAGCACCAGTGCTTGCGGCAGCGGGTCCGTGTAATTCAGCAGGTCTTGAGGAACGCCGTCCTTGATGATCGGCTCACGGCCGATAAACAGGCTGCCCATGCTGAAGATAAACAGGTTGACGCCGTAGGACAGCAGGCAAAGGCCCATGACCACCTGGAAAGTCCGCGGACGCAGGATCAACCAGACGCCCGAGGCCGCCAGTACGCCAATGGCGATCGCGATAACTTCTTCCATCAGGAGGCTCCTTGTTGTGCGGCGACGATGTCGGCGATGGGGTTCGGTACCGGTTTAGGCAGCGAAGTAGGGCGGTGGCTACGCACCGATTGGTGTGCCAGCGCCGTGAGAATCAGCAGTGTCGATCCCACAACAACTGCATAGACCCCTACATCAAAAAACAGCGCGCTCGCGACGTGGATATCGCCCAGTAACGGCAAATCCAGATGCGCGGTGTGAGTGGTCATGAATGGATAGCCCAGGAACATCGAACCCAGACCTGTGCCAATCGCAAACAACAAGCCCGTGCCCATCCAGCGCAATGGCCGCAGGCTCATCTGAGCCTCGACCCACTGCGTGCCAGCGACCATGTATTGCAGAATGAAGGCCACGGACATCACCAGTCCGGCGACAAAACCACCCCCCGGCTGGTTGTGCCCACGCATGAACAGGTACATCGAAATCACTACAGCAATCGGCAGCAACAGGCGCACCAGTACCGCCGGAACCATCATGAAGCCCAGCGCGGTATCACTGGCGCTGCGCGGGTTGACCAGGTCTGTTACCACATCCGGAGCCAGCAAACGTTGCTGGGCGGGTAACGGAATACTTTCCTTGGGGGGACGGAAACGGCGCAGCAGGGCAAACACAGTCAAGGCCACAGCCGCCAGCACGGTGATTTCGCCAAAGGTGTCGAAACCGCGGAAATCCACCAGCATCACGTTCACCACGTTGCTGCCACCGCCTTCGGGAATGGCACGGCTGAGGTAGAACGAGGAGATTGTGTTAGGCGTCGCACGTGTCAGCATCGCGTAGGACAGCAACGCCATGCCAGCGCCGACCAGGGCCGACAGAATGAAGTCGCGAACCCGACGGTTTCGTGCGCGCACCCGGCTGCTGACCGAAGGCGCCACGTTTTCGTTGCGTCGCGGCAGCCAGCGCAGTCCCAGCAGGATCAATACCGAGGTGACCACTTCCACCACCAGTTGAGTCAGGGCCAGATCAGGTGCCGAGAACCAGACGAACGTCACGCAGGTCATCAACCCGCAGACACTGACCATAATCACAGCGGCCAGACGGTGGTACTTGCCTTGCCAGGCCGCGCCCAGTGCGCAGGCGATTGCGATCAGCCACAACGTGACGAAGACGCCCGAACCCGGAATCTTCGGACGGTCGCCCCAGGTCAAGCCACTGAAGTACATCGGGATGAAACCGCCGATCAGTGCAGCCAGCACCACCAGAAATAGCTGAGGTTGCAGGCGACGGGTGCTGGTGCGGCTTTCGAAGCGGCGTGCCCATCGGGTCATGATCACCAGCGAGCGTTCGAAGAAACGCTTGCCGTTCATGCGCTGTACCAGCGGCGGGCCGGTGAAACGGTTCTGTTTGAACGAATTGCGCAGCAACAGATAGAGCAGCACGCCGCCAGCCATGGCAATCAGGCTCATGATCATCGGGGCGTTCCAGCCATGCCAGATAGCCAGGCTGTACTCAGGGAGTGTGCCGCCTACGACCGGTTGTGCTGCAGCAGCCAGCAACGGCGCCACGGATTGCGAGGGGAAGATCCCGACGATCACACAGGCGATTACCAGAAATTCTACCGGCGCACGCATCCAGCGTGGAGGTTCGTGGGGTGTGTGTGGCAGATTGGTCGCTTTCGGACCGAAGAACACATCGACGGTGAAGCGCAATGAATAAGCAACACTGAATGCCCCGGCGATGGTGGCAATCACCGGCAAAGCCATCTCCACCCATGCGGAGGAACTGACGAATACCGTTTCTGCGAAAAACATTTCCTTGGACAGGAAGCCGTTCAACAGGGGCACGCCTGCCATTGACGCGCTGGCAACCATGGCCAGCGTCGCGGTGTAGGGAATCAGGGTGACCAGTCCGCTCAGTTTGCGGATGTCCCGCGTGCCGCTTTCGTGGTCGATAATTCCCGCGGCCATAAACAGCGAGGCCTTGAAGGTCGCGTGGTTAAGAATGTGGAAGACCGCTGCGACCGCTGCCAGTGGACTGTTCAGGCCCAGCAGCAGGGTAATCAAACCCAGATGGCTGATGGTCGAATAGGCCAGCAGGCCCTTGAGGTCGTTCTGGAAAATCGCTGCGTAGGCGCCGATGAGCAGGGTGCAGGCACCTGCACCGCTGACGATCCAGAACCATTGTTCGCTGCCGGAAAGGGCAGGCCAGAAACGCGCCAGTAAAAACACGCCAGCCTTGACCATGGTCGCCGAGTGAAGATAAGCCGATACCGGCGTCGGCGCGGCCATTGCGTGGGGCAGCCAGAAGTGGAATGGGAACTGCGCACTTTTGCTCAATGCGCCGATCAGGATCAAGGTCAACAAGACCGGGTACAACCCATGGGCGCGGATCGCCTCGCCGGAAGCCAGTACGCGATCCAGATCATAGCTGCCTACGACATGACCGAGCAGCATGACGCCGACCAATAGCGCGAGACCGCCTGCACCGGTGACCATCAACGCCATATAAGCACCGCGTCGAGCGTCTGCCCGATGGTGCCAGTAGCCAATCAACAGAAACGAGAAAAGGCTGGTCAGCTCCCAGAAGAACACGATTTGAATCAGGTTGCCGGAAATCACCAGACCCAGCATGGCACCCATGAACGCCAGGAAGAACGCGAAAAAGCGCGGCACTGGATCATCCGGGGACATGTAATAGCGGGCGTATAACGAAACCAGCGTGCCGATGCCTAGCACCAGCATCGAGAACATCCAGGCGAAGCCGTCCATACGCAGGACGAAATTCAACCCCAGACTGGGTAACCAGAAATATTCCTCGCGGATCACGCCGCCGTCGACGATTTGCGGGTACCACAAGGCAACCTGAATCGCGCCGGTAACGGCCACAAGGCCGGCGAGAATGGATTCAGCGTTACGCGCGTTGTGCGGCAAAAATGCCGCCAGACAGCTGCCAATGAAAGGCAGAAGCAGTAGAACTATCAGAGACATAGGCTTCTAATCTGCAGGGAAATGTCAAGGATCATACGTGCTGGACTGTGTAACACCAAACGCCAAGGTGTCGCAGAATCCTACAGACCTTGTAGGCAGAAGCTGAGTTCTGTTTATTTATAGCGGGATTTTTCGCGTGTTAATCAGTTTCTTTAAACACCGGGTCGGTTCCGGTTTGTTCTTCAGTGGATGCCGTAGTGGATGCAGTGCGGCGTTTCATTTCACTGACGATCACTGCCGCCACGATGAGCACTGCGCCAAGCAAGGCAACGCCAGGCAGGCGCTCACCGGCAAGACGACCGAAAATGCCGGCCCATACCGGCTCACCGGCATAGATCACCGTGGCTCGGGTTGGGGAGACGGTTTTCTGTGCCCAGTTCATGGCCACTTGAATCACCGCGCTCATGGCCCCGAGACCGACCGCGCTGATGACCAGCATCCAGGAAAAATCCGGCAGGGCTTCGCCTGTCGGGACGATCATCAGGAATGACAACAACGAGGCGGTGCCCAGTTGCACCACTGTGACCCGGCGCACATCCACCTTGCCGCCGTAAGCACTGATCATGATGATTTCAGCAGCCACTGCAATCGCGCAGATGATGGTGGCGATTTCCCCCGCGCTGAATTGCAGACTTGCTCCCGAGGGCCCCGACAGCAGAATCAGTCCGGTGAAGGCCAGGCAGATGCCCACGCTGGGCATCAACCCCGGCCGACGCCCCAGGACCAGCCATTGCAGCAGCGGTACGAAAGGAACATAAAGCGCAGTAATAAAAGCTGACTGGCTGCTGGGAATAGTCTGCAAACCGATGGTCTGTAATCCGTAGCCAAGCATGATGGCCGCCCCGATCGCGATCCCGGCTTTTATTTCAATCAAGGTGATGCCGCGCAACACGCTTAATGAACACAAGGCGACGATGATGGCGGCCGCTGCAAAGCGCAGGCCTACGAAAAACATCGGCCCGCTGACGGTCATGGCGTGTTGTACGATCAGGAATGTGCCGCCCCACAGCAGGGTGATCAGGATCAGTACGATTTCAGCTTTGCTGATACGGGGCGTGATAGAGGTAGACTTCATGCTTCTCACTGGCGTTGACAGGCTTGCGTAACACATCGACCTGAGTTTGAAAGCTGGGCAGTATACTGCGCAATTATTTCGAGAGAATAAAATATTGAGCAACGATAATTCGCAACGCGCCCCGGTCTTGCAGCACGTCAGTCAAAACGTGCGACGGCTGCGCAACGGGCAGGACATGAGCCAGACCGCGCTGGCAGAAAAATCCGGGGTCAGTCGGCGCATGCTGGTGGCCATTGAGGCGGGGGAGAAAAACGTCAGCCTTGCGACGCTTGATCGTGTGGCCGAAGCACTGGATGTAGCGTTCAGCGATCTGATTCAGGCTCCTGAACATCGTGACCCGAGCCGCATTAACGAAGTGGCCTGGGCCGGATCGATACCGGGCAGTCGCGCTGTCCTTTTGGCCAAAGCCACGGCCAGGCGTGAAGTCGAACTGTGGGAGTTCTGTCTGGAGCCAGGTGAGGCGTATCAGTCCGAAGCCGATCCTGATGGCTGGAGTGATCAGGTTTACGTGGTCGAAGGGCAACTGACAGTCATTCTGGTGGAGCGCACACAGGCAGTCGGTCCGGGGGAGTTTTTCATGTTTGCCAGCAACCAGGCCCACAGTTATCGCAACGACGGGCAGGTCCGGGTCCGATTCGTCCGTAACGTCGTGTTGTGAGCTGTTGCGTGGCAAACAGTGAATCAACAGTTGTGTTGGACCAGCAGCTTATTCAATAACGGCGCGCGGCTGATCGCTCGTGAATAGCGGGACAGGGCCGTGGGCACGGGCTGTGCATCGTACGTGCTGTTGATATCGACCCCGGGTTGAGATTTTAGAAGAGCGAACCTGATCTATGAGTTCCAGCGACAAACACCCGGCTGACGTTTTGATCATTGGCGGCGGCCTGAGCGGCAGTATGCTGGCGGTGCAATTGCTGCGCTTGCCGGGCAAGCGACGCGTCTCGATCATTGAAACGCGCAGTGAGCTGGGCCGGGGCGAGGCCTACAGCGCCACGGAGTTGGGCCATACCCTCAATGGCAACGCGGCACGCATGAGCGTTGACCCGGACAATGCTGACGACTTGACCCAATGGCTGACGCAATTCATCGCCGACGGTGGCTGGCCCGAGTCCTTTGAGCAGGATGTGCCGGTGGCCGAGCTGTTTCCGCCACGGGGTATTTTTGGTTTGTACGTGCAGCAGCGTCTGGCCGATGCTCGATCAGTTGGCTCGGTTTACGGCTCAAGTGTCGAGCATGTGCGGGGCGAAGTGGTCGACCTTGAGACCCATGCACATGGGGTGACGCTGAGTCTGGCTGACGATCAGTCTTTGCACGGGCGATTTGCGGTTTTAGCCACGGGCATGTACGCCGCGTCGCGTACCCCGCAACGGCAGTCCAATGGACTCAATGCTGCGGCGGTAGATCCGTGGGACGTCAGCGCGATGCGGCAACTCGATCCGCAGGCGCGGGTGCTGATTATTGGTTCCGGGCTGACCATGGTCGATGCGGTGGTGTCGTTGCAACAGTCAGGGCATTGCGGGCCTATCGATATATTTTCCCGGCATGGGTTGCTGCCTCATGTGCGTCGGCAGCCGCCCGCCTGGGGGAACTTTCTTGACGAAGATCACACCCTCCGCAGTCCTCGGCAGTTGTTGCGTAAAGTGCGTGAGCAATGCGCGCAAGCGATTGAAAGCGGAGTCGACTGGCAAGCCCCCTTGGATACCGTGCGGGCCAACATCGGCCGGTTATGGAGTCAGGCCACGGATGTGCAGCGCCGCCAGTTCGTGCGGCATGTGCGGCCATGGTGGGAGAGTCATCACCATCGCTCTCCACCGTTGAGTGCTGCACTGCTTGAGCAACTGATCGATGAAGGAAGGGCGACAATTCACGCAGCGTCGTTGCAAGGGTTTGAGGTCTTGCCGACAGGCCAGTTGCAGATCCGTATTCGACGCCGTGGTCAGGTGGAGTCTTCAACGGTTGTGGGGGACGCGCTGATCAATTCCACGGGCATCGAATACGACTGGCGACGCGTAGATCGGCCATTGCCTCGACAACTGCTGGCACGGGGACTGATTCAACCCGGCCCGCTGGCGTTAGGCATCGCCGCCGACCAAGGCGGAGCGGTGCTGGATGCGCAAGGGCGGGTGTCTGACCGGCTGTTCGCCATGGGCCCACCATTGCGGGGGCTGTGGTGGGAGAGTACGGCCGTGACAGATGTGGCGCTGCAGGCCAAGGCTTTGGCGGGGCGATTGGTGGAGATTGATTTGCCTTAGAGCAGGCGATGAACTGACCCCCAAAAGTTAGACGGTCTTGTTAAACAGCTCGCGACTGGGTCCTGTACGCCACAGGGCTCAGTCCGCCTAGCCTCATTTTGATGCGGTCGTGGTTGTAGTAACTGATGTAATCATCCATCTCGGCCTGCAACTCTTCAACGCTGCTGAAGCT
>NZ_FYDU01000015.1:0-204171 GCF_900187575.1 Pseudomonas sp. Irchel 3A5 | reverse complement strand
AGCATTGGAACCACCTGATCCCATCCCGAACTCAGTAGTGAAACGATGTATCGCCGATGGTAGTGTGGGGTTTCCCCATGTGAGAGTAGGTCATCGTCAAGATTAAATTCCAGAACCCCTGATCGCTTACGCGTTCAGGGGTTTTGTTTGTGTGCCTGAAAAAATTAGCGGGTTATGCGCGCGCTCTGGCCAACCTTGGTAGGACCGAATTCATTCGGGAGGGCTGCATTTCAGGCGATACACAGGCTGCGGATGTACCATCCTCCTCGCGAACAAGTTCGCTCCTACCGTCCGGCATTCATGCGCCAACCTCGGTAGGACCGAATTCATTCGGGAGGACTGCCTGTCAGGCGATACACAGACTGCGGATGTACATCCCCCCTCGCGAACAAGTTCGCTCCTACCGGTCCAATGCCCATGCCAACCTCGGTAGGACCGAATTTATTCGGGAGAGCGTCATCTGTCCCGACGCTTATCTGTTTGGATGACTGCGCCTCGCGGCTAAAGCCGCTTCTACGAGCATCGCCAGGCTGCGCCGCCGCTTCCTGTCTGGCCATCGCCTCGCCGCCCGCTCCGTTCCGAAATAACCATAAGCCGTTTCTATGCATCTTCGGTTTGCGTGGCTATGATGCGAGCCTTATTGAATGGCGACCTTTAAATGCTGACGTTGTTAAAGCTCCTTCAGGATGGGAAATTTCGTTCCGGGCAGGCTCTGGGTGAGGCTCTCGGAGTGAGTCGGACTTCTGTGTGGAAGCAGCTCCAGCAGCTGGAGTCTGAGCTGGATATAGGTGTTCATAAGGTCAAGGGGCGTGGCTATAGGCTGGAGAGCCCTATAGCCCTTCTGGATGCTGATGAGATATCTGCTGTCGCTGGCAGGGCGGGTGCCTGGCCTGTTGTCATCTACGATTCAATAGGTTCAACCAACGCCGCGGCTGTAAAGCTGATCGCTGATAATTCCCCGCCACCGTTTATTGTCTTGGCGGAGCGTCAGACTGCCGGTCGCGGCCGTCGAGGGCGCAAGTGGGTCAGTCCTTTTGGTGAGAACATCTACTACAGCCTGGCGCTACGTATTGACGGTGGAATGCGTCAGTTGGAAGGGATGAGTCTGTTGATTGGTCTCGCGGTTTTAAGAACGCTACGCGAGATGGGTGTTCAAAGTGCGGGTTTAAAGTGGCCCAACGATGTCCTGGTAGGGCGTCGCAAGATTGCCGGAATACTGTTGGAACTGGTGGGTGATCCTGCAGATGTCTGTCACGTGATTATTGGCATTGGTATTAATGTAAATATGCGTGCGACGGAGGAAGTTGACCAGCTGTGGACCTCCTTGAGATTGGAGGTCGGATCGATGGCGAGCCGTAATGAGCTCGCGGGTAAGCTGACCCGCAATATCGAAGAGTATTTATCAGTGCATCAGGTCTCGGGCTTTGAGGTATTCAAGTCTGAGTGGGAAGCTAATCACCTGTGGCAAGGCAGCGCTGTCAGTCTGCTTGCGGGTAATCAGGCAGTCGAGGGTGTCGTTCTGGGTATTGATCCACAGGGCGGGTTGCGATTGCAGGTTGGGAGCGACGAAAAAGTGTTCAGTGGTGGAGAGCTCAGCTTGAGGTTGCGTAATGATACTTGAGCTGGATTGTGGGAATAGCTTCATAAAGTGGCGTGTTATCCGGCAAGGGCTACCAGTCGTTGTGGCGGGTGGCGTTGTCGACTCTGATGAGAAGCTCGTTGATGCTATCGCTTCAATTCCCGGGTTGAGTCTTCGGCATAGTCGCATGGTGAGTGTCCGTAATGAGGAGGAGACACAGAAGCTGGCTCTTGCGATTACGGAGTCATTTGGCCTTCAGACTCAATGTGCGAGCTCGGCCAGGGTGCTGGCGGGTGTGAGGAATGGTTATGAGGCCTATGAGCGCCTCGGCCTTGATCGATGGTTGGCGCTGGTAGGCGCTTACGCGACTGTCGGGAGGTCATGCTTGGTGCTTGATTTGGGTACAGCGGTAACCTCGGACTTCGTTGATGCGCAGGGAGAGCATCTTGGGGGATTTATCTGTCCCGGTATGCCGTTGATGCGCGGGCAGCTGAAAACTCATACACGTCGTATTCGATATGATGACGCGGCGGCTGAAGAAGCGCATTCCAGCTTCGCTCCGGGGCGCTCGACCGCAGAAGCTGTGGAACGGGGGTGTACCCTGATGTTGAGAGGCTTTGCTGTATCTCAGCTGGAGCTTGCACATCAGTATTGGGGGGATGACTTTGTTGTCTTCGTAACCGGGGGGGATGCGGATCTGGTCAAGGACGTTACGCCCGGTGCGAAGCTCGTGCCTGACCTGGTGTTTGTCGGCCTCGCATTAGCCTGTCCTTTGCTCTGAGGTTTCTATGCGGTGGTTGTTTCTTTTACTGCTGATGCTGAATGGCTTTTACTACGTGTGGCATCAGCAGGAAGCTCCGCTGAGAGCTAAAGAGGTTTTGCCATTGTCCCTGCATCGCGCTGAGCAGCAGAATATTCATCTGCTAAGTGAATCCGGTGCTCAGAGCGATCAAGCGTCAGATCGAGAGGCTCAAGACAAGTGCCTGTATCTCGGTGGCTTCCTTCGGCAGGATGAAGCTCGTACGGTTGAGCAAAGACTCATGAGTCTGGATGTTCAGACGCAATTTCATGTGCAGCATCTTGGTGGTGTTAGTACGTACTGGGTCAAAATAGATCCTGCTAGTCGTCGACTCGTCGGGGATAGTCTCCTGAGCGGGCTCTCTCAAGATTTCCCTGAACTAAAAAGCAAAATAATGTTGTGCGAAGGCATTGCAACCGGAGAGTAGTTTGCATAGAATGGCGCCCGCTTCGCAGTGCTTGATAATTTGTCCAAAGCTGCAAAGTGACCGTCAACGCATGTAACCTCAGGTTTTTACTGAGAAAAAGGTTGACAGAAGGGTAGCATGAGTTGAGAATGCTGCCTCGTTCAGGAGGGGTTCCCGAGCGGCCAAAGGGATCAGACTGTAAATCTGACGTCTACGACTTCGAAGGTTCGAATCCTTCTCCCTCCACCATATTTCAGGCTGTGCAGCAAGTTAGGCGGGTATAGTTTAGTGGTAGAACCTCAGCCTTCCAAGCTGATGATGCGGGTTCGATTCCCGCTACCCGCTCCAGATTTGCTGTATGTCCAAAGAGTTTGCTCTTGTAGCTCAGTTGGTAGAGCACACCCTTGGTAAGGGTGAGGTCAGCGGTTCAAATCCGCTCAAGAGCTCCATTATAAAGGCAGATATGAAAATATCTGCCTTTGTTTTACTGATCGTTTTGCTGTCATTTCGAAGCGATTGGTTGATCCGCCATTGGCTATATACGCTTTCCCTGTTGGGTGCGGTGTGAGGGCTGGATCAAAAGGCTGTTGAAAAATTCTTGTTGGGCTGGCATATTGGTCGGCCTGATTTTGCTTTTAGGTCAGTAGCTCAATTGGCAGAGCGACGGTCTCCAAAACCGTAGGTTGGGGGTTCGATTCCCTCCTGACCTGCCAGATTCACTAGATTGTATCTGGCTTTCTTTTCACAGGATTATCGTAGATGACTCTCAAGGCTGAAGCCCAAGAATCTCGCTTCGATCTGCTCAAGTGGCTGGTTGTGGTCGCTCTGGTAGTGGTTGGGGTTGTCGGTAATCAATACTACTCAGCTCAACCTATTTTGTATCGCGTCCTGGTCCTGCTTGTGCTGGCTGGGGTTGCTGCATTTGTTGGTTTGCAGACTGCTAGAGGCAAGGCTTTCTTTGTTTTGGCTAAGGAAGCTCGTGCTGAAATTCGCAAAGTCGTTTGGCCGACTCGCCAAGAAACCACTCAGACCACGTTGATTGTTGTGGCTGTTGTTCTGGTTATGGCGTTGCTGTTGTGGGGGCTTGATTCCCTGCTCGGTTGGCTTGTTTCCTTGATTGTTGGCTAAGGGTGTCCCGTGGCTAAGCGTTGGTACGTAGTGCATGCTTATTCGGGTTACGAAAAGCATGTAATGCGCTCGTTGATCGAGCGTGTGAAGCTGGCTGGCATGGAAGATGGCTTCGGCGAAATTCTGGTTCCCACTGAAGAAGTGGTGGAAATGCGTAACGGCCAGAAGCGCAAAAGCGAGCGTAAATTCTTTCCAGGTTATGTGCTGGTCCAGATGGACATGAATGAAGGTACTTGGCACTTGGTCAAGGACACTCCTCGTGTCATGGGCTTCATTGGTGGTACGGCTGACAAGCCTGCACCTATTACAGATAAAGAAGCTGACGCGATTCTTCGTCGCGTGGCTGATGGCAGCGACAAGCCTAAACCCAAGACTCTTTTTGAGCCGGGTGAAGTGGTTCGCGTCACAGACGGTCCATTTGCAGATTTCAATGGCACGGTCGAAGAAGTTAACTACGAGAAGAGCCGCATTCAAGTTGCAGTGCTCATTTTCGGTCGCTCTACTCCTGTGGAGCTGGAGTTCAGTCAGGTCGAAAAGGTCTAACTGAGCGAGAATCCCATACCCCGTAGCCGTAGGCTGTGGGGTTTTTTCGTCACTGGGATAAACGTGCAAGTAACCGGGGAGCCTTGATTGGCGTTTGAACCCGTAATTGGAGTGCCTCATGGCCAAGAAAATTACCGCTTACATCAAGCTGCAAGTGAAAGCTGCTCAAGCTAACCCAAGCCCGCCAGTTGGTCCGGCCCTGGGTCAGCATGGCGTGAACATCATGGAATTCTGCAAGGCCTTCAACGCCCGTACTCAGGGTCTTGAGCCAGGTCTGCCGACTCCAGTGATCATCACTGTCTATAGCGACCGTAGCTTCACTTTCGAAACAAAGAGCACCCCTGCTTCGGTTCTGCTGAAGAAAGCTGCTGGTTTGACTAGCGGTTCGGCACGTCCGAACACCGTTAAAGTTGGCACCGTGACTCGTGCACAGCTGGAAGATATCGCCAAAGCAAAAAATGCGGATCTGACTGCTGCTGACATGGAAGCGGCCGTGCGTACCATCGCCGGTTCCGCTCGTAGCATGGGCCTTAACGTGGAGGGTGTGTAATGGCTAAGCTGACCAAGCGCCAAAAAGCTATCGCGGCTAAAATCGAGCCGGGCAAATCTTACAGCTTCACCGACGCAGCTACCTTGCTGGCCGAGCTGTCGACCGTCAAGTTCAGCGAGTCTGTAGACGTTGCTGTAAACCTCGGCGTTGATCCGCGTAAATCTGACCAGGTTGTTCGTAGCGCTACCGTGCTGCCACACGGCACTGGCAAGACCGTTCGCGTTGCTGTGTTCACCCAGGGTCCTGCTGCAGAAGCCGCTCTGGCTGCCGGCGCTGATCGCGTTGGTATGGACGATCTGGCTGCCGAAATGAAAGGCGGCGATCTGAACTATGACGTCGTTATCGCTTCCCCGGACGCGATGCGTGTTGTTGGTCAGTTGGGTCAGATCCTCGGTCCTCGCGGCCTGATGCCTAACCCTAAAGTCGGCACTGTTACTCCTGACGTTGCTAACGCCGTCAAGAATGCCAAGGCTGGTCAGGTTCGTTATCGCACCGACAAAAACGGCATCATCCACACTTCAGTTGGCAAGGTCGGTTTCGACGCAGTCAAGCTGAAAGAAAACGTTGAAGCCCTGATCGCTGATCTTAAGCGTATCAAGCCAGCTTCCTCGAAAGGCATCTACGTTAAGCGCGTAACCTTGAGCACCACTATGGGCCCTGGCCTGGTGATCGACCAGGGTTCCCTGGACGCGTAAGACAAATTGGTGCGCTTGCCGCACCAATGAAAAAATTGGGGTCCCTGCCTGGCGGGGGCTATCCAAGACCGTAGGCGGCGCAAGTCTTAAAATACAAGCCTACGCAGATGGTGCTCCCGGTTCCTTACCGAATCAGACACCAAAACGACATTTGGCTCAGGTCAGATGAAACGGTAACAAGCAGGAGTTAAACCCGTGGCAATTAAACTCGAAGACAAGAAGGCCATCGTCGCTGAAGTCAACGAGGCTGCCAAAGTCGCTCTGTCTGCTGTCGTGGCTGATGCCCGTGGCGTGACAGTAGGCGCAATGACCGGACTCCGTAAAGAGGCTCGTGAAGCTGGTGTCTACGTACGTGTTGTACGTAACACACTGCTCAAGCGTGCTGTTGAAGGTACTGATTTCAGTGTCCTCAACGACGCGTTCACAGGCCCGACCCTGATTGCATTCTCTAACGAGCATCCTGGCGCTGCTGCCCGTTTGTTCAAAGAGTTTGCCAAGGGTCAGGATAAGTTCGAGATCAAGGCAGCTGCGTTCGAGGGCAAGTTCCTCGCAGCTAATCAGATCGACGTACTGGCAACCTTGCCGACCCGTGACGAAGCAATTTCCCAGCTGATGAGCGTGATTCAAGGCGCTACCAGCAAATTGGCTCGTACTCTGGCGGCTATTCGCGACCAAAAAGAAGCTACCGCAGCCTAAGGCTCCGTACCTTCTTTCGCGTATTTTTGTTTATTTCGATGGTCGCGTAGGCCGTCCCCCAATTCAGGAATTAGATTCATGTCTATCTCTCAAGACGATATCCTCAACGCAGTTGGCGAAATGTCCGTTCTGCAGGTTGTTGAGCTGATCAAAGCATTCGAAGAAAAGTTCGGTGTTACTGCCGCTGCTGCTTCTGCTGGTCCAGCTGCTGCTGCCGCTGTTGTTGAAGAGCAAACTGAATTCAACGTCATGCTGCTGGAAGCTGGCGAGAAGAAAGTTAACGTCATCAAGGCTGTACGTGAGCTGACCGGTCTGGGCTTGAAAGAAGCCAAGGCTGTAGTTGACGGCGCACCGGCTATGGTTCTGGAAGCAGTTGCGAAAGACGCTGCTGACAAAGCCAAAGCTACGCTGGAAGAAGCAGGCGCTAAAGTCGAGCTGAAGTAAGTATCGACCTTGAGTGTCCAGCCCAAGCGTTAAGCGAAAGGCTGATGGCTGGTGGCTCTTGCCACCGGCCTTTTTCCGTTATAGATGACTGGCTCGGCCGGCATCCATAACGTGTAAAACCACCGGAATGGTGGCGCAAACCAAGGGGTTTGCACGATTTTCTGGCTGCTCCCGTCGGGAGGAGCCAAACAAGCAGGTGACCAAGCTGGGGAACGCTGATGGCTTACTCATATACTGAGAAAAAACGTATCCGCAAGGACTTTAGCAAGTTGCCGGACGTAATGGATGTGCCGTATCTCCTGGCCATCCAGCTGGATTCGTATCGCGAATTCCTGCAAGCGGGAGCTACCAAAGATCAGTTCCGCGACGTCGGTCTGCATGCAGCCTTCAAATCCGTTTTCCCGATCATCAGCTACTCCGGCAATGCTGCGCTGGAGTATGTAGGTTATCGCTTGGGCGAACCGGCATTTGATGTCAAAGAGTGCGTGCTGCGCGGTGTGACTTACGCTGTACCTCTGCGAGTAAAAGTCCGTTTGATCATTTTCGACAAAGAATCGTCGAACAAAGCGATCAAGGACATCAAAGAGCAAGAAGTCTACATGGGTGAAATCCCCCTGATGACTGAGAACGGCACCTTTGTTATCAATGGTACCGAGCGCGTTATCGTTTCCCAGCTGCACCGTTCCCCGGGCGTGTTCTTTGACCACGACCGCGGCAAGACGCACAGCTCCGGCAAGCTGCTTTATTCCGCTCGCATCATTCCTTACCGTGGTTCGTGGCTGGACTTCGAGTTCGATCCAAAGGACTGTGTATTCGTCCGTATCGACCGTCGTCGCAAGCTGCCTGCTTCTGTATTGCTGCGCGCGCTTGGCTACACGACAGAACAAGTCCTGGATGCTTTCTACACCACCAACGTGTTCCACGTTCACGGTGAGAATCTCAGTCTGGAACTGGTTCCTCAGCGTCTGCGCGGTGAAATTGCCGTCCTGGATATCCTGGATGACAAAGGCAAGGTTATTGTCGAGCAAGGTCGCCGTATTACTGCTCGTCATATCAACCAGCTGGAAAAAGCCGGTATCAAGCAACTGGAAGTGCCTTTGGACTACGTCCTGGGTCGCACCACTGCCAAGGTAATCGTGCATCCAGCCACTGGCGAGATCATTGCTGAGTGCAACACCGAGCTGAACACCGAGATCCTGGCTAAAGTCGCCAAGGCGCAGGTCGTTCGTATCGAAACGTTGTACACCAACGATATCGACTGCGGTCCATTTGTTTCGGATACGCTGAAAATCGATTCGACCAGCAATCAGCTCGAAGCTCTGGTCGAGATCTACCGCATGATGCGTCCAGGCGAGCCGCCTACCAAGGACGCAGCAGAAACCCTGTTCAACAATCTGTTCTTCAGCCCGGAGCGCTATGACCTCTCTGCTGTAGGCCGGATGAAGTTCAACCGTCGTATCGGTCGCACCGAGATCGAAGGCTCTGGGGTTCTGTGCAAAGAAGATATCGTCGCCGTTCTCAAGACGCTGGTTGATATCCGTAACGGTAAAGGCATCGTCGACGACATCGACCACTTGGGTAACCGTCGTGTTCGTTGTGTTGGCGAAATGGCTGAAAACCAGTTCCGCGTTGGCTTGGTACGTGTTGAGCGTGCAGTCAAAGAGCGTCTGTCGATGGCAGAAAGTGAAGGCCTGATGCCTCAGGATCTGATCAACGCCAAGCCAGTTGCCGCAGCGGTTAAAGAGTTCTTCGGTTCCAGCCAGCTTTCCCAGTTCATGGACCAGAACAACCCGCTGTCCGAGATCACGCACAAGCGTCGTGTATCTGCACTCGGCCCTGGTGGTCTGACTCGTGAGCGTGCTGGCTTTGAAGTTCGTGACGTACACCCGACTCACTACGGTCGTGTATGCCCGATTGAGACGCCGGAAGGTCCGAACATCGGTCTGATCAACTCCTTGGCTGCTTATGCGCGCACCAACCAGTACGGCTTCCTCGAGAGCCCGTACCGTGTTGTTAAAGACGCTCTGGTAACTGACGAAATCGTTTTCCTCTCTGCAATTGAGGAGGCCGACCACGTCATCGCCCAGGCTTCTGCGGCGATGAACGACAAGAAGGTCCTGATCGACGAGCTGGTTGCTGTACGTCACTTGAACGAGTTCACCGTCAAGGCTCCAGAAGACGTGACATTGATGGACGTATCGCCGAAGCAGGTAGTTTCGGTTGCGGCCTCGCTGATCCCGTTCCTCGAGCACGACGACGCCAACCGTGCGTTGATGGGTTCCAACATGCAGCGTCAGGCTGTTCCTACTCTGCGTGCTGACAAGCCGCTGGTAGGTACTGGCATGGAGCGCAACGTGGCTCGCGACTCCGGCGTTTGCGTCGTGGCTCGTCGTGGCGGCGTTATCGACTCTGTTGATGCAAGCCGTATCGTGGTTCGTGTTGCTGATGATGAAGTTGAAACCGGTGAAGCTGGTGTCGACATCTACAACCTGACCAAGTACACCCGCTCCAACCAGAACACCTGCATCAACCAGCGTCCGCTGGTGAGCAAAGGTGATCGTGTTGAGCGTAGCGACATCATGGCTGATGGTCCGTCCACCGATATGGGTGAGCTGGCTCTGGGTCAGAACATGCGCATCGCGTTCATGGCATGGAACGGCTTCAACTTCGAAGACTCCATCTGCCTGTCCGAGCGTGTTGTTCAGGAAGATCGTTTCACCACGATCCACATTCAGGAACTGACCTGTGTGGCACGTGACACCAAGCTTGGGCCTGAAGAAATCACTGCAGACATCCCGAACGTGGGTGAAGCTGCACTGAACAAACTGGACGAAGCCGGTATCGTTTACGTAGGTGCCGAGGTTGGTGCTGGCGACATTCTGGTAGGTAAGGTCACGCCTAAAGGCGAGACCCAACTCACGCCAGAAGAAAAACTGCTGCGCGCTATCTTCGGTGAGAAGGCAAGCGACGTTAAAGACACATCCCTGCGCGTACCTACCGGTACCAAAGGTACTGTCATTGACGTTCAGGTCTTCACCCGTGATGGTGTTGAGCGTGACGCTCGCGCACTGTCCATCGAGAAGACTCAGCTGGACGAGATCCGCAAGGACTTGAACGAAGAGTTCCGTATCGTTGAAGGCGCTACTTTCGAACGTCTGCGTTCCGCTCTGGTTGGCCGTAAGGTCGAAGGCGGCGCTGGCTTGAAGAAAGGCCAGGACATCACCGACGAAGTTCTCGACGGTCTTGAGCACGGCCAGTGGTTCAAACTGCGCATGGCTGAAGATGCTCTGAATGAGCAGCTCGAGAAAGCTCAGGCTTACATCGTTGATCGTCGCCGTCTTCTGGATGACAAGTTCGAAGACAAGAAACGCAAGCTGCAGCAGGGCGATGACCTGGCTCCAGGCGTTCTGAAAATCGTCAAGGTTTACCTGGCAATCCGTCGTCGCATCCAGCCGGGCGACAAGATGGCCGGTCGTCACGGTAACAAGGGTGTGGTCTCCGTGATCATGCCGGTTGAGGATATGCCGCACGATGCCAATGGCACGCCGGTCGATATCGTTCTCAACCCGTTGGGCGTACCTTCGCGTATGAACGTTGGTCAGATTCTCGAAACTCACCTGGGCCTGGCGGCCAAGGGCTTGGGCGAGAAGATCAACCGCATGCTCGAGGAGCAGCGTAAAGTTGCTGAACTGCGTAAGTTCCTGACCGAGATCTATAACGAGATCGGTGGCCGTCAAGAGAAGCTGGAGGACTTTAGCGATAAAGAAATCCTGGATCTGGCGAAGAACCTGCGTAATGGTGTGCCAATGGCTACGCCAGTGTTCGACGGTGCCAAGGAAGTTGAAATCAAGGCAATGCTTAAACTGGCAGATATGCCAGAGAGCGGCCAGATGCAGCTGTTCGATGGTCGCACCGGCAACAAGTTTGAGCGTCCGGTTACTGTTGGCTACATGTACATGCTGAAGCTGAACCACTTGGTGGACGACAAGATGCATGCGCGTTCCACTGGTTCTTACAGCCTCGTTACCCAGCAGCCGCTGGGTGGTAAGGCTCAGTTCGGTGGTCAGCGTTTCGGGGAGATGGAGGTGTGGGCGCTGGAAGCATACGGCGCGGCCTACACTCTGCAGGAAATGCTCACAGTGAAGTCGGACGATGTGAACGGCCGTACCAAGATGTACAAAAACATCGTGGATGGCGATCACCGTATGGAGCCGGGCATGCCCGAGTCTTTCAACGTGTTGATCAAAGAAATCCGTTCGCTCGGCATCGATATCGATCTGGAAACCGAATAACACGTGACGCGAATCGAGGGTGGGTCGGTATGACTGCCCTCTGCTCCGCCAGGAGGAAAGGCCTTGAAAGACCTACTGAATTTGCTGAAAAACCAGGGTCAAGTCGAAGAGTTCGACGCCATCCGTATTGGATTGGCATCGCCTGAGATGATCCGTTCGTGGTCGTTCGGTGAAGTTAAAAAGCCGGAAACCATCAACTACCGTACGTTCAAACCTGAACGTGACGGCTTGTTCTGCGCCAAAATTTTTGGCCCGGTCAAGGATTACGAGTGCCTGTGCGGTAAGTACAAGCGCCTGAAACACCGTGGTGTGATCTGCGAGAAGTGCGGCGTTGAAGTTGCACTGGCCAAGGTCCGTCGTGAGCGTATGGCTCACATCGAACTGGCATCGCCTGTTGCCCACATCTGGTTCCTGAAATCACTGCCGTCCCGTATCGGCTTGTTGATGGACATGACCCTGCGTGATATCGAACGTGTTCTCTATTTCGAGAGCTATGTCGTAATCGATCCCGGCATGACCACCCTTGAAAAGGGTCAGCTGCTGAATGACGAGCAGTACTTCGAAGCGCTGGAAGAGTTCGGTGATGACTTCGACGCCCGCATGGGTGCTGAAGCTGTTCGTGAGCTCCTGCACGCTATCGATCTGGAGCATGAGATTGGTCGTCTGCGTGAAGAAATTCCGCAAACCAACTCCGAAACCAAGATCAAGAAGCTGTCCAAGCGTCTGAAGCTGATGGAAGCCTTCCAGGGTTCGGGTAACCTGCCTGAGTGGATGGTTTTGACCGTTCTGCCGGTTCTGCCGCCAGATTTGCGTCCATTGGTTCCGCTGGACGGTGGTCGCTTCGCGACTTCTGACCTCAACGATCTTTATCGTCGAGTGATCAACCGTAACAACCGTTTGAAGCGTCTGCTTGATCTGTCCGCTCCGGACATCATCGTGCGCAACGAAAAGCGTATGTTGCAGGAAGCTGTCGATGCTCTGCTCGACAACGGCCGTCGCGGTCGCGCCATCACTGGCTCGAACAAGCGTCCTCTGAAATCCCTGGCTGACATGATCAAAGGTAAGCAGGGTCGTTTCCGTCAGAACTTGCTCGGTAAGCGTGTTGACTACTCGGGTCGTTCGGTAATTACCGTTGGTCCGACCCTGCGTCTGCACCAGTGCGGTCTGCCGAAGAAAATGGCTCTCGAGCTGTTCAAGCCTTTCATTTTTGGCAAGCTGGAAATGCGTGGCCTCGCCACGACCATCAAAGCTGCCAAGAAGATGGTTGAGCGCGAGCTGCCGGAAGTCTGGGACGTTCTCGCAGAAGTTATCCGCGAACACCCAGTGCTTCTGAACCGTGCGCCAACGCTTCACCGTCTGGGCATCCAGGCTTTTGAACCGGTACTGATCGAAGGTAAAGCTATCCAGCTGCACCCTCTGGTCTGTGCTGCGTACAACGCCGACTTCGACGGCGACCAGATGGCCGTACACGTACCGCTGACGCTGGAAGCCCAGCTCGAAGCGCGTGCGTTGATGATGTCGACCAACAACATTCTGTCCCCAGCCAACGGTGAGCCAATCATCGTTCCTTCGCAGGACGTTGTATTGGGTCTGTACTACATGACTCGTGAAGCGATCAACGCCAAAGGCGAAGGTCGTGTGTTCGCGGATCTGCAGGAAGTCGACCGTGTATTCCGCGCCGGCGAAGCCGCGCTGCATGCCAAGGTTAAAGTCCGGATCCACGAAACGATCAACGATCGTGATGGTGGCAGCGTCAAGAACACCCGTATCGTCGACACCACTGTCGGCCGTGCGCTGTTGTTCCAGGTGGTTCCGGCTGGCCTTTCGTATGACGTGGTCAACCAGCCAATGAAGAAAAAGGCGATCTCCAAGCTGATCAACCAGTGCTACCGCGTGGTTGGTTTGAAAGAGACCGTTATCTTCGCTGACCAGTTGATGTACACCGGTTTTGCTTACTCGACTATTTCGGGTGTTTCCATTGGTGTTAACGACTTCGTTATCCCTGATGAAAAAGCTCGGATCATCGACGCGGCTACTGAAGAAGTTAAAGAGATCGAAAGCCAGTACGCTTCGGGCCTGGTAACTCAGGGCGAGAAGTACAACAAGGTGATCGACCTTTGGTCCAAGGCGAACGACGAAGTCTCGAAAGCGATGATGTCGAACCTGTCCAAAGAGCGCGTTATCGACCGTCACGGCGTCGAAGTTGATCAAGAATCCTTCAACTCGATGTACATGATGGCTGACTCCGGTGCACGGGGTTCGGCTGCACAGATTCGTCAGCTGGCGGGTATGCGTGGTCTGATGGCCAAGCCGGATGGCTCGATCATTGAGACGCCGATCACTGCGAACTTCCGTGAAGGCTTGAGCGTACTTCAGTACTTCATCTCTACTCACGGTGCTCGTAAGGGTCTTGCGGATACCGCGTTGAAGACAGCTAACTCCGGTTATCTGACTCGTCGTCTGGTTGACGTTGCCCAGGATCTGGTTGTTACCGAAGTTGACTGCGGTACCGAACACGGTCTGCTGATGACTCCGCACATTGAAGGCGGTGACGTTGTTGAGCCGTTGGGTGAGCGCGTACTGGGTCGAGTAATCGCCCGTGACGTATTCAAGCCTGGCACCGACGAAGTCATCGTGCCTGCCGGTACGCTGGTAGACGAGAAGTGGGTTGAGTTCATCGAGCTGAATAGCATCGACGAAGTAATCGTTCGTTCGCCGATCAGTTGTGAAACCCGTTACGGCATCTGCGCCAAGTGCTACGGCCGTGATCTGGCTCGTGGTCACCAGGTAAACATCGGTGAAGCGGTCGGCGTAATTGCTGCCCAGTCCATCGGTGAGCCGGGTACCCAGCTCACCATGCGTACGTTCCACATCGGTGGTGCGGCAAGCCGGACCTCTGCTGCTGACAGCGTTCAGGTGAAAAACGGCGGTACTGTTCGCCTGCATAACCTGAAACACGTTGAGCGAGTAGACGGTCACCTGGTAGCTGTGTCCCGTTCGGGCGAGCTGGCCATCGCTGATGATTACGGTCGTGAGCGTGAGCGTTACAAGCTGCCTTACGGTGCAGTGATTTCGGTGAAGGAAGGCGACAAGGTCGACGCAGGTTCGATCGTGGCCAAGTGGGATCCGCACACTCACCCAATCGTTACCGAAATGAAAGGTACCGTGACCTACGTGGGCATGGAAGAAGGCATCACGATCAAGCGTCAGACAGACGAATTGACCGGTATGACCAACATTGAAGTTCTGGATGCCAAAGACCGTCCAGCAGCTGGCAAAGATATTCGCCCTGCTGTGAAAATGGTTGGTGTTGATGGTAAGGATCTGTTGCTGCCAGGAACCGATGTTCCTGCACAGTACTTCCTGCCAGCTAACGCACTCGTTGGTGTCGCGGATGGTGTGCAGGTTGCGATCGGTGATGTTATCGCCCGTATCCCGCAAGAAACATCGAAGACTCGAGACATCACCGGTGGTCTGCCGCGTGTTGCCGACTTGTTCGAAGCTCGTCGTCCGAAAGAGGCGTCGATCCTTGCAGAGGTCAGCGGTACGATTGCATTCGGTAAAGAAACCAAAGGCAAGCGTCGTCTGGTTATTACCCCGAACGATGGCAGCGATCCGTACGAAGAGCTGATTCCGAAGTGGCGCCACCTGAACGTCTTTGAAGGCGAACAGGTTAACCGCGGCGAGGTTATCTCTGACGGTCCTAGCGATCCACACGATATCCTGCGTCTGCTGGGTGTAAGTGCGCTGGCCAAGTACATCGTTAACGAGATCCAAGACGTTTACCGTCTGCAGGGCGTGAAGATCAACGACAAGCACATCGAGACCATCCTGCGTCAGATGTTGCGTAAAGTTGAAATCTCCGAATCTGGCGATTCCACCTTTATCAAAGGTGATCAGATGGAGCTGACTCACGTACTGGTCGAGAACGAGCGTCTGAACGCGGAAGAGAAATTTGTTTCCAAGTTCACCCGTGTACTGCTGGGAATCACCAAGGCTTCGTTGTCCACTGAGTCGTTCATTTCCGCGGCGTCTTTCCAAGAGACAACCCGCGTACTGACCGAAGCAGCAGTAACAGGCAAGCGCGACTATCTGCGCGGTCTGAAGGAAAACGTGGTTGTGGGTCGTTTGATCCCGGCTGGTACAGGTCTGGCTTATCACAGCGAGCGCAAGCGTCGCCGTGAAGTAGACAAACCGTTGCGCGTGAGCGCGAGCGAAGTCGAAGCAGCATTGACTGAAGCGTTGAACTCAAGCGGTAACTAAAGGGTAAGGCCTCGGCCTCCTGGCTCATCAAGCGGCAGATAAATTCTGTCGCTGGACGAGAAAGGACGTCGGGGCTTTGTCTTGACTGGGGACAGGATCCTCTTTAGACTCTTGTACCCCTAAATTTGGCGGGACTCGCGTCCTGCCATTTTGCTTTTCTTGCAAGACAATAGCGTCGCAAGACAACAGTGGAGCTAGTAGATGGCAACTATCAACCAGCTGGTACGTCAGCCGCGCAAGCGTATCGTCGAGAAATCCGACGTACCTGCGCTGCAGAACTGCCCGCAACGTCGTGGCGTATGCACTCGTGTGTATACCACCACGCCGAAAAAACCTAACTCGGCACTGCGTAAAGTATGCCGTGTGCGCCTGACCAACGGTTTCGAGGTTTCCTCGTACATCGGTGGTGAAGGTCACAACCTGCAAGAGCACAGCGTGGTACTGATTCGTGGCGGTCGTGTAAAAGACTTGCCAGGTGTTCGTTATCACACCGTTCGCGGTTCTTTGGATACTTCCGGCGTTAAGGGTCGTAACCAGGGTCGTTCGAAGTACGGTACCAAGAAGCCTAAGTAGTATTTGGCTTCCTGTGACAAATTGCAGATTTCTATTTTTCTGAGTCGATAAGAGTAAGGTCGGGCGCACTCCAGAGTGAGTGGTGGTCCCGAGCTACCTGAAGACCGTTTGAGGGCTTATCCATGCCAAGAAGACGCGTAGCAGCCAAGCGCGAAGTGCTTGACGATCCAAAATACGGAAGCCAAATTCTGGCCAAGTTCATGAACCACGTAATGGAAAGCGGCAAAAAAGCCGTTGCCGAGCGTATCGTTTATGGCGCGCTGGAAAAGGTTAAAGAACGCAAGAACAGCGATCCCCTGGAAATCTTCGAGAAAGCTCTCGACGCCATCGCTCCGCTGGTCGAAGTAAAGTCGCGCCGTGTAGGTGGTGCTACTTACCAGGTTCCGGTCGAAGTTCGTCCGTCCCGTCGTAATGCATTGGCGATGCGCTGGCTGGTAGACTTCGCGCGCAAGCGCGGTGAGAAGTCTATGGCTCTGCGTTTGGCTGGCGAACTGCTGGACGCCGCTGAAGGTAAAGGTGCTGCAGTTAAGAAGCGTGAAGACGTGCACCGTATGGCTGAAGCTAACAAAGCTTTCTCGCACTACCGCTTCTAATTTCAGCGTCACTAATTTTGCGAGGGCTTTATGGCTCGTACTACTCCGATTAACCGCTACCGTAACATCGGTATCGTTGCTCACGTGGATGCTGGTAAAACCACCACCACTGAGCGCGTCCTTTTTTACACTGGCGTAAACCACAAAATGGGCGAGGTGCATGATGGCGCCGCGACCATGGACTGGATGGTGCAAGAGCAGGAGCGGGGTATTACCATTACTTCCGCTGCTACGACGGCATTCTGGGCTGGCTCCGTCAAGCAGTTCGAGAAACATCGCTTCAACATCATCGATACTCCGGGTCACGTTGACTTCACCATTGAAGTAGAGCGCTCCCTGCGCGTACTCGATGGCGCGGTCGTTGTGTTCTGCGGCACGTCGGGTGTTGAGCCTCAGTCGGAAACCGTATGGCGTCAAGCCAACAAATACGGCGTTCCACGTCTTGTTTATGTAAACAAGATGGACCGTGCTGGTGCGAACTTCCTGCGCGTGATCGGTCAGATCAAGCAGCGTCTGGGTCACACTCCGGTGCCGATCCAGTTGGCTATCGGTTCTGAAGACAATTTCCAGGGTCAGATCGATCTGATGACCATGGAAGCTGTTTACTGGGATGACGCTGACAAGGGCATGGCCCCTCGTCGCGAAGCTATCCCGGCTGAGCTGCAAGAGCTGGCTGACGAGTGGCGCAGCAACATGGTTGAAGCTGCCGCTGAAGCCAACGAAGAGCTGATGAACAAATACCTCGAGGGTGAAGAACTCACCATCGCGGAAATTGAAGGCGCTTTGCGTCAGCGTACGATCGCTGGCGAAATCGTTCTGGCAGTTTGCGGTTCTTCCTTCAAGAACAAGGGTGTTCCCCTGGTTCTCGACGCAGTGATCAAGTACCTGCCTGCGCCTGTAGACATTCCTGCCATCAAGGGTTCAGACCCGGATGACGAGACTGTTGAAATGGAGCGTCATGCAGACGACAACGAGCCGTTCTCGGCTCTGGCGTTCAAGATCGCTACCGACCCATTCGTGGGTACTTTGACCTTTGCTCGTGTTTACTCGGGCGTGTTGAGCTCCGGCGACGGCGTGATCAACTCGGTTAAAGGCAAGAAAGAGCGTGTTGGTCGTATGGTGCAAATGCACGCGAACACACGTGAAGAGATCAAAGAGGTTCGCGCTGGTGACATCGCGGCTCTGATCGGCATGAAGGACGTCACCACTGGTGATACCCTCTGCTCGGCTGACAAGCCAATCATTCTGGTTCGCATGGACTTCCCGGAGCCGGTTATTTCGGTTGCCGTTGAGCCTAAGACCAAGGATGACCAGGAAAAAATGGGTATCGCTCTGGGCAAGCTTGCTCAGGAAGACCCGTCTTTCCGTGTAAAAACTGATGAAGAGACTGGTCAAACGATCATCTCTGGCATGGGCGAGTTGCACTTGGACATCCTGGTTGACCGGATGCGCCGTGAGTTCAACGTTGAAGCCAACATCGGTAAACCACAGGTTTCCTATCGTGAGAAAATCACGAAGGCTTGTGAGATCGAAGGCAAGTTCGTTCGTCAGTCCGGCGGTCGTGGTCAGTTCGGCCATTGCTGGATCCGTTTTGCTCCTGCTGACGAAGGTCAGGAAGGTCTGCAATTCGTAAACGAAGTAGTGGGTGGTGTTGTTCCTAAGGAATACATCCCTGCTATCCAGAAGGGTATCGAAGAGCAGATGAAGAACGGTGTTGTTGCCGGCTATCCGCTGATCGGCCTGAAGGCTACCGTTTTCGATGGTTCTTACCACGACGTCGACTCCAACGAGATGGCGTTTAAGGTGGCAGCCTCCATGGCGACCAAGCAACTTGCTACCAAAGGTGGCGGTGTTGTACTTGAGCCGATCATGAAGGTTGAAGTTGTTACACCTGAGGACTACATGGGCGACGTGATGGGTGACCTGAACCGTCGTCGCGGTCTGATCCAGGGTATGGAAGATACGGTTTCTGGCAAAGTGATTCGCGCCGAAGTACCGTTGGGTGAGATGTTCGGTTATGCGACCGACGTTCGCTCCATGTCCCAGGGTCGCGCGAGCTACTCTATGGAATTCTCCAAATACTCCGAAGCTCCGTCGAATGTCGTCGAAGCTATCGTTAAAAAACAAGGCTGATTTCAGCCCCTTTAGGCTAGGAGTTCACTGTCGTGGCTAAAGAAAAATTTGAACGTAACAAACCGCACGTCAACGTTGGCACCATCGGTCACGTCGACCACGGTAAAACCACTCTGACTGCTGCTCTGACTCGCGTTTGCTCCGAAGTTTTCGGTTCGGCTAAAGTCGACTTCGATAAAATCGACAGCGCGCCAGAAGAAAAGGCTCGTGGTATCACCATCAACACTGCTCACGTTGAGTACGATTCGGCCGTTCGCCACTACGCGCACGTTGACTGCCCAGGTCACGCCGACTACGTAAAAAACATGATCACTGGTGCTGCTCAGATGGACGGCGCTATTCTGGTTTGTTCGGCTGCTGATGGTCCGATGCCTCAGACTCGCGAGCACATCCTGCTGTCCCGTCAGGTTGGCGTTCCGTACATCGTTGTCTTCCTGAACAAGGCTGACATGGTTGACGACGCAGAGCTGCTGGAACTGGTTGAGATGGAAGTGCGCGATCTGCTGAGCACTTACGACTTCCCAGGTGACGACACCCCGATCATCATCGGTTCTGCTCTGATGGCTCTGAACGGCCAAGACGACAACGAGATGGGCACTACTGCCGTTAAGAAACTGGTTGAAACTCTGGATAGCTACATCCCAGAACCAGTTCGTGCTATCGACAAGCCGTTCCTGATGCCAATCGAAGACGTATTCTCGATCTCGGGTCGCGGTACTGTTGTTACCGGTCGTGTTGAGCGTGGTATCGTCAAAATCCAGGAAGAAGTAGAGATCGTGGGTCTGCGTGACACCACTAAAACTACTTGCACTGGCGTTGAGATGTTCCGCAAGCTGCTGGACGAAGGTCGTGCTGGTGAGAACTGTGGCGTTCTGCTGCGTGGCACCAAGCGTGACGACGTTGAGCGTGGTCAGGTTCTGGTTAAGCCAGGCACTGTTAAGCCGCACACTCAGTTCGAAGCTGAAATCTACGTTCTGAGCAAAGAAGAAGGCGGTCGTCATACTCCTTTCTTCAAGGGCTACCGTCCACAGTTCTACTTCCGTACTACCGACGTAACTGGTAGCTGCGAACTGCCGGAAGGCGTTGAGATGGTTATGCCAGGTGATAACGTGAAAGTTAGCGTTACCCTGATCAAGCCAATCGCAATGGAAGATGGTCTGCGTTTCGCAATTCGTGAAGGCGGTCGTACCGTCGGCGCCGGCGTCGTAGCCAAAATCATCGCGTAAGCAATGATTTGAAAAAAAGCCTCCGCTTGCGGGGGCTTTTTTTATTGGGTTGACACCCCGTTACCTCGTCTATAGAATTGCGCCTCCTTTTAACGGGCGTATTGCGCTCGGTGGGAACAGCAATCTGGAGTCTGAATCCAATGCAAAACCAGCAAATCCGTATCAGGTTGAAGGCTTTTGACCATCGCCTGATCGACCAATCCACCCAGGAAATCGTGGAAACCGCGAAACGTACTGGTGCTCAGGTGCGTGGTCCAATCCCACTGCCGACACGTAAAGAGCGGTTCACCGTTCTGGTTTCTCCGCACGTCAACAAAGACGCGCGCGACCAGTACGAGATCCGTACTCATAAACGCGTTCTGGACATCGTCCAGCCAACGGATAAAACCGTTGACGCGCTTATGAAGCTTGATCTTGCAGCCGGTGTGGAAGTGCAGATCAGCCTCGGCTAAGACTTGGGTCTTAGTCGTGTAACGCTCTGAAATGGGCGGCCATAGCGGGTGAAAGCCCCGTACACTCATGAGGTTTACAACATGACTATTGGTGTAGTCGGTCGTAAATGCGGTATGACCCGTATTTTCACCGAAGAAGGTGTCTCCATTCCGGTTACGGTCATTGAGATCGAGCCGAATCGCGTCACCCAGTTCAAAACTGAAGAGACCGATGGCTATCGTGCAGTGCAAGTCACTGTAGGCGAGCGTCGTGCTTCGCGTGTTACAGCTGCTCAAGCTGGCCACTTCGCTAAAGCGAACGTTGCCGCTGGTCGTGCCGTCATGGAATTCCGTCTTGAAGAAGGCGAGTACCAAGCAGGCGACCTGATCAACGCTGAAATCTTCGCTGCTGGTCAACTGGTTGATGTAACCGGTCAGTCCAAGGGTAAAGGCTTCCAGGGTACGATCAAGCGTTGGAATTTCCGCGGGCAAGATAACACCCACGGTAACTCCGTATCCCACCGCGTCCCAGGCTCTATCGGCCAGTGCCAGACTCCTGGTCGTGTATTCAAGGGCAAAAAAATGTCCGGTCATATGGGCGCTGAGCGCGTGACCGTGCAGTCCCTGGAAGTAGTGCGCGTGGACGCTGAACGCAATCTGTTGTTGGTCAAGGGCGCTGTTCCTGGCGCTACTGGCGGCAACCTGGTTGTACGTCCAGCAGCCAAGGCTCGCGGTTAAGGGGAAGCTGACATGCAATTAAATGTAAATGACGCTCAAGCAATCGAAGTTTCCGAACTGACATTTGGCGGCGAGTTCAACGAGACACTGGTACACCAGGCAGTCGTAGCCTACATGGCTGGCGGTCGTCAGGGCACCAAGCAGCAAAAGACCCGTTCCGATGTTCGTGGTGGCGGTAAGCGCCCATGGCGTCAGAAGGGTACTGGCCGTGCTCGTGCCGGTACTATCCGTAGCCCAATCTGGCGTGGCGGTGGTACCACTTTCGCAGCACGTCCTCAGGACCACTCTCAGAAGCTCAACAAGAAGATGTATCGCGCAGCTTTGCGCTCCATCCTTGCTGAACTGGTTCGTACTGATCGTTTGGTCGTGGTTCAGGACTTCGCTGTTGAAGCACCGAAAACCAAAGATCTGCTGAACAAGCTGACTGGCATGGGCCTGACTGACGTCCTGATCGTGTCTGACGCTGTTGACCAGAATCTGTACCTGGCTGCTCGCAACCTGCCGCACGTAGATGTACGTGACGTACAGGGTTCCGATCCAGTTAGTCTGATCGCATACGACAAAGTGTTGATCACTGTGTCGGCCGTGAAGAAATTCGAGGAGCTGCTGGGATGAACCAGGAACGCGTATTTAAAGTTCTGCTTGGCCCGCATGTTTCCGAAAAGGCTACGGTTCTTGCAGACAAAAAAGGTCAGTTCGTTTTCAAGGTTGCTACTGACGCAACCAAGCTGGAAATCAAGAAGGCCGTCGAAAGCCTGTTCAGCGTGAAAGTAGAGCGTGTTACTACCCTGAATGTTCTGGGTAAGAGCAAGCGCACTGCTCGCGGTCTGGGCAAGCGTAATGACTGGAAGAAGGCAGTTATCTCCCTTCAGCCAGGCCAAGATCTCGATTTCAGCAGCAGTGCTGAGTAAGGAAGGGGTGCATCATGGCAATCGTTAAATGCAAACCGACTTCCCCTGGCCGCCGTTTTGTGGTCAAGGTGGTCAACCAGGAGCTGCATAAAGGCGCTCCTCACGCACCGCTGCTCGAGAAAAAATCGAAGTCTGGTGGTCGTAACAACAATGGCCGTATTACTACCCGTCATATCGGTGGTGGTCATAAGCAGCATTATCGTCTGGTCGATTTCCGTCGCAACGACAAAGATGGCATCGCTGCCACTGTCGAGCGTATTGAATACGATCCAAACCGTACTGCTCACATCGCATTGCTACTTTACGCAGACGGCGAGCGTCGCTACATCATCGCCCCTAAAGGCGTGAGTGCTGGCGATCAGCTGATTGCAGGCGCTTTGGCTCCAATCAAACCGGGCAACGCTCTTCAACTGCGTAACATTCCAGTTGGTAGCACCGTTCACGGTATCGAATTGAAGCCAGGTAAAGGTGCACAGATCGCTCGTTCCGCTGGTGCTTCGGCTCAGCTGATCGCTCGTGAAGGTGTCTACGTGACCCTGCGTCTGCGTTCCGGTGAAATGCGTAAAGTGCTTTCCGAGTGCCGTGCAACGCTGGGCGAAGTCTCGAATTCCGAGCACAGCCTGCGTTCCTTGGGTAAAGCTGGTGCTAAGCGCTGGCGTGGCGTTCGCCCAACCGTTCGTGGTGTTGCCATGAACCCGGTTGATCACCCACATGGTGGTGGTGAAGGTCGTACCTCTGGTGGTCGTCATCCGGTATCGCCGTGGGGCTTCCCGACTAAGGGCGCGAAGACTCGTGGTAATAAGCGTACCGACAAAATGATCGTCCGTCGTCGCAAGTAAATAGAGGGATACGACAGTGCCACGTTCTCTGAAAAAAGGTCCTTTTATTGATCTTCACCTACTGAAGAAGATCGAAGTGGCGGCGGAAAAGAACGATCGCAAACCGGTGAAAACCTGGTCGCGTCGTTCGATGATCCTGCCACAAATGGTCGGTCTGACCATTGCTGTGCATAACGGTCGCCAACATGTTCCAGTTCTCGTGAACGAAGACATGGTCGGCCATAAACTAGGCGAGTTTGCCGGTACCCGCACTTATCGTGGGCACGTGGCAGACAAGAAAGCCAAGCGTTAAGGGGTAAGGAACGATGGAAGTAGCCGCTAAGTTGTCGGGCGCTCGAATCTCCGCCCAGAAAACCCGCTTGGTCGCCGACCAGATCCGCGGGAAGAAGGTGGGCGAAGCGCTCAACCTGTTGGCTTTCAGCAACAAGAAAGCTGCCGAGATCCTGAAGAAAGTGCTGGAGTCGGCTGTAGCCAACGCCGAGCATAACGAAGGCGCAGACGTTGATGACCTCCGGGTCTCCACCGTTTTCGTCAACGAAGGGCGTTCGCTGAAGCGCATCATGCCACGTGCCAAAGGCCGTGCTGATCGCATCGTCAAGCGGTCTTGCCATATCACTGTCAAGGTTGCTGACAAGTAACGGAGTCGAAGAGATGGGTCAGAAAGTACATCCCATTGGCATTCGCCTGGGAATCGTCAAGGAGCACACCTCCGTCTGGTACGCAGACGGTCGGACTTATGCGGACTATTTGTTCGCTGATCTGAAAGTGCGTGAGTATCTCCAAGACAAACTAAAAAGCGCGTCCGTAAGCCGTATCGATATCCATCGTCCGGCTCAGACAGCACGTATCACCATCCACACTGCTCGTCCTGGTATCGTTATCGGGAAGAAAGGTGAAGATGTTGAGAAGCTGCGTCAGGACCTGACCAAGCAAATGGGTGTGCCTGTGCACATCAATATCGAAGAAATCCGCAAGCCGGAGCTCGACGGTATGTTGGTTGCGCAGAGCGTAGCTCAGCAGCTGGAGCGTCGCGTTATGTTCCGTCGCGCTATGAAGCGCGCTGTACAGAACGCCATGCGCATTGGTGCCAAAGGCATCAAAATCCAAGTGAGCGGTCGTCTCGGCGGTGCTGAAATCGCACGTACTGAATGGTATCGCGAAGGTCGTGTGCCTTTGCACACCCTGCGTGCCGACATCGACTATGCCAACTACGAAGCTCACACCACTTACGGTGTGATCGGTGTAAAGGTTTGGATCTTCAAAGGCGAAGTAATTGGTGGTCGCCAAGAAGAACTGAAACCACAAGCACCTGCGCCTCGTAAAAAAGCTGCTAAGTAAGGGGTACGCCAAATGTTGCAACCAAAGCGTACGAAGTTCCGCAAGCAGATGACTGGCCACAACCGTGGCTTGGCATTGCGCGGTAGCAAAGTCAGCTTCGGCGAATATGCGCTGAAGTCTGTTGCTCGTGGTCGTCTCACTGCCCGTCAGATTGAGTCAGCGCGTCGTGCTCTGACCCGTCACGTTAAACGTGGCGGTAAAATCTGGATCCGTGTATTCCCGGACAAGCCTGTAACCAAAAAGCCCCTCGAAGTTCGTATGGGTAAAGGTAAGGGTAACGTGGAGTACTGGGTTGCCCAGATTCAGCCAGGCAAAGTCCTGTATGAAATCGAGGGTGTTTCTGAAGAGCTGGCGCGTGAGGCTTTCGCCCTGGCTGCTGCAAAGCTGCCGCTCGCCACCTCCTTTGTTAAGCGGACGGTGATGTGATGAAAGCGAATGAACTTCGTGAAAAATCAGCACAGCAGCTGAACGAGCAACTGCTCGGCCTGCTGCGCGACCAGTTCAATCTGCGTATGCAGAAAGCAACTGGCCAGTTGGGGCAGTCTCACCTGCTCTCGCAAGTTAAGCGTGACATCGCTCGCGTGAAGACTGTGCTCAACCAGCAGGCAGGTAAGTAATCATGGCTGAAGCCGAAAAAACCGTCCGTACGCTGACTGGCCGTGTTGTCAGCGACAAGATGGACAAGACCATCACCGTTCTGATCGAGCGTCGCGTTAAGCACCCGATCTACGGTAAATACGTTAAGCGTTCGACTAAGCTGCACGCGCACGACGAAACCAATCAATGCCACATCGGCGACAAAGTCACGATTCGTGAAACTCGTCCTGTAGCCAAGACCAAGTCTTGGGCACTGGTTGATATTCTCGAACGCGCTGTGGAAGTCTAAGGACTAGGGGTCGGAGAAATTATATGATTCAGACTCAATCCATGCTCGATGTGGCCGATAACAGCGGCGCACGCCGCGTTATGTGCATCAAGGTGCTGGGTGGCTCCCATCGTCGTTACGCTGGTATCGGTGACATCATCAAAGTTACCGTTAAGGAAGCAATTCCTCGCGGTAAGGTGAAAAAAGGCCAAGTGATGACTGCAGTTGTAGTCCGCACTCGCCATGGCGTTCGTCGTGCTGACGGCTCCATCATCCGCTTTGATGGCAACGCTGCTGTTCTTTTGAACAACAAGCAAGAGCCGATCGGCACCCGTATCTTTGGGCCAGTGACCCGTGAACTTCGTACTGAGAAGTTCATGAAGATCGTCTCGCTCGCCCCAGAAGTGCTGTAAGGAGATCCGACATGCAAAAGATTCGTCGTGACGACGAGATCATCGTGATCGCCGGCAAAGACAAAGGTAAGCGCGGTAAGGTGCTCAAGGTTCTCGCTGACGACCGTCTGGTCGTTGGTGGGATCAACCTGGTAAAGCGTCATACCAAGCCTAACCCGATGTCGGGCGTACAGGGCGGTATCGTCGAGAAAGAAGCGCCACTGCACGCTTCTAACGTCGCTATTTTCAATGGCGCAACCAACAAGGCTGACCGCGTTGGTTTCAAAGTTGAAGATGGCAAGAAAATTCGTGTCTTCAAGTCGACCCAAAAAGCGGTTGATGCTTGAACACTGCTAGGTAGAAGACCATGGCACGACTAAAAGAGATTTACCGGAAGGAAATCGCTCCGAAGCTTAAGGAAGAACTTAAGCTCGCGAACGTGATGGAAGTTCCGCGCGTTACTAAAATCACCCTGAACATGGGTCTGGGCGAAGCGATCGGCGACAAAAAAGTCATCGAGCACGCTGTTGCTGACCTAGAAAAGATCACCGGTCAAAAAGTCGTTGTGACTTACGCTCGGAAATCCATCGCTGGCTTTAAAGTCCGTGAAGGTTGGCCGATCGGCGTCAAAGTGACTCTGCGCCGCGATCGTATGTATGAATTCCTGGATCGTCTGCTTTCGATCTCCCTGCCTCGGGTTCGTGACTTCCGCGGCCTGAATGCCAAGTCCTTCGACGGTCGTGGTAACTACAGCATGGGCGTAAAAGAGCAGATCATTTTCCCGGAAATCGACTACGACAAGATCGATGCTCTCCGCGGTCTGGACATTACCCTGACCACCACTGCCAAGAACGATGATGAAGGCCGCGCTCTGCTGCGTGCTTTCAAATTCCCGTTCCGCAACTGATTGGAGTAGGAAAATGGCCAAGAAGAGCATGAAGAACCGTGAGCTGAAGCGTCAGCTCACCGTTGCCAAGTACGCCACCAAGCGTGCAGCGCTCAAAGCAATCATCGTTGATCTGAACGCAAGTCCAGAAGCGCGTTGGGAAGCTACCGTAGCTCTGCAGAAGCAGCCACGTGACGCAAGCGCTTCGCGCATGCGTAACCGCTGCCGCATCACTGGTCGTCCGCACGGCGTTTACCGCAAGTTCGGCCTTGGCCGTAACAAGCTGCGTGAAGCCGCAATGCGTGGTGATGTGCCAGGTCTGGTTAAAGCCAGCTGGTAATACGCCTTTCACGCGAAATTCCGGCCTGTCGCGCAAGCGATTGGTCGGAATCAAGCCTGAATTTGAATCAAGCCCCTATTGGGGCTTGATTCATTTCCGGGGTACGCCTAGAATTGCCGGCTCGCCTGAGCCCGTGTTTTTCATTTGCCCGGAATTCTCGGCGATAAGCTGTAGCCGCAAGGCTAATTATTTTGTATTAGGAGCGTCTAGCCCATGAGTATGCAGGACCCGTTAGCGGACATGCTAACTCGTATCCGTAATGCCCAGATGGCTGAAAAGCCCGTCGTAAGCATGCCATCTTCCACCGTGAAGGTTGCTGTAGCCAAAGTCCTGAAAGACGAAGGTTACATTGCGGGTTATCAGATCAGCAGCGAAACAAAACCGCTGTTGTCTATCGAGCTGAAGTACTTCGAAGGCCGTCCAGTCATCGAAGAAGTGAAGCGCGTAAGCCGTCCAGGCCTGCGTCAGTACAAGTCCGTCGATGATCTGCCAAAAGTTCGTGGCGGTCTCGGTGTGTCTATCGTCTCCACCAGCAAAGGTGTGATGACGGATCGTGCTGCGCGCGCTGCCGGTGTCGGCGGCGAAGTGCTTTGCACAGTGTTCTAAGGGGGGATAAGCATGTCACGCGTAGCTAAGAACCCCGTTAAGTTGCCAGCAGGCGTCGAAGTTAAACTCGTCGGCCAGCAGCTTTCGGTGAAGGGCGCCAAAGGCACTCTAGATCTGAACATCCATTCGTCCGTTGAGATTGTTGAAGAAGCTGGTGAGCTGCGTTTCGCTGCTCGCAATGGCGATCAACAAACTCGCGCAATGGCCGGCACCACTCGTGCACTGGTTAACAACATGGTCCAGGGCGTAAGCCAAGGCTTCGAGCGTAAGCTCCAGCTGGTCGGTGTTGGTTACAAAGCGCAAGCAAAAGGCACAGTGCTGAACCTGGCTCTTGGCTTCTCGCACCCAGTGGATTACGACCTGCCGGAAGGCATCACCGCTGAGACTCCCAACCAGACCGATATCTTCATCCGAGGTATCGACAAGCAGTTGGTTGGTCAAGTGGCCGCTGAGATCCGCGACTTCCGCCGTCCTGAGCCGTACAAAGGCAAAGGTGTGCGTTACGCAGACGAAGTCGTCCGCCGTAAAGAAGCCAAGAAGAAGTAGGGCATAGCAAATGACCGTCAAAAAAGTTACCCGACTGCGTCGCGCTCGCAAAGCACGCCTGAAAATGCACGAGCTAGAAGTCGTGCGTCTCTGCGTGCACCGCTCTTCGCAGCACATTTATGCCCAGGTCATTTCGGCCGACGGCAGCAAAGTCCTGGCGAGCGCCTCGACTTTGGACAAAGAACTGCGTGATGGTGCCACTGGCAACATCGACGCGGCCACTAAGGTTGGCCAGCTGGTTGCTGAGCGTGCGAAAGCCGCCGGTGTATCACAAGTGGCTTTCGACCGTTCTGGCTTCAAGTACCACGGCCGCGTCAAGGCGCTGGCTGATGCTGCTCGTGAAGGCGGGCTGGAGTTCTAAGTTATGTCAAATAACGACCAAAAACGCGACGAAGGCTACATTGAGAAGCTGGTTCAAGTTAACCGCGTTGCAAAGACTGTAAAAGGCGGCCGTATCTTCACTTTCACCGCGTTGACCGTGGTTGGTGATGGTAAAGGGCGTGTTGGTTTTGGCCGTGGCAAGTCACGTGAAGTGCCTGCTGCGATCCAGAAGGCGATGGAAGCTGCTCGCCGCAACATGATCCAGGTTGATCTGAATGGCACTACTCTGCAGTACGCAATGAAGTCCGCCCATGGCGCTTCGAAGGTGTACATGCAGCCTGCCTCTGAAGGTACCGGTATCATCGCTGGCGGCGCTATGCGCGCAGTGTTGGAAGTTGCTGGTGTTCAGAACGTATTGGCCAAGTGCTATGGCTCGACTAACCCTGTAAACGTGGTTCACGCCACTTTCAAGGGTTTGAAGGCTATGCAATCTCCTGAGTCTATTGCTGCCAAGCGCGGCAAAAGTGTCAAGGAGATCTTCTGATCATGGCTACCGTTAAAGTAACGCTGATCAAAAGCATGACCGGTCGCATTCCTAACCACAAACTGTGTGTTAAAGGTCTGGGTCTGCGTCGCATCGGTCACACTGTAGAAGTACTGGATACTCCTGAGAATCGCGGGATGATCAACAAGGCTTACTACATGCTGCGAGTCGAGGGTTAATCGATGAAACTCAATGATCTGAGTCCAGCGCCGGGTTCCCGTCGCGAAAAGCATCGTCCGGGCCGTGGTATCGGTAGCGGTTTGGGTAAGACTGGTGGCCGTGGCCACAAAGGTCAAACCTCCCGCTCCGGTGGCACTATTGCTCCGGGCTTTGAAGGCGGTCAACAGCCGCTGCATCGTCGCCTGCCAAAATTCGGCTTCGTTTCCCTGAAGGCCATGGATCGCGCAGAAGTGCGTTTGTCCGAGCTGGCTAAAGTGGAAGGCGACGTTGTAACTGTGCAGTCCCTGAAGGATGCCAACGTGATCAACCAAAACGTACAGCGTGTGAAAATCATGCTGTCCGGCGAAGTTAATCGCGCTGTCACCATCAAAGGTATCGCAGCCACCAAAGGTGCGCGTGCGGCTATCGAAGCAGCTGGCGGCAAGTTCGAGGAATAAATGGCTAAGCAAGGTGCTCTCTCTGCGCTCGGCAAAGGCGGTATGTCTGAACTCTGGGCTCGTCTGCGTTTTCTATTCCTGGCGATTATCGTCTACCGAATAGGCGCACACATCCCGGTTCCAGGTATTAACCCGGAGCGACTCGCAGACCTGTTTCGACAGAATGAGGGGACCATTCTTAGCTTGTTCAACATGTTTTCCGGCGGTGCGCTGGAGCGGATGAGTATTTTTGCACTGGGGATCATGCCGTACATTTCGGCATCGATTATCATGCAATTGATGACCGCCGTCAGCCCACAGCTGGAGCAGTTGAAGAAGGAAGGGGAAGCTGGCCGTCGCAAGATCAGCCAGTACACCCGCTACGGCACCGTTGTCCTGGCCTTGGTTCAAGCTATCGGCATGTCCGTTGGCCTGGCAGGTCAGGGCGTCGCGTTCTCTGCAGACATAGGCTTCCACTTCGTTGCTGTCACCACCTTTGTGGCTGGTGCGATGTTCATGATGTGGCTAGGCGAGCAGATTACCGAGCGCGGTGTTGGTAACGGTATCTCGATGTTGATCTTCGCAGGTATCGTCGCCGGTCTTCCGAGAGCGATTGGGCAGTCTTTCGAGTCTGCACGCATGGGTGACATCAATATCTTCGCCCTGGTTGCTATCGGTTTGCTGGCAGTAGCGATTATCGGTTTCGTGGTGTTCATTGAGCGTGGTCAGCGTCGTATTGCTGTTCACTACGCCAAGCGTCAGCAGGGCCGTAAGGTTTTTGCTGCGCAGACTAGCCACTTGCCGCTGAAAGTGAATATGGCTGGCGTTATTCCAGCTATTTTCGCGAGCAGCATTTTGCTGTTTCCGGCGTCGTTGGGTGCCTGGTTTGGTCAGTCTGAAGGTATGGGCTGGTTGCAGGACATCTCGCAGTCGATCGCTCCTGGTCAGCCGTTGAATATTCTGCTGTTTAGTGCAGGGATTATTTTCTTCTGCTTCTTCTATACGGCGTTGATGTTCAATCCGAAAGACGTAGCGGAAAACCTGAAGAAGTCCGGTGCCTTTATTCCGGGTATCCGTCCAGGTGAGCAGTCTGCGCGCTATATTGATGGCGTTCTGACCCGCTTGACCATGTTCGGTGCTCTATATATGACGGCCGTCTGCTTGTTGCCCCAGTTCCTGGTGGTTGCAGCAAACGTACCGTTCTACCTTGGCGGGACCTCGTTGCTGATCGTGGTAGTGGTTGTGATGGACTTCATGTCCCAAGTACAATCGCACCTCGTTTCGCACCAGTACGAATCCCTGATGAAGAAAGCCAACCTGAAGGGCTACGGCAGCGGCATGTTGCGCTGATGTACCCATAAGGTTCGAGGAGCTGGTAATGAAAGTTCGTGCATCGGTGAAAAAGCTGTGCCGCAACTGCAAGATTATTCGCCGCGAAGGTGTTGTTCGAGTAATTTGCAGCGCGGAACCACGTCACAAACAGCGCCAAGGCTGAGTGTGATCTGTGCTTAAGCCCAGCAGCTAGTGCGCTGCTGGGTTGATTATTTGTTATTACAGCGATATTATCTCGCGCCCTATTTCTTGGCTTCCGGGGCGTAGGTAGCTGTCAATTGGAGTCCCACTGAATGGCCCGTATTGCAGGCGTTAACATTCCAGATAACAAGCATACTGTTATCTCGCTGACCTACATCTATGGTGTTGGTCGCACCACTGCACATAAAATCTGTGCAACCACTGGGGTTAACCCAGCGGCAAAGATCAAAGATCTGAGCGACGAGCAGATTGAACTACTGCGTGGCGAAGTGGCGAAGTTCACCACTGAAGGTGACCTGCGTCGCGAAATCAACATGAAAATCAAGCGCTTGATGGACTTGGGCTGCTACCGCGGTCTGCGCCATCGTCGTGGTCTTCCAGTACGCGGTCAGCGTACCAAGACTAACGCGCGTACTCGCAAAGGTCCGCGTAAGCCGATCCGCAAGTAATCGCATTAGCGCAACGACAGGAATTTAGTCATGGCAAAACCTGCTGCTCGTCCTCGTAAAAAAGTTAAAAAGACGGTGGTTGATGGCATCGCCCACATCCACGCTTCTTTTAACAACACAATCGTCACCATCACCGATCGTCAAGGTAACGCGCTGTCCTGGGCTACCTCCGGCGGTTCGGGTTTCCGCGGTTCTCGCAAGTCCACGCCGTTCGCTGCTCAAGTAGCTGCTGAACGTGCTGGTCAAGCTGCGCTGGAATATGGTCTGAAGAACCTCGACGTTAACGTCAAAGGTCCAGGTCCAGGTCGTGAGTCTGCTGTCCGTGCATTGAACGGCTGTGGCTATAAGATCGCCAGCATCACCGACGTGACGCCAATCCCGCACAACGGGTGCCGTCCGCCGAAGAAGCGCCGCGTGTAATCCAGGAGACTGTAGAAAATGGCTCGTTACATTGGTCCAAAATGCAAGCTTGCTCGTCGTGAAGGCACCGATCTCTTTCTGAAGAGCGGCGTTCGCGCGATCGAATCCAAGTGCAACATCGAAGCAGCTCCAGGTATCCACGGCCAGCGCCGTGGCCGTCAGTCCGACTACGGCACCCAGCTGCGTGAGAAACAAAAAGTTCGTCGTATCTATGGCGTACTCGAGCGTCAATTCAGCGGTTACTACAAAGAAGCTGCCGGCAAGAAAGGCGCTACTGGTGAGAACCTGCTGCAACTGCTCGAATGCCGTCTGGATAACGTTGTATACCGTATGGGCTTCGGCTCGACTCGTGCTGAATCCCGTCAATTGGTTTCGCACAAGTCGATCAGCGTGAACGGCAAAACCGTTAACGTTCCGTCGTATCAGGTTCGTGCCGGTGACGTGGTTGCTATCCGCGAGAAAGCCAAGAACCAACTGCGCATCGTCCAGGCTCTCGATCTGTGTGCCCAACGTGGCCGCGTAGAATGGGTAGAAGTAGACACTGAGAAGAAATCGGGCGTTTTCAAGAACGTTCCAGCTCGCAGTGATCTGTCCGCCGACATCAACGAAAGCCTGATTGTCGAGCTCTACTCCAAGTAAGGGCTAGAAAATAGGTGCATCCATGCAGATTTCGGTAAATGAGTTCCTGACACCCCGCCACATTGATGTGCAGGTTGTCAGTCCAACCCGCGCCAAGATTACTCTCGAGCCTCTCGAGCGTGGTTTTGGCCATACCCTGGGCAACGCGCTGCGCCGCATCCTGTTGTCCTCCATGCCCGGCTGTGCAGTAGTCGAGGCCGAGATTGACGGTGTACTCCATGAGTACAGCGCCATCGAAGGTGTACAGGAAGATGTCATTGAAATCCTGTTGAACCTTAAAGGTCTGGCTATCAAGCTGCACGGTCGAGACGAAGTTACGCTGACCTTGTCGAAGAAGGGTTCGGGGGTGGTTACCGCTGCCGATATTCAGCTGGATCATGATGTCGAGATCGTTAACCCCGATCACGTAATCGCTAACCTGGCGTCTAACGGCGCCTTGAACATGAAGCTCACCGTAGCTCGTGGTCGTGGTTATGAACCGGCAGACTCGCGTCAGAGCGATGAAGATGAAAGCCGCAGCATTGGTCGCTTGCAGCTTGATTCTTCGTTCAGCCCGGTTCGCCGTATCGCATACGTGGTGGAAAACGCCCGTGTCGAGCAGCGTACTAACCTGGACAAGCTGGTTATTGATCTGGAAACCAACGGTACTCTGGATCCTGAAGAGGCTATCCGCCGCGCTGCAACCATTCTGCAACAGCAGTTGGCTGCGTTCGTCGACCTCAAAGGTGACAGTGAGCCAGTGGTAATCGAACAGGAAGACGAGATCGATCCGATCCTGCTCCGTCCGGTTGACGATTTGGAACTGACTGTACGTTCGGCCAACTGCCTCAAGGCGGAGAACATTTACTACATCGGCGACCTGATTCAGCGCACCGAAGTAGAACTGTTGAAGACTCCAAACCTTGGCAAGAAGTCCTTGACTGAGATCAAAGACGTCCTGGCCTCCCGTGGTCTGTCCCTCGGCATGCGCCTCGACAACTGGCCGCCGGCAAGTCTTAAGAAGGACGACAAGGCGACTGCCTGATCGTCGTAATCACCGAACGTTGTGTTTGGTAAGGAATGAACCATGCGTCATCGTAAAAGTGGTCGTCACCTGAGCCGGACTAGCTCCCACCGTAAGGCCATGTTCCAAAACATGGCGGTGTCGCTGTTCGAGCACGAGCTGATCAAAACTACATTGCCGAAAGCTAAAGAACTGCGTCGCGTTGCTGAGCCGCTGATCACTTTGGCTAAAACAGACAGTCTGGCTAACCGCCGTCTGGCTTTCGACCGTACTCGTTCGAAAGCAATCGTTGGTAAGCTGTTCAACGATCTGGGCAAGCGTTATGCAACCCGCGAGGGTGGCTATCTGCGCATCCTGAAGTGCGGTTTCCGCACTGGCGACAACGCGCCAATGGCGTATGTCGAGCTGGTTGATCGTCCTGCTGGCGGCGAAGCTGTATCCGCTGAGTAAGACGTCAGTCTGAAACAAAAAACCGGGCCTAGTGCCCGGTTTTTTGTTTTCAGAAATGGACAACCTATTATTAGCTTTCGCTATTGGTTGCAAAGATTTAATAAGCTTTGTTGTGTTAGAGGATTGGACAATAATCCCTCCCATGCCGATTAGCCGGTCGTTTATGCCAGAGGAAATTGTTAATGAGCCAGCCCAAGACTCTCACCACCGCCAGCGGCGCACCTGTAGCTGATAACCAGAATTCCCGCTCTGCCGGTCCTCGTGGACCGTTGCTGCTTGATGATTTTCATCTGATCGAGAAGCTTGCCCATTTCAACCGTGAAAACATCCCTGAGCGTCGAGTACATGCGAAAGGTTCGGGCGCTCACGGTACTTTCACTGTCAGCCGCGACATCACTCAATACACCAGCGCTAACCTGTTCAATACAGTGGGTAAGCAAACTCCAATTTTCCTGCGCTTCTCCACTGTCGGTGGCGAACGTGGTTCGGCAGACACTGAGCGCGATCCACGCGGTTTCGCGCTTAAGTTCTACACAGAGGAAGGCAACTGGGACATCGTGGGTAATAACACGCCGGTGTTTTTCATCCGTGACCCACTGAAGTTCCCGGACTTCATTCACACTCAGAAACGCCAGCCGCAGACCAACCTGAAAAATGCCCAGATGATGTGGGACTTCTGGTCTCATTCGCCTGAGGCGTTGCACCAGGTCACGATCCTGTTTTCGGATCGCGGTATTCCGGATGGTTATCGTCACATGCACGGCTTCGGTAGCCACACCTACAGCCTGATCAGCGCTGCTGGTGAGCGTCACTGGGTCAAATGGCACTATAAGACCCAGCAAGGCATCAAGAACCTGACCCCTGCGGATGCTGCACGTATCGCCGGAGCCGATCCGGATTACGCTCAGCGCGACTTGTTCACCGCCATTGAAAAAGGCGATTTCCCGAAGTGGACCGTTTGCATTCAGTTGATGACCGAAGCTCAGGCTGCAGCTCATCACGAAAACCCTTTCGACGTGACCAAAACGTGGTCGCAGAAAGAGTATCCGTTGATCGAGGTCGGAGAGATTGAGCTCAATCGCAACCCGCTCAACTATTTTGCCGAAGTTGAACAGGCGGCTTTCGGGCCGAGCAACATGGTCCCTGGTGTAGGCCTGTCTCCGGATCGCATGCTGCAGGGTCGCGTTTTCGCGTACGCTGATGCGCATCGCTACCGAGTAGGTACCAATCACCAGCACTTGCCAATCAACGCGCCCAGAAATCCGGTTCACAGCTACCAGCGTGATGGTGCGATGGCTTTCGGCACCAACGGTGGCTCAGGGCCTAACTACGAGCCTAACAGCTACTCAGACGCACCGAAGCAGGCTCCGCACTATGCTGAGCCATCTCTGGCCCTGAGCGGCGCAGCTGACCGTTATGATCATCGTGAAGATGGCGATTATTACAGTCAGGCGGGCAAGTTGTTCAACCTGATGAGTGCCGATCAGAAGGCACTGCTGATTAACAATATTGCAGGCACGATGGCGGATGTTTCCAACGATGTAGTGCAGCGCCAGTTGCAGCATTTCTACAAGGCTGATGCCGCTTACGGCGAGGGCATTGCGAAAGCATTGGGCGTATCGCTTATGTAAGTCTAAGTGATAAACGGAACCGCCCTCATTTGGGCGGTTTTTCGTATCTGATCACCGATTTTTCACTGCTTTTTGTCGATTTTTATCACTTGGGACAGTGACCTGAGCGAGCGGTTGGTTCAGACTATGCACTTTCAGGCAGGAGACGTGGGCGATGCTAGGCCACCCGGAAGTAATCGATTATCTCAATACGCTGCTGGTGGGCGAATTGGCAGCGCGTGACCAATATTTCGTTCATTCGCGTATGTACGAAGACTGGGGCTTCACCAAGCTCTATGAGCGTATCAATCACGAGATGGAAGAAGAGGCACAGCACGCCGATGCCCTGATGCGTCGTATCTTGATGCTCGAAGGTACTCCGCGCATGCGCCCGGACGATCTCGATGTCGGTACTACAGTGCCTGAGATGTTCGCTGCGGACCTGCGTCTCGAATACAAAGTCCGTGCTGCGCTGTGCAAGGGAATTGAGCTCTGCGAGCTGCACAAGGATTACGTAACGCGCGAAATCCTCCGTGTTCAGTTGAACGATACCGAAGAAGATCACACCTACTGGCTCGAAAAGCAGCTGGGTCTGATCAAGACCATCGGCCTGGAAAACTACCTGCAATCGCAATTCTGATTCTGTAGACAATACAAGCCGCATAAAAAAGCCCCTGCACTTTACGTGACAGGGGCTTTTTGATTCTAGCGGTTGGACAATGTCAGGCTTTGTCTCTGAGCAGCAGAGGCTTGAGGTAGTGGCCTGTGTAGGATTGCTCCATTTCAGACACTTGCTCCGGCGTACCCACGGCAATGATCTGTCCGCCTTTGGAACCGCCTTCCGGACCAAGGTCCACAAGCCAGTCGGCAGTCTTGATCACGTCAAGGTTGTGCTCAATGACCACAACGGTATTACCGTGGTCACGCAGACGATGCAGGACGTCCAGCAGTTGTTGGATATCTGCGAAGTGCAGGCCTGTGGTCGGCTCATCGAGGATATACAGCGTTTTGCCGGTATCGCGCTTGGACAGCTCGCGGGACAGCTTCACCCGTTGAGCTTCGCCGCCAGACAACGTAGTCGCAGACTGACCCAGCTTGATATATGAAAGGCCTACATCCATCAAAGTCTGGAGCTTACGCGCCAGGGCTGGAACCGCGTCGAAGAACTCGCGTGCTTCTTCGATGGTCATTTCCAGCACTTCGTGGATGCTCTTGCCCTTGTATTTGATCTCAAGGGTTTCGCGGTTGTAGCGCTTGCTCTTGCACACATCGCACGGCACGTAGATATCCGGCAGGAAGTGCATCTCAACCTTGATCAGGCCATCGCCTTGACATGCCTCGCAGCGACCGCCTTTGACGTTGAAAGAGAAGCGCCCTGGACCGTATCCACGGGAGCGCGATTCAGGCACCCCGGAGAACAGCTCGCGGATCGGCGTGAACAGACCGGTGTAAGTTGCCGGGTTGGAGCGAGGCGTACGGCCAATCGGGCTTTGATCGATGTCGACAACCTTGTCCAGGTGTTCCAGACCTTTGATGCTGTCGTGGGTCGCAGCTTCCAGCGTCGTCGCGCCGTTCAGGGCGGTCGCGCTGAGCGGGAACAGCGTGTTGTTGATCAGCGTCGATTTTCCCGAGCCTGAAACACCGGTCACGCAGGTCAGCAAGCCAATGGGGATTTCCAGATCGACGTTACGCAAGTTGTTGCCGCGGGCACCCTTGAGGGTCAGTGACAGCTTCTTGTTACGCGGCGTACGTTTGGCCGGCACTGCGATCTTCACCCGGCCGGAAAGATACTTGCCGGTGAGTGAGTCGGGGTGCGACATGACCTCATCCGGCGTCCCCTCGGCAACGATGTGCCCGCCGTGCACGCCAGCGCCCGGGCCGATATCGACCACGTAGTCTGCGAGGCGAATCGCGTCTTCGTCGTGCTCGACCACGATCACCGTGTTGCCGATGTCACGCAGGTGCTTGAGGGTGCCTAGCAACCGGTCATTGTCTCGCTGGTGCAGGCCAATCGAGGGTTCGTCGAGGATGTACATGACACCGACGAGCCCCGCACCAATCTGGCTGGCTAACCGGATACGCTGCGCTTCACCGCCCGAGAGCGTGTCAGCGCTGCGATCCAGCGTCAGGTAATCAAGACCAACGTTGACGAGGAACTCGAGACGCTCGCGAATCTCCTTAAGGATCTTGTCAGCGATTTCACCACGACGTCCTGTCAGCTTCAGCTCACCGAAATAGTCGGTTGCATCGCCGATTGGCATGTTCGTAACGGCAGGCAGCGTCTTTTCGCCAACCCATACGTGACGCGCCTCGCGACGCAGGCGTGTACCGCGGCAATCCGGGCAAGGCTGCGTGCCCAGAAACTTGGCTAGTTCTTCGCGCACAGTCGCTGATTCGGTCTCCCGATAGCGACGTTCTAGGTTGGGTACGATGCCTTCGAATGGATGGGCACGTTTGACGATGTCACCGCGATCGTTCAAATAGCGAAAGTCGACATTCTGCGAGCCGCTGCCATTAAGCAGGGTTTTCTGAATGTCACCTGGCAGTTCCTTGAACGGTACTTCCAGACTGAAATCGTAGTGCTTGGCCAGCGAGCCAAGCATCTGGAAGTAATACACGTTTCGCCTGTCCCAGCCGCGTATGGCGCCTTCAGCCAGGGTTAGCTCTGCGTTTACCAGACGCTTGATATCGAAAAACTGCTTAACGCCCAGGCCGTCGCACGTCGGACATGCACCAGCCGGGTTGTTGAAGGAAAACAGTTTGGGTTCCAGCTCGCTGATGGCGTGGCCGCAGACTGGACAGGCGAAGCGGGCAGAAAAAATCATCTCTTCGCCGGGTTCGTCATCCATTGGCGCAACCCAAGCTATACCGTCAGCCAGTTTCAGTGCGGTCTCAAAAGATTCCGCCAAACGCTGTTGCAGATCGGCACGCACCTTGAAGCGGTCGACAACCACATCAATGGAATGCTTCTTCTGTTTATCCAGCTTTGGCAGCTCATCGAGTTCGCACAAACGGCCATCTACCCGAGCGCGGACGAAGCCTTGTGCGCGCAGCTCTTCGAACACTGACAAGTGCTCGCCCTTGCGCTCACGAATCACCGGGGCCAGCAGCATCAATTTGCTGCCCTCAGGTTGCGCCATCACCAGGTCAACCATCTGGCTGACGGTTTGCGCTTCCAGCGGAATGTCGTGATCCGGGCAACGAGGCTGACCAACGCGTGCATAAAGCAGACGCAGGTAGTCGTAGATCTCGGTGATAGTGCCCACGGTTGAGCGCGGGTTGTGGGATGTCGATTTTTGCTCGATGGAAATTGCTGGCGACAAACCTTCGATGGTGTCGACGTCCGGCTTTTCCATCATGGAAAGGAACTGCCGGGCATATGCGGACAGGGATTCGACATAGCGCCGTTGCCCTTCGGCGTACAGGGTGTCGAATGCCAGCGATGATTTGCCAGAACCGGAAAGCCCGGTAATGACGATCAGCTTGTCGCGTGGCAGGGTCAGGTCAATGTTCTTCAGGTTGTGGGTTCGAGCCCCACGAATCAGGATCTTGTCCAAAATGGCCTCGCACGGCGGGCGTCGAAAACGTAGGAGTATACGGAAAAACACTGGATGGATGCACACTATCTGGATAGCTGTCTTAGCCGTAAATGAAGACTGTGTCATCTAGGCGTGTCATAGCGTCGCGATATACCCCGTCAATCGATGGGACTGGTAGAATCGCCGCCGGTTCACACGAGGTTTTTCCATGCACGATCCCCACAGCGAGAGAATGAGCGGCGGCGAGACCCGCGCAGCAGGCGGTCTTGCGCTGGTATTTGCGTTTCGCATGCTCGGCATGTTCATGGTGCTGCCCGTGCTTGCGACCTATGGCATGGACCTGGCGGGAGCGAGCCCGGCGTTGATCGGGCTGGCAATCGGTGCCTATGGCCTGACCCAGGCGTTCCTGCAAATTCCTTTCGGGATTATTTCCGACCGTATCGGACGGCGTCCTGTTATCTATTTTGGTTTGATCATTTTTGCCTTGGGCAGCGTCCTGGCAGCCAGCGCGGATTCGATCTGGGGCATCATCGCCGGACGCATCCTGCAGGGGGCCGGTGCTATCTCCGCCGCGGTCATGGCTTTGCTCTCGGACCTGACCCGGGAGCAGCATCGCACCAAGGCAATGGCCATGATTGGCATGACCATTGGCCTGTCCTTTGCGATTGCGATGGTCGTAGGGCCGATCCTGACCAGCGCCTTTGGCTTGTCCGGCCTGTTCCTCGCGACCGGTGCGATGGCCTTGGTGGGGATTTTCATTGTCGCGTTCGTGGTGCCGAAAAATACCGTCACCTTGCAGCACCGGGAATCGGGAGTAGCACGTCAGGCGTTAGGGCCGACCTTGCGTCATCCTGATCTTCTTCGACTGGATTTGGGTATCTTCGTGTTGCACGCGATGCTCATGTCAAGCTTTGTGGCCTTGCCGCTGGCGCTGGTGACAAAAGCCGGTTTGCCCAAGGAAGAGCACTGGTGGGTCTATCTCACGGCGCTGTTGATTTCATTTTTCGCAATGATCCCATTCATTATTTATGGTGAGAAAAAGCGTCAGATGAAGCGTGTGCTCATCGGCGCGGTCGCCGTATTGATGCTCACTGAACTATTCTTCTGGGAGTTTGGGAACACGTTACGAGCACTGGTCATCGGGACAGTGGTATTCTTCATCGCGTTCAACCTGCTGGAAGCGTCTTTGCCGTCATTGATCAGCAAAGTCTCACCGGCTGGCGGAAAAGGTACGGCGATGGGGGTTTATTCCACCAGCCAGTTCCTTGGCTCGGCCGCAGGTGGGATACTCGGCGGCTGGTTGTTCCAGCATGGCGGGCTCGACGTGGTGTTCCTTGGTGGTGCTGCGATGGCCGCCATCTGGCTAGCGGTTGCAGTGACCATGCGTGAACCGCCTTACGTGACGAGCCTGCGTCTGCCCTTGTCGCCTGAAGCCCTGCGTGATGCGGGCCTGGTAGACAGACTCAAGGCCGTGGAAGGCGTAACGGATGCAGTGGTGGTTGCCGAAGAGGCAGCCATCTATATCAAATTGGATACAAAACTATTGGATCGCGCGTCTCTGGAACGGATGGTCAACCCATCGACCCAAGCGTGCGAAGCCTAGGAGAACGTTATGGCCCGTGGGGTTAACAAAGTTATATTGGTCGGCACATGCGGCCAGGATCCCGAAGTTCGCTACCTGCCTAACGGTAATGCCGTGACCAACCTGAGTCTGGCAACCAGCGAACAGTGGACTGACAAACAGACCGGCCAGAAAGTCGAAAAGACCGAATGGCACCGTGTGTCGATGTTCGGCAAAGTCGCCGAAATCGCTGGCGAATACCTGCGCAAGGGTTCCCAGGTCTACATCGAAGGCAAGCTGCAGACCCGCGAGTGGGAAAAAGACGGTATCAAGCGTTACACGACTGAAATCGTCGTCGACATGCAGGGCACCATGCAACTGCTGGGCGGCCGTCCACAAAACGACGGCGCTCCTCAGGGGCAAGGTGGCGGCAATTATCAGAACTCCGCTCCACGTCCTCAGCAGTCGCGTCCGCAACAGTCCGCGCCACAGCAGCAGCCGCAACGCGAATCCCGTCCGGCTCCACAGCAACAAGCGCCACAGCCGGCCGCCGATTTCGACAGCTTCGATGACGATATTCCTTTCTAGCCAACTCGCTTCATCCGGCTAAACGAAAAAGCCCGCAGCGTTCATTCGCTGCGGGCTTTTGTTGGGCGTGCGTATGACAGATTGCACCTTGTAGGAGCTGCCGAAGGCTGCGATTGCGGTGTCTCAGCATGACGGCTTCGCAGCCTTCGGCACCTCCTACACGTCCAATGTTTGCGGAGAGTCAGCGCGGTGCCATGGGCAACGGAGCTTTCTGTTACAACCCCAATTCAGACAACCCCGGATGATCATCCGGACGGCGACCCAGCGGCCAGTGGAACTTGCGCTCCGACTCTTTGATCGGCATGTCGTTGATGCAGGCAAAGCGGTTGGCCATCAGGCCGTTTGCGTCGAACTCCCAGTTTTCGTTGCCATATGAGCGGAACCAGTTGCCCGAGTCATCGTGCCATTCGTAGGCGTAGCGCACGGCGATACGATTGTCGGTGAAGGCCCACAATTCTTTGATCAACCGGTAGTCCAGTTCCTTTTTCCATTTGCGAGTCAGGAAGGCTTTGGCCTCGTCACGGTTAGTCGCGAATTCGGTGCGGTTGCGCCATTTGGTGTCCAGTGTGTAGGCCAATGCGACTTTCTCTGGATCGCGGCCATTCCAGCCATCCTCGGCCAGACGAACTTTCTGGATTGCAGACTCCCGAGTAAAGGGCGGCAAAGGCGGGCGGGTTTCAGTGCTGGATGACATGGCAAAACCTCTGGGCGAGCAGTGGATGATCAGTTTGCAGGGGGAGCAGAATTTTTCAGGGCAGACTTGAGGAGTACTTGCGCCATGTCGCGGGCGCTGTCGGCAGCACTGTGGTCGCCCATCACCAGGGCGAGGGTGATGGCGCCGTCGATCAGGATCAGCAGTTGTTTGGCCAGCGCTTCGGGCTGCTCGATGTTCAATTGCTGGGCCAGCTCCAGCGCGTAGTCAAAAAGCTTCTGCTTGTGAGCTTTTGCTAACTGTCGGATCGGATCTTCAGCATCGCCGATCTCACCTGCCGTATTGATAAATGCACAGCCACGAAAGCCTTCCGATTCAAACCAGCCTTTGAGCACGGTGAACATTTCGAGAATGCGCGCTTCAGGGCTCGTGGCCTTATCGGTCTCAGTACGAAACCAGTTCATCCAGCGAACGTCGCGTGCGCTCAATGCGTTCACGGCTACGTCTTCTTTGGTGGCGTAATATCGGTAGATGCTTTTGCGTGCCACGCCGGAAGTACGCACGAGCAAGTCCATGCCCATGGCATGAATTCCGTTGGTGTAGATCAGTTGCTCGGCGGTTTGCAGGATTTTGTCCTGCACAGCTGTAGTCGATGTCTTGTTCATGATTAGAGGGTAGAACGATCGTTCTACCCTGTCAATCGTATTGCTTAAACCACCTGATCCGTTTTCGGGATCGCCCGTTTGCGTTGTGCAGAGTCTGGCTCTGCGCGGCTAAGGGTGATTGGAATAGATTTGGCGGCGGGCACCTTGCTACGTTCCGCGTAGTGCCAAAGCGGCACTAACGGATTACATTCCGGGTAATACGCCGCGCTGCAGCCTTCGGGAATGTCGTAAGCGATGATTTGCATTGGCCCGGCTTCTCGCGGTGTTTCCGGTTCCACCGCTGTTTTTAGCAACACCCAGTCACCTGCGGTGAAGCCGAGCCGCACGATGTCGTTACGATTCATGAAGATCACCGAGCGTGTACCGCTGACCCCCCGAAAGCGATCTTCATAGCCGTAGATCGTGGTGTTGAATTGGTCGTTGCTGCGTAGCGTCATCAGTTGCAGAACATCACGGCTATCAGATCCCGGGCTGACGTCACTGTCTTCATCAAGGGACTGTGGAGTGATGAAATGGGCACGCCCGCTCTCGGTTTTCCATTCACGCTGAATGGCCGGGATCGGTTTGTGAAAACCACCGGTTTGCCACATCCGGGTTTCCATATCATGGAAAATTTCCGGGTACACCGTCGCGATGGCTTGGCGAATCTGCCTGTAGTCACTGCGCCAGGCATTCCAGTCTATGTGCTCGGTTCCTGTCAGTGTCGCTTCCGCCAGGCCAGCAATGATCGAGGTTTCGGCGCGCAATTGTTCTCCGACCGGTTCGTTGGTGCCTTTCCATCCATGAATGCAACCGGTACTGTCTTCGGTGCTATAGCTTTGTTCGTGACCGTTCTGGCGGTCGATTTCAATCTTGCCCAGGCACGGCAGCAGCCAGCTGTTTTTCGCCGTAACCAGATGGGTGCGGTTGAGCTTGGTGGCAATTTGTACGCTCAGTTGCAGATTTTTCCAGGCAGGTTCCATGCGTGAGGTATCGGGAATCGCCCGAAGAAAATTACCGCCCAGACCAATGAAGCCGCTCACGGTGCCATCAAGGATGCCTTCACAGGTTTCCACGGTCGCACGCCCTTTGTTTTTCGGAACCTGAAACCCGAACAACGTCTCAATTTTATCCACAGGCACCTTGCCAGGGTCTTCAGTGATGCCGACGGTACGCTGACCTTGCACGTTGGAATGACCCCGCACCGGGCAGATACCCGCACCGGGCTTGCCGATGTTACCGCGCAGCATCAGCAGATTGACCAGCATCTGTACGGCTTCAACCCCTTTACGGTGTTGCGTGATCCCCATGCCGTAAACAATTATTGCCCGTTCGCTGGCGGCATAGACTGTCGCCGCCGCCTCCATGGCTCCACGAGTGAGCCCCGAGCGTTCCGTCAGGGTGTCCCATTCGCAATTACGTACCGCATTAACAAAGTCGGCGAAGCCTTCGGTATGTTGGCCGATGAACGCTTGATCAATCACTGGCGGCTTGCCTTTGATGAGTGCGGCCTTGTCGATTTCCAGCAATGCCTTCGCTATGCCCATGACGGCTGCAATGTCACCGCCTATCGCTACCTGATGGTATTGGGTGCTGATGACTGTCGAATCCGGACCGAGCATCTGGAGTGGTGATTGAGGATTGACGAAGCGTTCCAGTCCTCTTTCCCGGATGGGATTGAACGTGATGATTGGCACATTTCGACTGCGTGCTTCTTGCAGATCATGGAGCATGCGCGGGCTGTTGCTGCCTACATTCTGCCCAAAGAAAAAGATGCAATCTGTCTGCTTGAAGTCCTCAAGCGTAACAGTGCCTACGGGGACGCCAATGCTTTCCTGCAAGCCCACCGATGTGCTTTCGTGGCACATGTTGGAGCTGTCTGGCAGGTTGTTTGTCCCGTAAGCTCTGGCGAATATCTGGTAGATGAAGGAGGTCTCAAGGGAGGCACGCCCTGAGGCATAAAACGCGACGCTGTCCGGTTCCAGTTGTTTCAGTTGAGCGCCTATCTCGCGGTAAGCCTGCTCCCAGGTGGTTTCACGGTAACGGTCAGTTTCGGGGTCATAGCGCATCGGGTGGGTCAGGCGGCCATGCTGCTCGAGGTCGTAGTCGGGCAGTTGCAGAAGCTCTGTGACTGAGTGGCGGGCAAAGAAATCAGGGCCGGTTTTCAGCGAGGTTAATTCCCAGGCTGTGGCTTTCGCTCCGTTTTCGCAGAACTCCAGTGCGTGGGGTTTGCCGGGTTTGGCCCACGCACAGCTGACACAGGCAAAGCCGCCTGGCTTGTTTTGCCGGGTCAGCGCACCCGCCGCCTTGAGTAGTGTCTGTTCACGCCAGAGAATACGCATGACCGATATGGCGGAGCCCCAACCTCCAGCTGCCATTTTGTAGGGTTTGTAGCGTGTCCGGGGATGGATGAGCATCAGGGTATTCCTCTTGCCGAACAGCCGCGCTGAACGTCTTATGCAACTCTGACGTGGGGGCCTGTGGAAGGTTCGCTGTGCTTTCTCCAGTGGTTGTCATGGGATTGACGGGCGAAAACCGAACTTGTCCGCCGTATATGAATCAGTTCCTATTGCCTGATAAAGAGAGCCCTGATCATCAAGGAGTGCCCCGCGTTTTGTTGAATTTCAAGTCCATCGTCCTGCTCTGCATGCTGCTCGTTGCCGGCAGCTTCAATTTGCAGGCTGCCGAGCAAGCGGCTGCCGCTCCCGCTGCTTCGGCAGACGCAGCACCGGATACGCCCGAAACGCCTGCTGCGCCTGAAATCCTCGTGCAGGGCGGCCTGCTTGGTGTGATCAGTTCCAGCATCGATGATGTACAGGAAACCCTTTCACTGGACGGCCGCCTGCTCGACAGCTGGCGTCTTCGTGCTGACCGTGCAGCCGATGAACTGGACAAGCTGGTCAACAAGCCGACCTCGCGTTCCAAATGGGGCGTTGTGGGCGACTTCCTGATGCTCTCGGTGGTGTGGATCGGCGCTTTCGCCGCGTTGACCACCCTCGGCAGTTTCGTTGCCATGCGTCTCAGCCGCCGCCCGTTTTTCCAGGTGCGTGAACGCAGTCAGGCGTTGCTTGGCTATGTATTGCCCTACACCTTGCCCGCGTTGATCAGCTTGCCGCTGACGCTATATGCCAGCCACTTCCTGACGGCCTCCGTGGGGCGGGCGCTGGCGCTGTGTCTGGCTTACTCCACCAGTAGCGGCATCGTCTCCACGTCAGTGCTGTTGTGCGTGATCGTCATGTTCAACTACGGGCACAAGCGTGCCGCAGTACGAATGATTCGCCGCTTCAGCCCCAAGCCGCTGTTCGTCATCGGTTTCATGGCGGCCCTCAGTGACGCCTTGACCAGTCCGCAGATCGCTCGCCAGATTGGCAACAACGTCACTACCAGCGTTGCGGTGTTTACCGGGCTGTTTGCATCAGTCGTGTTCTGCATGTTGGTGATCAAGGTGCGTCGTCCTATCGCGCATCTGATACGCAACCGCTCGCTAAGCAGCCGCTTGGCCCGACCGGCGCTACAAGAATCCCTGAAGGTGTTCTCGAACCTGTGGTATCTGCCGATTCTGCTGATGATTCTGGTGTCCGCAGTGAATCTCATCGGTGCAGGCGAAGACAGTCAGAAGGCTTTACGTTGCGCGTTGTTCACGACGGTATTGCTGATTGCCACAGTATTCTTGAGTACGGTTTTTCAGCATCTGTTCAAGCCCACGACCGTTGAAGGGCGTGGTGGGCATATCTATAAAGCTCGGTTGCTGAATCTGGCCCATGGGCTGGCCCGAATTGTTCTGGCGGTCGCGTTCATTGAAATCCTCGGCCAGATCTGGGGCTTTTCGCTGTTCGAGTTTGCCCAGAGCAACAGCCTGGGACGAGCCATCGGTGAGTCGCTGAGCAGCATTGGTCTGATCTTCATGGTCACCTGGATGCTGTGGGTGGTGCTCGACACAGCTATTCAGGAAGCACTGAAAACTCCGATCAATCATCGGTCGTCTCGTCAGCCGAGTACGCGAATCAAGACGATTCTGCCGCTGTTGCGTAACGCGATAAAAATCATTCTGGTGGTGATCTGCGCCATCACCACCATGGCCAACCTGGGCATTAACGTTGCGCCGCTGTTAGCGGGTGCGGGTGTGGTCGGTCTGGCGATTGGTTTTGGCTCTCAGCAATTGGTGCAGGACGTTATTACCGGTCTGTTCATCATCATTGAGGACACCTTTTCCATTGGCGATTGGGTGGTGCTCAGCACGGGGCACTCGGGCACGGTTGAAAGCCTGACCATTCGCACCGTGCGTCTTCGTGACGGCAAAGGCTTTGTGCATTCGGTGCCGTTCGGCCAGATCAAGGCGGTGACGAACCAGTCCCGACAATTTGCTTACGCGTTCTTCTCCGTGCAGTTCACCTACGATTCCGACATCGACAGTGCGCTGTCACTGATTCGTGAAGCTGGCCAGTCGATTAGCGAAGACATCCTGCTCAAGAGCAATCTGCAAGGGCCGCTGGAAGTCTTCGGTGTGGATCGCATGGACCTCAACGGCGTGGTGCTCACTGCTCAGTTCCGGACATCTTCAGGCGGGCAGTACAGCGTGGGCCGGGCGTTCAACGAACGATTGAAAAAGCTTGTGGATAAATCCGATGACGTCCGTTTCGCACAAACTTATCCACAGACGGTCATCAGCCCGAGTGCTGGGCATGTACAGCAGCTTTCTGTCGACAGAGATGCGCAACCGGCGTCGGGCAAAGGCAACGTGGTGAACGTCGACGGGTCGGAGAGCCCGCCGGTCAAACCCGGCTAGGCTCTGACTTGTGGGAGATTCTATGTTTGCCTGCAATCAGACGCGGGACCGGCTTTAGCCGGGAAGGCGGTATTTCTGCAGATAAAGATTCAGCGCCTGTCCCGGCCTCTTCCCGGCTGAAGCCGGTCCCACGTGATCAGTGATTTCTGTGAGGGCTTGCTCGCGATTGGGGCCCCGCAGAGGACCAGTCTGACGAGTCAACCTTCATCGCGGGCAAGCCCGGCTCCCACAGTTCCGCGCTCTCTCGTAGGACCGGCTTTAGCCGGAAGGACGTCAGTACATCCGCTAAAAATCCATCGCCAGAAATACTGCTCTCCCGGCTAAAGCCGGTCCTACAAGGTCAATAGCGCATGAGCAAGCTTGCAGGCCAACATAGAATCTCCCACAGGGCGTCGGTGCTTTTCAAAGTCAGCGCAACAGCCTGTCCCGCACCTGCGCCATCGCTTCCTGATCCAGCTCCAGCCAATACTGGGGTTTACCCGCAATAACTGCCGCAGCCGGAATACCATCGCGATACACCAGCCGATTACCCACCAGCGCCGGGACTTTGCTGCCCGGCAACAGCGTGCCTGGCAAATTCAGCGGATCAACCGCGCTCAGGCTGATCAGGCTGCCATCCAGTGGTCGCTTGCGAATTTCCCGCAGCACCGGAATCGCTTCAGGCAGTGCGAATTGCTCGCCCGCCAGGCCACTCACGAAGCGCCCGCCGCGGATTTCACCGCGAGCTTCGAGCCTATGAAAGGTGCGCAGCAATTCCCGCCAGCTTGGCAGCCAGTCGGCTTCGCGCTCAAGTAGACGCCAGAACACCACACCATAGCGGCGCAGCAGTGTCATCGCGACGTGCTCCAGGACTTGCGGGTCTACAGGCTGCGGGCGCTTGTTGGCGACAGCGGCGGGGCGCGTCGAACGTTTCAGTAACGCCCAACGCCCGGCATCGTCCATGCCGCCAATAAACGCCCCGCGATTACGTCGGTTGGTGTGAGCAGAGCGCTTACTGGCGGGAGTGATCAAGGCACGGAGCCCGGCAAAGCTGTCGGCATTCACCAGCCCGGCAGCCACCAGCTCTTGCAGTGCGATTTCAAGCTCCGCGCGCAACAAATGCGCTTCGGTCACCAGTTCATCAAAAAACATCGCGCCGTGTTGGGTCAGCGCCGCATGTACTTTCTGTGCCTTGGGCGATAACTCGTCGGGCTCCGGTTGTTCGGTCAGACCGCTCCATAAACTGACCTGGCCACGGGGCAGCAGCACTATCGGTGTGCTGCGTAATGCCACCGCGCCGGTTTTACTGCGGGTGGCCAGTCGGGTCCAGACCACCTTGCCCGAGCGGCAGATTTCATCGAGCCAGACTGACGAGTAATCCTTGATCCGGGCCGACAGCAAGTCGCTGTCCCAAGCCCCGGCGGCGGCGCTGAAGCCCTCAAGTTGACTGATGATTTCCGGCAGCGCCGCTCGGCCCTGACTGCGAGTGGCTGTGGATAAATGCTGCCAGTCGAAGAGAAATCGCATGAAGTCCTGCAAGGACACCGGTTCGATTTCCCGGCGCAGTCGCTTGACGGTGTAGCGATGAATCCTCGCCAGCAAATGCCGTTCGCACCACTGGTCCTCAGTGGCACCGGGGCTGAAGCGCCCGCGCAGCACATAACCCTCGCTCTCCAGCCGTGCCAGCGCCTGAGCCACGCTGCTGGCGCTCAACGCCAGCGGCTCGGCGATGTCCCGCGTTGGCATCGGGCCAAAGCCGCTCAAGCGGGCGCGCACTACTTCAACGATTGCATCATCGGTTTCCCAGACATCATCGAAGCCGGGCAGGGCGCTAAGCGGTGGATGCATGTGTGCCTGCGGATAAATCGCCTGTATGCAAGTCAGGCGCTCCAAAGGCACCCACAGCATCTGATCGGCACCGACCTCGAAACGCGTGGCGCGTCCTGAGCGGGCCAGTGATTCCAGCCATTTCAGCCACTCTTCATTTGCCCCAGCCTCCGTGTTGCTTACGCAACTCAGACTCATCAGCGCTTCATGCATTTCGTCGATGTTCTGCGGTTGAGGCCAGGCTTCCTCGTTGACTGCCGCGATGGCGTCGGCATCCAGCGCGCCGAGATCGTCTGACGACTGCGGATCACTCCAGCGCCGGTTGAGCACGGCTTGAGTACGACGCTCCTCCAATGGGGCGTCGTCGAGAAAGGCGTAAGGCCGCGCGTTGAGAATTTCGGCGGCCAGCGGTGACGGTGCAGGCAGGTCGCGGGCAATCAGCCGGACCTCACCCTTTTCCATGCGCCGCAGAAGATTGAGCCAGCCTTCAGCGTCCATCGCTTCGTGCAGGCAATCGTCGAGGGTTTGCTCCACCAAAGGATGATTCGGCACTTCGCGTTCGCCGACGATATTTTCCAGGCAGGCGATCTGATCGGGGAACACCGTCGCGATCAGGTCTTCGCTTTTCATGCGCTGCAACTGCGGCGCGACTTTACGTCCACCGGTGTAACGGGGCAGCGCTAGCGCAGTTCCGGCATTCCAGCGCCAGCGCACGCCGAACAGCGGCGCATCCAGCACCGCCTGAATTAGCAGATGTTCAGCTGTGTTGGCGTTGAGATATCGCCAGACTTCATCCAGCTCAAAGCTATGGCTGGTGGAAAGCGACAGCACAATTGCATCTTCACTGGCGGCGGCTTGCAGCTCGAAATTGAACGTGCGGCAGAAGCGTTTGCGCAACGCCAGGCCCCAGGCTCGATTCAGGCGGCTGCCGAACGGCGTGTGTATGATCAGCTGAGTGCCGCCGGACTCGTCGAAAAACCGCTCCATGATCAACGTGTCTTGCGACGGCAGTGCAGTCAACACCGAGCGAGTTCGCGCCAGATAATCTACCAATTGTTCGGCACTCGCCAGGTTCAGCCCCAGAGTGTCGATCAGCCAGTCAGTACACGGCTGCAGATCACCGGGGTGGGCGCTTAACAGTTCGTCAATCTGACCTTGCAAGCGTGCCACAGCAAACGACAACTCATCGCTTCTGCCGGGCGCTTCGCCCATCCAGAATGGGATATTGGGCGGCTGGCCCTGAGCGTCTTCAACGCGTACGCGGCCGCTCTCGATGCGCAGGATGCGGTACGACGTGTTGCCCAACTGGAAGATGTCTCCGGCGATGCTCTCGACCGCGAAGTCTTCGTTGACGGTGCCAATGTTCAGCGCCTGCGGCTCAAGAATCACACTGTAGTCGGCGTTGTCCGGGATCGTACCGCCGCTTGTGACGGCGGTCAGTTTGCTGCCTCGTCGACCCCGTAAGGTGCGCGTCATGGCATCGCGATGCAGGTAGGCGCCGCGCACACCCTGACTTCCGCTGTAGCCTTCGGCCAACATACCCAGCAGTGCCTGGTAGTGGTCGGCGTCCAGCCCGGTGTAGGGCGAAGCTTGACGAAACATGTCCAGCAGCGCGTCTTCGTGCCACTCCTGCAAGCTGACTTCAGCGACGATTTGTTGTGCGAGCACGTCCAGCGGCGCTTTGGGGATCTGCAAAATGTCCAGCTCGCCACGGCGCACGCAGTCCAGCAGCGCGGCGCATTCGATGAGGTCGTCGCGGGACGTCGCAAACAACCGACCTTTGGGCGTGCCACCAACGTGGTGCCCGGAGCGCCCGACCCGCTGCAGAAAGGCGGAGATGGAGCGCGGCGAAGCGATCTGACAGACCAGATCCACATCGCCGATATCGATGCCCAGCTCCAGAGACGCGGTCGCGATCAGCACCTGCAAATCGCCGCGCTTGAGACGCTGCTCGGCATCGAGCCGTTGCTCCTTGGCGAGGCTACCATGGTGCGCCGCCACAGCTTCTCTGCTCAGGCGATCACTCAAGTGTCGCGCCATGCGTTCAGCCATGCGCCGAGTGTTGACGAAGATCAGCGTGGTCCGGTGCTCCCGCGCCAACTCGGCAAGGCGGTCGTAGACCAGCTCCCACACATCATTGGACATGACCGGCCCCAAGGGCACAGGCGGCACCTCGATCCCCAGATCCCGCGGCCGTGCATGGCCGATATCGACAATGGCGCACGGACGCCTGACCGGGTCAGCACCCACCAGAAAGCGCGACACTGATTCGATAGGTTTTTGCGTCGCCGATAAACCGATGCGCAGTAACGGCTCGCTGCACAGCGCTTGCAGTCGTTCCAGTGTCAGCGCCAGGTGGCTGCCGCGCTTGCTGGCGGCGATAGCGTGGATCTCGTCGACAATTACCGTCCGTGTGCTGGCGAGCATGCGTCTGCCAGAGTCGGAGCCGAGCAATACGTAAAGCGATTCGGGCGTGGTCACCAGAATGTGCGGCGCAGTCTTGCGCATGGCGGCGCGTTCTTTCTGCGGCGTATCGCCGGTTCGTACCGCAGTGCTGATACGCAGCGGCGGCAGATTCATGCGCTGCAATTGTTCAGTAATGCCTGCCAGCGGGTTTTGCAGATTGATCTGAATGTCGTTGGACAGCGCCTTGAGCGGCGAGACGTAAACCACGAAAGTCTGGTCGGGTAATTCGCCGCCGTGTTCAAGGCCTTTATGCACGAGATCATCGAGCACAGCCAGAAACGCCGTCAGGGTCTTCCCTGAGCCGGTGGGCGCGGCAATCAGCGTCGAGCGCCGGGCCTTGATCAACGGCCACGCCTGCGCCTGAGCGGGCGTCACCGCAGGGAAGGTACTGCGAAACCAGGCACTGACCGCCGGATGAAAACCGTCGAGCGCCGGGTCGGGAATAAGCAGGAAGTTCATGGGCAAATTAATGAGGGTGGCAAGGGGAAGATGCAAGCGCCTTTGATCGGTGGCATTCCGACTTTCCCTCGATAAGGCTAGCTTATTAGGCGCCGCGTTATCGTTTATCGCGAGCAAGCTCGGCTCCCACAGGATCACTGATGGCGTGGGACCGGCTTTAGCCGGGAAGAGGCCGGGACAGACGCTGAATATTCATCGGTAGAAATACCGCTTTCCCGGCTAAAGCCGGTCCCACGTCGTTTCGGACACACATGGAGTCTCCACATAGATCGCAGTCCTCGCCCTATTGGATTAGGTGTTAATCCTGTGCCTGCATGCAGGGCAGAAAAATCCCACAGCCCTCAACGGTTGGGGGTTAAGCGCCGACGTGATATGTTTGCAGGCGTTTTACACATAATATTTCAACTGAATTTGATACCGAGCCTGCTGACTCTATGCGAATGCGCCTTATGCTGTTGGGCGGCGGGAATGCCCTCGGGCAGGCGCTGATTCGTCTGGGTGCAGAGGAAGACATTGGCTTCCTGGCACCGCGTCCACCGCAAGACGGCTGGGATGCAGCGAGTCTGACGCAACTGCTTGATGACACCCGTCCGGATGCCTTGATCAATCTTGCCTACTATTTCGACTGGTTTCAGGCGGAATCCGTAAGCGACGCGCGTCTGTCCAGTCAGGAACGCTCTGTTGAGCGCCTTGCCGAGCTGTGCCAGCACCACAACATTGTTCTGCTGCAGCCTTCCAGCTATCGGGTCTTCGATGGTTCGCGGGCGACTGCCTACAGTGAAAAAGACGAGCCGGTGCCCTTGGGCGCACGTGGCCAGGCTTTGTTGCGCATTGAGCAAAGTGTGCGTGCTACTTGCCCGCAACACCTGCTGCTGCGTTTCGGCTGGCTGCTCGATGACAGCGCCGAGGGTGTGTTGGGGCGGTTTCTGAAACGTGCCGAATCGACAGAAGAGCTGTTGATGGCTGACGACCGACGTGGCAATCCGACGCCGGTAGACGATGCTGCACGGGTCATGATCGCTGTCCTCAAACAGCTCGATTGTGAAGCGCCGCTCTGGGGCACTTACCACTACGCCGGTCATGAGGCGACTACGCCGCTGGCGCTTGGGCAGGCGATTCTTACAGAAGCCCGTTTGTTGCATTCGCTGGCGATAGAGTCACCGACTGCGCAGGCTCATGCTGCACGTCCCGACGCGGCAGACGAGCCGCAACATGGCGTGCTGGCCTGCAAGAAAATTCTCCATACCTTCGGCGTCAAACCTCGCGCATGGCGTGCCGGGTTGCCGAGCCTTCTGGATCGTTATTACCGTCATGTCTGATCTTCCCGTCCTGATTACCGGCGGTGCCGGTTTCATTGGCTCGCATCTGGCCGATGCACTGCTGGCCCAAGGGCATGCGGTGCGTATCCTTGATGACCTTTCCACTGGCAAGCGCAGCAACCTGCCGCTGGATAACCCGCGTATCGAGCTGATCGAAGGTGACGTTGCCGATGCCGATCTGGTGACGCGCGCTGCACTGGGCTGCAAAGCTGTTGCGCATCTGGCGGCTGTTGCCTCGGTTCAGGCTTCGGTGGATGACCCGGTGCGTACGCACCAGAGCAATTTCATCGGCACGTTGAACGTGTGTGAGGCCATGCGTGAAGCAGGCATCAAACGTGTAGTCTTTGCCTCCAGTGCTGCGGTGTACGGCAACAACGGCGAAGGCGAAGCCATCAGCGAAGACACACCTAAAGCGCCGTTGACGCCTTATGCCTCAGACAAGCTGTCCAGCGAGCACTACCTCGATTTCTACGGCCGCCAGCATGGTCTGGAGCCGGTAGTCTTTCGTTTCTTCAATATCTTTGGTCCGCGCCAGGATCCATCGTCGCCTTATTCCGGTGTGATCAGTATCTTTGCCGAGCGCGCAGTAAAAGGCCTGCCCATCGCTGTGTTTGGTGATGGCGAGCAAACACGGGATTTCTTCTACGTGGGCGACGTGGTCAAGTTGCTGACTCAAGCACTGGATCTGCCGCAGGTCGAGTCGGGTGCGGTCAACGTCGGTCTGAACAAGACCACTTCGTTGAACCAGTTGCTGGCAGCGTTGGCAGACGTGGTGGGCAAACAGCCGCAAGTTACCTATCAAACGGCTCGCTCCGGTGACATCCGCCACTCACGAGCGAATAACCAGCGCCTGCTGGAGCGGTTTACTCTGGGTGAGCCAACGCCGCTAAAAGTCGGTTTGGCGAAATTGCTCGGTCGTTGATAGCTGATCGAGACTCACAAAAAAAGCACCGCGAAGGTGCTTTTTTTGTGGGCGCAGGCTGTGACTCAATGTAGGCGGGGTCCCAAATATTGGCGCTATGTCGTGGGACCGGCTTTAGCCGGGAAGAGGCCCGAACATTCAATACATTTTCCTTGCCAGGAATATAGCCTTCCCGGCTAAAGCCGGTCCCACGTCAGTGCGGCACACATGGAATTCCCTGCAGTTCAAATCGCATTCATGCCTTCAAAACTTATAACCCACACCCACCATGTAAACCCATGGGTCAATGTCCACGCTCACTTTGGTCTTGCCGACGCTCAGCGCTGACGGGCCGTCGACAGTCGCTTCGGTGTCGATGTCCACATACCAGACTGAGGCGTTAACCAGAATGTTGTCGGTCAGCATGTAGTCCATACCGACTTGTGCAGCCAGGCCGACGGAGTCTTTCATCTTCAGGTTGCTGAAGCCCTGGCTCTTGCGATTGCCGGTCAGGTCGGTGTCGAAGAACGTGGTGTAGTTGATGCCTACACCCGCGTAGGGCTGAAACTTCGACGAGGCTTCCATCGGGTAGTACTGCAGCGACAGAGTCGGCGGCAGTTGTTTAACGTCCGCCAGTTTGCCATCCAGGCCAGGGCCCAGCCCTTTGACCGAAACGGTGTGGCTGAAAGGTGTTGCCGCCAGCAATTCAAGACCCACGTGCGGTGTGATCATGTAGCCGAACGTCAGACCAAGCTGATTTTCGCCATCAACCGTCGCCTTGGTGCCGGAGACTTTGGTGCCGTCGAGCTTCACCTCGCCGCTGTCTTCATTCGGCTCAACGTGCGCGACACCGGCGCGAACGATGAAGTCACCGGCCTCATAAGCCTGAGCGGCGAAAGGGGCGCTGAGCGCCAGCGCAAAGAGGGACGCGCTGAGCAGGGTCTTGTTCATGAGGGCTCCAAAAAGGCGATTCAAGTTGTCTGTCGCCAATGGTACGGAGCCTCTGAATCATGGCTTTGACACAGCTCAATGAAATCGCAATGAAGCCCCCCTGAAACGATCTTTTTTTTGCGCCAAACCGGTAGGAGCGAACTTGTTCGCAAAAGGGCCGGAACATCCGCTGCATCTGCTTCGTCAGGAGTCCTGCTTTCCCGGATGAATTCGGCCCCGCGGGTGGGCCTACGTATCGGGCAACTCATAAACCAGGATCTTGTCGGCCTCCATGCTGTAGCCCGCGTCGGCCAACTCACTGGTCGAGGCTTTGACCTGCATTGGCCCTTCAATCCAGTACGGCTGATAAAGCTCTTCAACCTTCACGCCCAGCCCGCTGGTGACATGCACGATCTGATTCGAAGGCGGTGGCGGCACGTGGATGCACGCGCCGAAATACGGCACCAGCAGGAACTCCGTGACGCGGCCTTCTTCGCTGACTTCCAGTGGCACGATATAACCCGGCAAGCGCACATTCTGGCCGTCCAATGCCTTGACCACTGGCGCGTGGGGCGATTGTTGATGGGCGGCGGGTGCCGACTCCACGGACAACGCGTCGGACAGCTTCGACATGTCATGAATGGGTGCCGTGATCGGCGCGATCTTTGGCGCATCCGGGGGGATCATTTCTTCCCAGGTCAGCACCTTCGGTTCGGCCGCCCACAACGGTGAGCTGACCGATAACAGCAAAAGCAACAAAAGGCGTCGCATGTTCAACGTTCTCACAAACGAATCGACAAACCGTCGGCCAACGACTGCCGATAGGCACGCCACGCAGGCACAACACCCATCAACAACGCGGCAGCCAGAATGCCACCGAGCAGCGTCCATTCATATTCACTGGGCAGCGAAAGCGGCAGGAACAGCCCGTAATTGCTTTGTACATAGCCTTGGGCAGCAGCGATGCCGACGTACAGCAGGACCATGCCGCTGGCTACGCCCGCGAGTGCAAGGGCAAAGGCCTCCATGATCAGCAGCGTTGCGATGTGCCAGGGACGGGCGCCCACTGAACGCAGAATTGCCATCTCTCTGCGTCGCTCGTTGAGGCTGGTGAGGATGGCCGTGAGCATGCCGATCAACCCCGTCAGGACTACGAACAGCGAAATCACAAACAAGGCTTTTTCGGCCGTGCCCATCAGGCTCCACAGTTCCTGAAGGGCCACGCCGGGCAGGATCGCCAGCAACGGCTCGCCCCGGAATTCATTGATCTGACGTTGCATTGAGAAGGTGGCGATCTTGCTGTTCAAACCTAACATGAACGCCGTAATCGCCTTGGGCGTCAGGTCCATGTTGCGCGCTTGATCGGCAGATATACGTCCGTTGCCGTGGGCAGGCACGCCGTTTTGCCAGTCGATATGAATCGCTTCCATGCCGCCGAGGCTGATGTGCAACGTACGATCCACCGGCGTGCCGGTACGCTTGAGAATACCGACTACGGTAAACGGTTTATCGTCGTGCTTGACCAGACTGACCGCCGCGACGCCATGGGCCAGCACCAGCTTGTCACCGAGCTTGTACTTCAAGGCATCGGCCACTTCTGCGCCGAGTACCACTTCAAATGGGTCCGTCGCAAAGGCCCGACCTTGGGCGAGCTCCAGATGTTGCTGGCGCCCAAACTGGTAATGCTCGAAGTAGTTTTCGTTGGTGCCCATCACCCGATAGCCGCGATGGGAGTCGCCCAGGGAAATCGGGATCGCCCATTTCACCTGCTTGCTCTGTGCGATCTCCTCAAAGCTGTCCCAGCGAATATTGTTGGTGGCGTTACCGATACGGAACACCGAATACAGCAGCAGATTGATCGAGCCGGAGCGCGCACCGACGATCAAGTCCGTCCCGCTGATGGTGCTGGCGAAACTGGCGCGGGCTTCGGTGCGCACGCGCTCCACGGCCAGCAACAGGCACACCGACAAGGCAATGGCGAAGGCGGTAAGGAAGGCAGTGAAACGACGATTAGCCAGACTGGCCATGGCTAGGCGAAACAAATACATCTCAAACCTCTGCGGCGACGGCGGCGCGATTGAGTTCGGACAGCGACAGGCTGCGGTCGAATAGCGGTGCCAGGCTCTGGTCATGGCTGACGAACAACAGGCTGCTGCCTGCTTCGCGGCACTCGGCGAACAACAATTTGATGAAGGCTTCCCGTGCGTCGGTGTCGAGTGCCGAAGTCGGTTCGTCAGCGATCACCAGCTCTGGCTGGCCGATCAAGGCGCGGGCGGCTGCCACTCGCTGCTGTTGACCTATGGACAACGAGTCGGCGCGGCGTGCAAGCATTTGCGGGTCGTTCAAACCCAGATGAGCCAATAGCGTGATGGCGGCACTTTCCACGCTGCCGTGGCGCTGTTTCGCACGTTCGGCGCGGACCTTGGAGAAGTGGCATGGCAGTTCGACGTTCTCCCGTACCGAAAGAAACGGCAGCAGGTTGAACTGCTGGAAGATGTAGCCGGTGTGATTGACCCGAAACCGGTCACGCTCACCGGATGAGAGTTCATTCAGTTCCTGGCCCAGCAAGCGAATGCTGCCACGATTGGGTTTCTGCACGCCGCCCAGCAAGCCCAGTAGCGTCGTCTTGCCGCTACCGCTGGGGCCTTTGAGAAACAGCGTTTCGCCCGGCTCCAGCCGAAATGCCGGGATATCCAGCAATTGCGCGTGGCCTGGCCAGGTGAAGCCAAGGTTGGACAGTTCGATCAGTGCTTGAGTCATGGCCAGTGTGAATCCGCCAGAATGGAAATCAAACGACCGGGCAAGCCCGGTCGGTTTTCAACAATAGCTGAATCAGAATTTCAGGCTTGGATTGCTCGGGCGAACTTCGGCACCCGACTGGCCTTTTGGCGAGATCAACTGGACCTGAAGTTTTTCGGTGCCCGGGAACGACTTGAAGATGGTCGACAGGTCGAGGGTCTTCAGTACGGCCGGAACCTTACAGGTGAATTTGTAAGTGCCATGGATTTCGCTGTGTTCGTGCTCATCGTGGGCGTCTTTGGCGTCATGATCGTGGCCTGCGTCAGCGTCAGGCTTGTCACCGAACAATGGGCTTTCCAGCTTCTGGGAAACCACGTTGCACTCGGCGGCTTCCGGAATGCTGAACAGCGCGTGAGGCTTGAGCAGCACATCTTTGGCCGCGGCGACTTTGGCTTTGTCTTCAGCGCTGGTGGCCAGATGCTCGAAACCGACGAGGTTCATGGCCGGGCTGTCCAGTTCGAACTCCAGCGTGCCGCCGACCAGCGCAACGTCCAGCCGACCCACACCGTGCTCATGTGCGCCGAGGCTACCGTGCTCGTGGTCGTGATCATGCTCGGGGGCTGCATTAACCATCGCGAGGGGAAGCAGGGCCAAGGGCAAAGCGAGCAGCAGACGGCGCATAAAACAGACTCCGGACATGACTGGATAAAGATCGTTATGTGATCTTATAACAATTATTGTCGGGAGCGTGAGCCGGAATTTGGATTGAGTAGCGAGCACTTCCCAGGTAGGAGCCAACTTGTTGGTGAGACGATAGTTCTCATTACGAAGGTCCTATGCCTCGCCAACAAGTTGGCTCCTACCGGGGATTCATTCCAGTTATTAAGCGCGCTGAGCCCAAGGCCGCGCCCGGCGCAGGTCCTGGGCCAATGTATAAATGATTGTTCGCCCGGCATGAGTGGTCCAGCGCAGGGTTTCTATAAGACGATGTTCATCGGGCGTGAGGTAGGCGAAGCCTTGGGTTTTGGCTTCGTGGAGGCAGTCGAGTGGCTGATGAGATTTTCTTTTTGGTTTCATTTGAAGCTCCTTACGATTTCCTGGAGTTGCCTTCAAACGCTGCGATTCGAATGGGCGGCAACTGTGCGCAGGTTCGCAGACCGAGTCGTAAGGGTCCCGGCACATCCGAAGATGTCCCGCGCACAGCGGCCATGTAACTTACAGGCTAGCTGCTAGTGGAAACTTACGACAATCAGGCTGCGAAACCCGTTCGCTGCTGTTGCAACGACCAGCGCACATTACCGGTGCGGTGCGAGGACAGGGAGGTAACGATAGCGATCTGAGATGTAGGAAAAGTCTGCGGATCGCCGCCGACCTTGTGGGAGCGGTGCTTGCCCGCGATAGGGACAACTCAGTTCACCTGATACACCGCATCGCCTGAATCGCGGGCAAGCACCGCTCCCACAGGTTCTGCGCTATTCCGTGGAACCGACTTCAGCCGGGAGAGGGCCAGTACAGTCACCGAAAATGCCCAGCAGGACAATCGCGGTATCCCTATGCGAGCATGTCCCCCTGCAAAAAAAGAGGAAGCACCCATGTTGCGTATTCGTGGAACCGTTGGCGATTGGCCGGTGGATTTGACGCTGGAGCTGGATGAGGGCGACTGGGCGCAGCTCGGCGCTCAACTCAAAGCCGCCAAACCTGAAGCCACCGCCGCAGCCGTGGTCAGCAATCCGGCAAGCCAGGACGACAAGATTTGGCAGATTGCCTTGGACCTGTTGCGCAAGGCCGGGCAGATCAATGGCCCAGAGTTACTGGATCAACTGGAAGGTCTGACTGGCAGTACGGCGGCAGGCAAGCGCCTGTTAGTGCGCTTGCGCCACAGTTCGCAAGTCAAGGTCGAGAGCGGGCAGGACGCGCCGCTCTACAGCTGGGTCAATACAGACGCCTGATGACAGGGGCTTAGTACAGCGCAGCAAACAACTTGCGACGATACGCGGTGACCAGCGGATGGTCGTTGCCCAACAGGTCGAAGACTTGCAGCAGGGTTTTGTGTGGCAGGCCGTCGGCGTAGTTGCGGTTGCGGATGAACAGCTTCAACAAGCCCTCCAGCGCCGCTTCGTATTGCTGGCGGGCCAGTTGCTGAATCGCCAGTTGATGCACGGCTTCGTCATCCTGCGGGTTTTGCGCCAGGCGAGCCTTGAGGTCTGCCGCATCCGGGAATGCCTTGGCTTCAGCCAGAAAGGTCAGCTGCGCACGAGCACCGGCCAAATCAGCTTTGTGATCGTCGGTTTTCACCGCGTCCAGGACTTGTCGTGCTTCGCCCAGCTCACCGCGCTCCGCCAGGCAGCGTGCGTAAAGAATCAGCGCTGCCGCATTGGTATTGTCTTCGGTCAGGATTTGCTGCAGCGCTGCTTCGGCTTCGGCGAAGTGGCTTTCAGCGAACATTTCCTGAGCCAGTTTCAGCGGATCAGCGGCGACCGGCGCAGGCATGACCACGTGCTGTTCGAGAATCTTGCGGATCTCTGATTCAGGCTGTGCGCCGGTGAAGCCGTCGATGGGCTGGCCGTCCTTGAACAGCACAACTGTCGGCAGGCTACGGATGCCGAAGCGGGCGACGATGTCTTGCTCGGCGTCGCAATCGACCTTCACCAGCAGCAACTCGCCCTGATAGCTCTCGGTGATCTGCGCCAGCAGCGGCATCAGCACTTTGCAGGGCGCACACCATTCGGCCCAGAAGTCCACCAGCACGGGCTGGTCGAAAGACTTGTCGATGACCAGCTGCTGAAAGGTCGCCGCCGTAGCGTCGAAGATGTAGGTAGTGTCCTGGTTCATTGCGAATCTCGGGGGGGGATCTGAATGGGGTCAACTATAAAGGGCGCTCGGGTTTGCGCAAAGCGGCGTTGCAGGCGAAGCACTTCCTTGTGGGAGCGGTGATCATGTGGGAGCGGTGCTTGCCCGCGATAGGAGCGACGCGATCTAAAGTGAACCGCGTCCAGCCTTATCGCGGGCAAGCACCGCTCCCACAGGGGATTGCATTTCAACTCGCTCAGCGTGGTAGAGGCTCACTTTGCGAAACTCATGGGGCTCAGCCAGATCCGGCAAGGTGTGCGCCTCGAATATCCCCAGGCGCTCGTACAGCGGGTGCTGAAAATCCCGCACTCTCGAATCAGCCACCAACGCCTGCTGCCCGCGACTGAGAAACTGGTCCAGCAGCGGCAAGTTGGCCCGGTCGTAGAGCACGTCCGCGACGATAATCAAATCGAAACGATCCGCTTCGGCAAAGAAGTCAGCCGAGTAGCTCAATTGCACGCCGTTCAGTTCAGCATTCGCGCGGCAGGCTTCTAGGGCCAGCGGATCAAGATCACAGGCGACCACTTCAAGTGCACCCGCTTTAACCGCCGCAATCCCCGCCACACCTGAACCTGCGCCAAAATCCAGTACTCGCTTACCGGCGACCCACTGCGGTTGCTCTGCCAGAAACCGCGCCAGCGCCAGGCCGCTGGCCCAGCAGAAACTCCAGTACTGCGGCTCTTCAAGAATGCGTCGGGTTTCTTCGGGGCTGAAGGCACGATCCATGTTCTCGGCGTCGATCAGCCACAGCCGCAAGTCGGTGTCCGGCAGGGCGGTGGCGACCAGTTGCGCATCGCCAAGCAATTCGCTGAGTGCCTGTTGCAGGTGTTGCGGTGCAATCATGGCGCAGTTTCGAACTGCAAAGGCCCCAGCGCTTGTGTGACGGGTTGTTCAATACGCATCGACGGCAGATGCAGGATCAATTGCCCGGACTTGCTGGCACGGCCGCGCAGTTCGACGCGCTGACCCACCGGAAAGGCTTCCGGGTTGAAACGCAGCTGGAATGGCAGCGACTGATTGTTGCCTTGCAGTTTGGTGCTGGTCAGCAGTTTCTGCGGACGACCGCGCTCGTCGATCACTAACAGCGCCAATTCAACCTCGGCACCAGCGGGTACGCCCAGCAACTGCCCGCTCAGCTCTCGCTGGAAGGGCTGCAATGGGCCGGGGCCGGCCGGTACTTTTACGACGGGCACCGTGGCAGGTTTGGCCGGAACAGTTTCTGGTGTTTCATTGCTGCTGCAGGCGGCAAGCAAGCCAATCAGGCTGAGCAACATCAGCGATCGTAGCGTCATGAACAGCTCCAACAAAAATTCAATACGAAGGACAGCACTAAACCGCTCAATGACGGTAACGCTAAATTACCCGCAAACGCCGATAAATAGCCCAATAGCGAGCAGTATCGCTGAACACCGCGCCAGATGCGCGCCTATATAGCGCAAAGTCCAAGACTTGTCTTGCCAGCGGGATGCGCTACCATGGCGGCCCTTCCTATTTTTGTTGCCTGCCACCATGCACTGTCCCTTTTGCGGTGCCAATGACACCAAAGTCATCGATTCCCGCCTGGTTGCCGAAGGCGATCAAGTTCGTCGTCGTCGCGAATGTCTGGCGTGCGGTGAGCGTTTCACGACGTTCGAAACAGCCGAACTGGTTCTCCCGCGCCTGATCAAGCAGGACGGCAGCCGTCAGCCTTTCGATGAAGAGAAGCTGCGCGCCGGTATGCAGCGTGCTCTTGAGAAACGCCCGGTCAGTGTCGAACGTCTGGAAGCTGCGCTGGTGCACATCAAGCACAAGCTGCGTGCGACGGGCGAACGTGAGGTCAAGTCGTTGGTGGTGGGCAACCTGGTCATGGGCGAACTGCAAAAGCTCGACGAAGTGGCGTATATCCGCTTTGCTTCTGTTTACAGGCGTTTTCAGGACCTCAACGAATTCCGCGAAGAAATCGATCGCCTGGCTCGCGAGCCAGCTAAAGAGTGAGTGCTTCGTTGACTGAGCTAACCGTGCTGGACACCCATTACATGGCGCGTGCGCTGGAACTGGCGCGCCACGGGATTTACTCCACCCATCCCAACCCACGTGTCGGCTGCGTGATTGTGCACGACGGGCAGATTGTCGGCGAAGGCTGGCACGCCCGGGCTGGCGAACCTCACGCCGAAGTGCATGCATTGCGTCAGGCGGGCGACAAGGCCAAAGGCGCGACGGCTTATGTGACTCTGGAGCCTTGCAGCCACCATGGCCGCACGCCGCCGTGCGCTGATGCGCTGGTCAATGCTGGCGTGGCGCGAGTGGTCGCTGCCATGCAGGACCCCAATCCCGATGTTGCCGGACGTGGCTTGCTGCGTCTGATGAATGCCGGTATTTCGGTGCAGTGCGGGGTGCTGGAAGACGAAGCCCGGGCGCTGAATAAAGGCTTTCTCAAGCGCATGATCAAAGGCTTGCCGTATGTGACGGTCAAGCTCGCCATGAGCCTGGACGGTCGCACCGCCATGGCCAGCGGTGAAAGCCAGTGGATCACCGGCCCGGCTGCGCGTGGGGCGGTACAGCGGCTGCGTGCGCAATCAAGTGTCGTATTGACCGGCGCGGATACCGTGCTCGCCGACAAGGCTCGCCTGACTGTACGTCCTGATGAACTGGGCCTGAATGCCGAGCTCACAGGCTTGGCCATGACGCGCCCGCCGCTGCGGGTGTTGATCGATGGCCGTCTGCGGGTGCCGCTGGATGCGCCGTTCTTTCAGGCCGGACATGCGTTGGTTGTGACCTGCGCTGCCGCGTCAGCCCGCGAGCGTTATCACGACGAAGGCCACGACATGTTGGCTCTGGCTGGAAGCGGCGGTCATGTAGACCTGCGCAAGTTGCTGGTCGAGCTGGTGGCCCGTGGCGTCAACGACGTGCTGATCGAAGCGGGCCCACGCCTGGCCGGGGCGTTTACTCGCCTGGGGCTGGTGGATGAGTTTCAGATTTTTATCGCAGGCAAGTTCCTCGGCTCTTCAGCTCGCCCGTTGCTTGATCTGCCTTTGGCGCAGATGAGCGAGGCTTTTGAGCTGAAAATTACCGATATACGCGCCGTTGGTGATGACTGGAGAGTCATTGCCACCCCCAAGCTCGCACCCGGCGTATAATTTCGGCCTTTCGCTCAGCGCGCTGGGCTTGTTCTCCTGGAGGACCCATGTTTACTGGCATCATCGAATCCATCGGCAGCATCCGCGCCATCACCCCTAAAGGCGGCGATGTCCGCGTTTACGTCGAGACGGGCAAACTTGATCTGAGCGACGTCAAACTGGGCGACAGCATCGCGGTCAACGGCGTTTGCCTGACTGCTGTAGAGCTGCCCGGCGATGGCTTCTGGGCTGATGTCAGCCGCGAAACCCTCGACGTCACGGCGTTCATCGATCTCAAGACCGGCAGCCCGGTCAATCTGGAAAAGGCCCTGACCCCGACTACCCGTCTGGGCGGCCATCTGGTCAGCGGCCACGTCGATGGCGTTGGCGAGATCGTATCCCGCGAGGAAAACGCCCGTGCCATTCAGTTCAAGGTGCGCGCACCCCGCGAGCTGGCCAGGTACATATCGCACAAAGGTTCTATCACGGTTGATGGCACCAGCCTGACCGTGAACGCCGTTGACGGTGCGGAGTTCGAGCTGACCATCGTGCCGCATACCTTGGCCGAAACGATCATGGCCGACTACCGTCCGGGCCGTAAGGTCAATCTTGAGGTGGATTTGCTGGCGCGTTATCTGGAGCGTTTGCTGATGGGCGACAAGGCCGCCGACTCCTCGAAAGGGCAGGCTGGCACCATCACCGAAAGCTTTCTGGCCGCCAACGGCTACCTCAAATCCTGAATTGAAGGGGGTGCCGCGTGGCGCTCAATAGTATCGAAGAACTGGTTGAAGACATTCGCCAGGGCAAAATGGTCATCCTCATGGATGACGAAGATCGCGAGAACGAAGGCGATCTGATCATGGCTTCCGAATGCGTCAAGGCTGAACACATCAACTTTATGGCCCGCTATGCGCGTGGCCTGATTTGCATGCCGATGACCCGTGAGCGCTGTGAGGCCCTCAAGCTGCCACTCATGGCTCCGCGCAACGGTTCCGGTTTCGGCACCAAGTTCACCGTGTCCATCGAAGCGGCCGAAGGCGTGACCACCGGCATTTCTGCTGCTGACCGTGCTCGCACCGTGCAGGCCGCAGCGGCCAAAGACGCCAAAGCGGAAGACATTGTCAGCCCCGGCCATATTTTCCCGTTGATGGCTCAGGCGGGCGGTACGCTGTCCCGGGCCGGTCACACCGAAGCGGCCTGTGACCTGGCGCGCATGGCCGGTTTCGAGCCCACTGGCGTGATCTGTGAAGTGATGAACGACGACGGCACCATGTCGCGTCGTGCTGAACTGGAAGCTTTTGCGCTGGAACACGACATCAAGATCGGTACGATTGCCGATCTGATTCACTACCGGATGATCCACGAACGTACCGTTCAGCGGATTGCCGAGCAGCCGATGGACAGCGAATTGGGCCAGTTCAACCTGGTGACCTACCGCGATTCAGTGGAAGGTGACGTCCACCTCGCGCTGACTCTGGGCAAGATTTGCGCAGAAGAGCCGACGCTGGTGCGGGTGCATAATATGGACCCGCTGCGTGACCTGTTGATGGTCAAGCAACCGGGGCGCTGGAGCCTGCGCGCCGCGATGACCGCGGTCTCTAACGCGGGCAGCGGTGTTGTCCTGTTGCTGGGGCATCCGCTGGATGGCGACGTGCTGCTGGCGCATATTCGTGAAACCGCCGGGCAATTGCCGATCAAATCGCCGACCACTTACAGCACCGTGGGGGCCGGTTCGCAGATCCTGCGTGACCTCGGCGTGCGTAAAATGCGCCTGATGAGTTCGCCAATGAAGTTCAATGCGATATCCGGTTTCGATCTGGAAGTTGTAGAATACGTGCCCTCCGAATAAAGACCGGTCGGGTGGTACGCTTTTGTGCGTGTCACCGGCTAATCTGATTCGTGGCCTAACATCCCTATAGTCGGCCCCAAGGCTGACTTGCTCTTTAATACGAGACTTACACGAATGACCCTGAAGACCATCGAAGGTACCTTCGTCGCTCCCCAAGGCCGCTACGCTCTGGTAGTTGGCCGTTTCAACAGCTTCGTCGTGGAAAGTCTGGTGAGCGGCGCTGTTGATGCTTTGGTACGCCACGGCGTCAAGGAAAGCGACATCACCATCATCCGCGCTCCGGGTGCCTTCGAAATCCCGCTGGTTGTGCAGAAAGTTGCCCAGCGCAGCGAGTTCGCCGCCATCGTCGCCCTCGGCGCGGTGATTCGTGGTGGTACTCCGCACTTTGAATACGTTGCTGGCGAATGTGTCAAAGGCCTGTCTCAGGTCTCCATGGAGTTCGGCGTGCCGGTTGCTTTCGGCGTACTGACGGTTGACACCATCGAACAAGCCATCGAGCGTTCCGGCACCAAAGCGGGTAACAAAGGCGCAGAAGCTGCGTTGTCCGCCCTTGAAATGGTCAGCCTGCTGGCGCAGTTGGAGGCCAAGTGATTTCTGACGATAGCGATCAGTTCAATCCGCGCGATCCAAAACCTGCGGACGCTGGCAAGCCATCCAAGAGTGTAAAGCGCCGGGAAGCCCGTCAGTTGGCAACTCAAGCGCTTTACCAGTGGCACATGGCGGGTCATTCGCTGAATGAAATCGAAGCACAGTTCCGCGTCGATAACGATTTCAAAGACGTCGACGGCCCGTACTTCAGCGAGCTGTTGCGCGGCGTGCCGACCAATATCGACGAAATCGATACGGCCCTGACGCCATGCCTGGACCTGACCATTGAAGAACTCGATCCGGTTGAACTGGCCATCCTGCGCCTGTCCACCTACGAGCTGCTCAAGCGCGTCGACGTGCCATATCGCGTTGTGATCAACGAAGGCATTGAGCTGGCGAAGGTCTACGGCTCCACTGACGGCCACAAGTTCGTCAATGGCGTGCTGGACAAACTGGCCCCGCGCCTGCGTGAAGTTGAAGTGAAGGCGTACAAGCGCTAGATTTTCGTCGCTCTTATCGCGGGCAAGACCGCTCCCACAGGAGTTATACGTTTATCCTGTGGGAGCGGTGCTTGCCCGCGATAAGAGCAATGCAGATCCATCTTCGTTACACAGGCTAATAGCACAACAACGAGATCCTGATGGGCGAGTTTGAGCTGATCCGCAATTACTTTGCCGCTGCGCCTTGTGCCCAAGCGGGTGAAGGTGTGGCGCTGGGGATTGGTGATGACTGCGCTTTGTTGACGCTACCGCCAGGTGAGCAGTTGGCAATCTCTACCGATACGCTGGTCATCGGCGTGCATTTCCCTGACGTCTGCGATCCGTTCCTGCTCGGCCAGCGTGCGCTTGGCGTGTCTGCCAGTGATCTGGCGGCCATGGGCGCCACGCCCGTTGCATTTACCCTCGCGTTAACCCTTCCTGAAGTGTCTGCCACTTGGCTACAGGCTTTCGCCCAAGGCCTGAACCTCATGGCGCAGGGTTGCGGCTTGCAACTGGTGGGCGGCGATACGACCCGGGGGCCATTGAGCCTGACGGTTACAGTATTCGGCCGCGTGCCAGCTGGTCAGGCGTTGACTCGCAGCGGCGCCCGGCCGGGCGATCTGCTGTGCGTCGGGGGACCGTTGGGCGATGCGGCAGGTGCATTGCCCCTTGTGTTGAACCAGCGTACTACTGAGGCGTCTACCGCAGAGGCTTTGCTGGCGCGGTACTGGTCGCCACAACCGCAATTTGCACTGGGGCTTGCGCTACGCGGCAAGGCCAGCGCCGCTCTGGATATCTCCGACGGCCTGTTGGCCGACTGCGGACATATCGCGCTAGCATCTAAAGTCCGGCTGTTGGTAGAGCAGGAAAAACTGCCGATGTCCGAGCATTTACTGGCCTTCATCGGTCAGCAAGGCGCAACGGAGGCAGCGTTGAGTGGTGGTGATGATTATTTGCTGGCGTTCACGTTGCCGCCTGAACACTTACAGGATTTGCTCGACGAAGGATTGCCCATCCATGTCATCGGGCGAGTCGAGGCGGGCGAAGGCGTCGCGCTGATCGACACCAAGGGTCACGACATTCCTGTCCTGGCACGCGGCTACCAACATTTTCGGGAGACACCGTGACAGATCATCCAAAGCAGGTCCCGGCGGAATTCGTTCCACCTTCGGTCTGGACCAATCCGTGGCACTTCCTGGCATTCGGTTTCGGTTCCGGCACGCTGCCCAAAGCACCGGGCACCTGGGGCTCCATGGTTGCCGTGCCGTTCATCCCGCTGTGGCAAATGCTTCCGGACTGGGGCTACTGGCTGATGCTCGGTATCACCATGCTGTTCGGCTTCTGGTTGTGCGGCAAAGTTGCGGATGATCTGGGCGTACACGATCACGAAGGCATCGTCTGGGACGAAATGGTCGGCATGTGGATCACCTTGTGGCTGGTGCCCGAGGGTTGGGTCTGGCTGCTGGTGGGTTTCCTGGTGTTCCGCTTTTTCGACATTCTCAAGCCATGGCCGATTCACTGGATTGACCGCAAGGTGCACGGCGGCGTCGGGATCATGCTCGATGACGTGCTGGCGGGCGTATTCGCCTGGGCGGCGATGCAGGGGATTGTGTGGGTTTGGGCGTGGATCTAGATTGAGATGCACCTCTCTGGGTAGGAGCGAACTTGTTCGCGAGGCATTTTTTTCAGAAAACCCCACCTCGCGAACAAGTTCGCTCCTACCGGCGATCTATAAAGCATCAATCTAACTTCCCGATCTGTATGGTCGACAATTCGGCATAAGCGTCTGCCGAGGCGTGCTGCTACAATGCGTGCCTTGCGAATTTCCAGTCCCATACTGATCAGGAGCACACGGTGCCCGTCGTATTTGTAGCCGCTTCCAAGCTGCCTACCCCTTTTGCCGAATTCACCATGCATGGCTTTCTTGAGCATGCGACCGGTCGCGAACATCTTGTGTTGAGTCTGGGCGACGTATCCGATGGCGCTCCAGTGCTGGGGCGCGTCCATTCCGAATGCCTGACCGGCGACGCGCTGTTCAGTCAGCGTTGCGATTGCGGCTCCCAGCTCGAAGCCGCGTTGCGTGCCATCGCTTCTGAAGGTCGTGGTGTTTTGCTGTACTTGCGTCAGGAAGGCCGGGGCATTGGCCTGCTGAACAAGGTCCGCGCTTATGAACTGCAGGATGGCGGCGCTGATACCGTTGAAGCCAACGAGCGTCTGGGTTTTGCCGCTGACCAACGCGACTACGCCATTTGCCTGCCGATGCTGCAGCATTTGGGTGTCGACGCGCTGCGCTTGATGACCAATAACCCGCGCAAGGTCAAAGCCTTGACCGAGATGGGCATCAACGTCGCCGAGCGCGTGCCGCTGCACACCGGCCATAACCCGCATAACAAACTCTATCTGGCCACCAAGGCTGGCAAGCTCGGCCACATGATGGGCAACGAACATCAGGGCGAAGCCGATCGCGCTTGAGGCGTAAAACACCAGACGCCGCTTCGCTCTCGCGTGGTGGTGGCAACGGGTGTTGACCCTGGCGCCGCTGTTTGTGATCAGCGGCGCGTTCGATGGCAAAGACGCCATTCCCCCGTGTTGACGATGCCTGTTTTCGTCGTTGGGTTGCTTTTGGCGTCTTCCAGTGTGGTGCTGCTGTATCTCTATCGGATACCGCGGCAACTGGTTTGAAAGGCATCCTGTAATTCCTGACTGAACACTATCCGTAGGACCGGCTTTAGCCGGGAGGGCTTCGGCACATCCTTCAAATCTCTTTCGCCAGAAACAATGCGCTCCCGGCTAAAGCCGGTCCTACGGACGGAGTCACTGCATAATAAAGGAGCTTTCCATGAACGGACCCGACCCGAAAAATCCCCACCCAATGAATGGCTTTCCGCAGGTGTGTTTCATTAAAAACACCGTGAGCAATCCAAACATCATCGTTGGCGACTACACCTACTACGATGATCCCGAAGACTCGGAAAACTTCGAGCGCAACGTCCTTTATCACTTCCCGTTCATTGGCGACAAACTGATCATCGGCAAATTCTGCGCACTGGCGCGGGGCACTAAATTCATCATGAACGGTGCCAATCACAAGCTGAGTGGCATCTCGACGTATCCGTTTCAGATCTTCGGCAACGGCTGGGAGAAGGTAATGCCTGAGCCGGGTGACTTGCCCTACAAAGGCGATACCGTGGTGGGTAACGATGTCTGGATGGGGTACGACGTGCTGGTCATGCCCGGTGTGAAGATCGGCGACGGGGCGATCATCTCTGCGCGTTCGGTTGTGGTCGCAGATGTCCCGGCGTACAGCGTCGTCGGCGGCAACCCGGCCAAAGTCCTGAAACACCGCTTCCCCGCTGAAGTCATCGAGCGACTTTTGGCCATTGCCTGGTGGGACTGGCCAATAGAGAAAATTACCCGGAATCTGCAGGTGATTGTTTCAGGTGATATCGAGGCGTTACAGACAGCGGTTTAGCGTAAAGACGCGCACATTTTCTGTGGGGGCTCACCGAGGTTACGAGGCCAGCGATGGCGGTGTATCAGACAAGCCGCCATCGCGGCCTCGCGCTGCTCGTGCGCTCCTACAGATCCGTGTTTGCTGCGCGACAGCGCAATGTCAGGGGACGCATAGTCTGCATATCCCTGTAGGAGTGAGCTTGCTCGCGATAGCGTCAGGCCAGTCAATGATTCATAACCAGAAAAATCGAATCGCGAGCAAGCTCACTCCTACAGGGCCGTACTTGCTTAGCGACAGAGCATTGTCAGGACGCAGTGCCATCCGCTGCCAGTCATCAACCAAACTGCACAAAAAAGGCGCTCAATGAGCGCCTTTCTTTTTGAAGCTTTCAACGATCAACCAATCAACACCAGTCGCTCGTTGATCGCCGCTTCGATACCCGCCTCATCCAATCCACACTCGGCCAGCATTTGCGCAGGCTTGGCGTGTTCGACGTAGACGTCCGGCAAGCCGAGATGCAGTACGGATTTGAGGATATTTTCTCGTGCCAGGAACTCGCTGACGGCAGCACCGGCACCGCCCATGATGGCGTTTTCTTCGACGGTTACCAGCAACTCATGGTTGGCGGCAGCATCGCGGATCAGCGCTTCATCAATCGGCTTGACGAAGCGCATGTCGATCACGGTCGCATCGATCTTTTCCGCCACTTTCAGCGCGTCAGCCAATTGCACGCCAAACACCAGAATGGCAACGCCCTGACCATTACGGCGAACAATGCCTTTGCCAATCTCGATAGGTGCGAGGCCGCTCTCAATGACTGAATTCGGCCCGGTGCCACGCGGGTAGCGCACAGCGGCGGGGCCGTTATGCAGATAACCGGTGCTGAGCATCGAGCGCAGTTCGTTTTCGTCGCTTGGCGTCATGACCACGATGCCGGGGATGCAACGCAGGTACGACAGATCGAAGCTGCCCGCGTGGGTCGGGCCGTCTTCGCCCACCAGACCTGCGCGATCAATGGCGAACAGAACGTCGAGGTTCTGCACCGCCACGTCATGCACCAACTGGTCATAGCCGCGTTGCAGGAAGGTGGAGTAGATCGCGACAACCGGCTTTGAGCCTTCACAGGCCATGCCTGCAGCCAGCGTCACAGCGTGCTGCTCGGCAATCGCCACGTCGAAGTAGCGCTCAGGGAAGCGCTCGCTGAACTCGACCATGTCCGAGCCTTCCTTCATCGCCGGGGTAATACCCACCAGACGTGAATCAGCATCGGCCATGTCGCAGATCCACTGACCAAACACACCGGAATACTTCGGTCCGCTGGCCTTTTTCGGGGCAGCGGCTGGGGCATTGAGTGGCTCCAGTTTGGTAATGGCGTGGTAGCCGATCGGGTCGACTTCAGCAGGTGCGAAGCCTTTGCCTTTCTTGGTCACAACGTGCAGGAATTGCGGACCTTTAAGGTCACGCATGTTGCGCAGCGTTGCAATCAGGGTTGGCAGGTCGTGGCCGTCGATAGGACCGATGTAGTTCCAGCCCAGTTCTTCGAACAGGGTGCCGGGAACCAGCATGCCTTTCGCGTATTCCTCGGTGCGGCGGGCAATTTCCCACGCACCTGGCAAACGCGACAGAACCTTTTTGCTGCCCTCACGCATGCTGCTGTAAGTGCGGCTGGATAGGATCTTGGCCAGATAATTCGACAACCCGCCCACGTTGCGCGAGATCGACATGTCGTTGTCGTTGAGGATGACGAGCATGTTGGCGGCGACTTCAGGCGCGTGGTTCAGCGCTTCGAACGCCATGCCAGCGGTCAACGCGCCATCACCGATCACGGCGATGGACTTGCGGTCGCTGCCTTGCAGGCGGGCGGCAATGGCCATGCCCAGCGCTGCACTGATCGATGTGCTGGAGTGACCAACGCCAAAGGTGTCGTACTCGCTCTCGCTGCGACGCGGGAAAGCGGCAACTCCGTCTTTCTGGCGCAGGGTGTTCATGCGCTGACGACGACCGGTAAGGATCTTGTGCGGATACGCTTGATGACCCACGTCCCAGACCAAACGGTCGTCTGGGGTATCGAAGACATAATGGAGGGCGATGGTCAGCTCGATAACACCGAGCCCGGCACCGAAGTGCCCGCCGGTCTGGCCAACGGAATAGAGGAGCTCCAGGCGCAGTTCATCGGCCAGGTCTTCCAGCTCGGCTTCGCCCAGGCGACGCAAGCCGTCCGGCGTTTCAGCGCGGTCGAGCAGCGGCGTGGTAGGGCGCACGCGGGGAATCTCTTTAAACGTCGTGGGCATCAGGCGAATCGTTATAAGTAAAAGAGGCGGCAGTTTACCTGATGCATCGCATGCTGCCCATGAAGTGCAGCCTTTGATGCGCAGGCAAACCTGTCAAACACAAGTCTCTGACCCGGCCAGACACGGCCGGTTCGGGATATTTGCAGTCGTGTAATCGGGATCAGTTGCGGCGTTCGACGATGAAACGAGCCAGTTCACGCAACGGATCAGCCGACGCGTCGAAAGGTCGCAGGGCGTCGATGGCCTGGTCACGCAGTTGTAAGGCATACAGCCGGGCAGGTTCCAGGCCCAGCAGCGCCGGGTAAGTTGGCTTGTCGCGGGCGATGTCTGCACCTTGGCGTTTACCGAGGGTTTCGGTATCGCTTTCAACGTCGAGGATGTCGTCCTGCACCTGGAATGCCAGACCAACGGCCCTGGCATAGACTTGCAACGCAGCGAGCCGGGCCTGATCGGCATTACCGCTGGCCAGTGCGCCGAGCTTTACGCTGGCTTCGATCAGCGCGCCGGTCTTGTGCCGGTGCATGAGTTCCAGTGCAGCCTGATCCAGCTTGAGGCCTACCGAACCCAGGTCGATGGCCTGACCGCCAACCATACCGGCAGGGCCAGCCGCCAATGCCAAGGCACTGACCATTTGCAGGCGGGCTTCGGCGTCTCGCGAGGTCAGGCTTGGGTCGAGCAGGGCGGTGAAGGCCAGGCTTTGCAGGCCATCACCGGCCAGAATCGCGCAGGCTTCGTCGAACGCTTTGTGAGTCGTCGGCTGGCCGCGACGCAGATCGTCATCGTCCATTGCCGGTAAATCGTCATGAACCAGCGAGTACGCGTGGATCAGTTCAACTGCGCAGGCTGCGCCGTTGGCGTCTTCAGCGTTACCGCCCAGCGCTTCGCAGGCGGCGTAGGCCAGCAGCGGGCGCACGCGTTTACCGCCGTTCATCACGCTATAGCGCATGGCGGCGTACAGGCGGGTCAATTCTGGAGCAGGTGCTGCAAACAGACCTTCCAGCGCCGCGTTGACGCGGGTCTGACTCAGTGCCTGATAAGTCGCGATCATTCAGGCTGTTCCGCGTCGAATGGCTCTTCGGCCAGTTCGCCGTCGCGTTCGAGCAGCACCTGAACCTTCTGTTCGGCTTGCGCCAGCGCGCCCTGGCAGTCGCGGGTCAGGCGAATACCTTGCTCGAAGGCAGTCAGCGAGTCTTCCAACGACAGCTCGCCGTTCTCCAGACGCTCTACCAGCGTTTGCAGATCAGCGAGTGATTGTTCGAAATCCAGTGCAGCTTTCTTGCGGGCCATGGGGGCTATTCCGGTAGAGGTTAAACCGGCGCGACACTAGCAGAGCGAGGGCTTCTGGGCAAATTGGGCGGCCCTCAAAATAGCTGTTCGAACCGGATAAACAGCGGTTTGTCACACCGTTCATCCGTCAGGTCGCCATCGCCAACCGCGATGGCGACCTCATCAATGCCTGATGTACGCGCCTGGAAAGCGCTTCTAGCATCGCAAGTCTGTGATCTTCGGATCGTTTGCTTTGTCGAGGGCAGAACAATGAAAAATTTCCGTATCGGGCAAATCGTCCCCAGCTCCAACACCACCATGGAAACCGAAATTCCGGCAATGTTGACTTCGCGTTACTCGCTGTTCCCCGAAGAGCACTTCACCTTTCATTCGGCGCGTATGCGCATGATGAAGGTCAGTCCGGAAGAGCTGAAAAAGATGGACGTCGACAGTGACCGCTGCGCGCTGGAACTGAGCGATGCGCGCGTAGACGTCATGGCTTACGCCTGTCTGGTGGCGATCATGTGCCAAGGCGCGGGTTATCACAAAGTCTCTCAGGAACGCCTTGGCAACGTGGTTGCCGGTAACGAAGCGCCAACCCCGGTGCTGAGTTCGGCAGGCGCGCTGATCGACAGCCTGAACGTGCTCGGCTACAAAAAAGTCGCCATCATCACGCCGTATATGAAGCCACTGACGCAACAAGTGATCGATTACATCGAAGCGGCAGGGATCGAAGTGACGGACTCCATCAGCCTGGAGGTGGCCGACAATCTGGCGGTGGGACGTCTCGATCCCATGAACCTGGTGGCGCATGCTGATCGTTTGAATATCGGTCAGGCGGATGGCGTGGTGTTGTCATGCTGCGTGCAGATGCCGTCATTGCCCGCGATTCAGGTCGTGCAGGATCGGCTCGACAAACCCGTGTTGTCCGCTTCGGTCGCTACTGTTTATCAGATACTGAAAACCCTGGGGCTGCAGGCCAAAGTGCCAAACGCCGGTCATCTGTTGTCGGGTACGTTCTGAGAGTCTGATTGAGCGCGTACTATGACCGGACATCACGTCCGGTACTTCCCATGAAGCTCGATCCTGTTTCGCTGCGCCTGTTCGTCAGTGTTATCGAAGAAGGCACCATCGCTGCCGCCGCCGAGCGCGAGCATATTGCCGCGGCGGCGGTCAGCAAGCGGCTCAGTGAGCTGGAGGAGTTGCTCGACGCACCCTTGCTGGTGCGCAGCAACAAGGGCGTTACGCCGACAGCGGCGGGCATTTCCCTGCTGTATATGGCCCGCAGTGCCCTGAACAATCTCAATGAAATCGTCGTGCAAATGCGCGAATACGGCCATGGCCGACGCGGCTCGGTGCATGTGCTGGCCAACATTTCGGCCATCAGCCAGTTCATGCCGGGGCTGATCAAGTCGTTCATGGATATGAATCCGCTGATCGATATCAAGCTTGAAGAAAAGGAAAGCCTGGCCATCACCAAAGCCGTGGCCGAGAATCGCGCGGATATCGGTATTTTTACCCGCTTGCCCCATGGTACCGATGTTGAAGTCTTCCCGTTTCGTAAGGATCGGCTGGTATTGCTGGTGCCCGACACCCATCCACTGGCCAGTCGGGAGAGCGTCACGTTCAGTGAAACCCTCGATCATCCTTACGTAGCTCTGCGCAGCGGTACTCATCTGAATTTCCAGTTGATCAAAGCCGCCAACGATGTAGGCCGCTCGCTGAAAATTCGCATGGAAGTGTCCAGCTACGACGCGCTCTGCCTGATGGTTCAGGCGGGCGTCGGTATTGGCATCCTGCCGCAGGGCAGCGTCGGGATCTACAGGCTGGAAGGTGTGCGAACGGTTGTGCTCAATGAGCCGTGGGCAGAGCGGGAGCTGATGGTTTGCGTCCGGTCGCGTGCAGGGCTGTCGAGCGCGGCGGGGCTATTGTTGGAGCATTTGCTGGATGGGTGAGTCAGCGCCAGCTTCCTGTCCTGAGGCATTTATTGCCCTGTAGGAGCGCACGAGCACCGCGAGGCCGCGATAGCGGGCTGTCTGATACACACCGCTATCGCGGCCTCGCGGTGCTCGTGCGCTCCTACACGGTCGGTCGTTTTACGTGAGATCGCAGTACCGTTTACTCCGTCCCCGAAACTCAAGCCCGACCAATACTCGAATAACTCAACCCGGCATCCGCCAGAGCTTTGGGCTCATAAAGGTTGCGCCCGTCAATTACGATCGCGTGTTTGAGTTGTTGCCTGAGCCATGTGAAATCGACGCTGCGAAAGGCTTTCCATTCGGTGCAGATCACCAATGCATCCGCGCCTTTGACTGCCTGGATACGATCACCGGCCAGAACCAGATCGTCGCGTTCGCCGTAGATCCTTCGACATTCCTGCATCGCCTCCGGGTCGTACGCCTGAACTCTGGCTCCGGCGCTCCACAGTGATTCCATCAGGTCTCTGCTTGGCGCGGCGCGCATGTCATCCGTGTTGGGCTTGAATGCCAGTCCCCAGACGGCGATGGTCTTGCCTGCCAATTGTCCTTCAAAAGCCCGTTCGAGCTTTTTGAACAGCGCGGTTTTCTGTCGCTGGTTGATCTCTTCCACGGCCCTGAGTAATTGCGGGTTGTACCCGACTTCATGGGCCGTGCGGCTCAATGCCTGAATGTCTTTGGGGAAGCAGGAACCGCCATAGCCGCAACCGGGATAGATGAAGTCATAACCAATGCGCGGATCGCTGCCAATGCCGTGGCGGACTTGCTCGATGTCTACGTCCAGGCGCTCGGCCAGGTTGGCCATTTCATTCATGAAACTGATCTTTGTCGCCAGCATTGCGTTGGCGGCGTACTTGGTCAGTTCGGCGGCGCGCAGGCTCATGAACATCAGCTTGTCGTGATTGCGGTTGTACGGCGCATAGCACTCGCGCATGAGCATTCTGACCCGCTCGGAGTCAGTGCCGATGATGATCCGTGCGCCACGGGTGAAGTCCTCGATCGCCGCGCCCTCCTTGAGAAACTCGGGGTTGGAGCAGATATCGAAGGGGATCTGCAGATCGCGGTTTTCCAGCGCCGTACGAATAGTCTTGGTCACTTTTTCCCCGGTGCCGACTGGAACGGTGGACTTGTTGACCACGGTCTTGGAGGTCTGCATGTGCTGGCCGATGCTTCGCGCGACTGCGAGGACGTATTGCAGATCAGCGCTGCCGTCCTCATCGGAGGGCGTGCCTACCGCGATGAACAGCAGGTCAGCAAAGGCAACGGCTTGTGCTGCATCGGTCGAGAAGAACAGCCTTTGTGCATGCACGTTGCTGCGAATAAGCATGTTCAGGCCTGGCTCGTGAATCGGGGTTTCGCCTGATTTGAGTAGCTCTATCCGCTGCCCATCGATATCCATGCACAGCACGTCATGCCCGACATCGGCAAGGCATGCACTGGCCACCAGGCCGACATAGCCTGATCCAAAAACGCTGATCTTCATGAGTCATTACCCTTGGTTTTTTTGCGCAGAGTGGTGACGGGCATGAGGGTATCGAGCGCGTGTTACAGCCAGTGCAACCTGCTGAACTCGCTTGTCTGGCGGCGAATTGCGGCGGTTCGAATGGCTCTGGATCAATGCTTTTGGCGAGGTCCTGAAGCAGTGTGTTTACCCAAAAAAACTGACAGGCAGTCAAGTTATTCGGTTGGCGGGCCGATACGCCTTGTGCACAAGCTGCTTCGAACAAAAATAACGACAGCGTGCATTGGGGGAAACACTGGGACATCACGGAGATTTTATGAACAGCAGCTTGGCCAATATCAGCGTCACCATGAAGTTAGCCTTGGGGTTCGGGGCGGTGCTTATATTCACTGCACTGCTTTCACTTCTGGGGTGGACCAGTCTGGACAAGCTGATCTACCGCACCGATAGAATCGGTGACATCGCTGAGCTTTCTGATCGCCTGACGGTATTACGCGTCACGCGCCTGCAATACATGCTCGCCAATGGTGACGATGCTGCCGCACAAAAAGTGCAGGTCGCCCTGGACGACTTCAAGAAGCAACAGCAATTGCTGCTGTCGACCTTCACCAACCCGCTGAACGCCAAAGCCCTTTCGCAGCTCACCGACATCATCAAAAATTACGAGACGTCGCTGGGCCAGATGCGCAGTGGTTATCAGACCAGCACCAAGGTCCGCGCCGACATGGGCGTCGAGGCCACCAAAGGCGCCCAGTTGATCGCCGCCATCAATGACTCGGTGCTCAAACAAGAGCCGTCGGACCCCGAGCGCTCAGACCAGCTGCAACTGTTGGCCGACGCCAATATGGACTTTCAACTGGTCCGTTATGAGGTGCGCGGGTACACCGGCAACTCCAATGAAAAGTCTGAACAGGCCGCGTTCAGCCAGTTGGAAACGTCGATTAAAAACCTGGATAAGCTGAAGGCTGTGTTCAATGCAACCCATGGCACAGAAGTGGCACAGCTGGAAGCCTCGCTGCGTAACTACCTGGCCCTGGTTCAAGCCTACAAAACTGCCAACGATGCGATTGTAAATGCGCGCAAAGACATGACTGCCCAGGGGTACGAGATCGTTAACATTGGCGAAGAACTCTCCAAAATCCAGCGCAGCCTTGCAGCGCAAGACACCACCAAGGCCCGCAGCATGCAGATCGGCGGTGCTGTGTTGGCTCTGCTGTTGGGTATTTTTGCGGCGATCATCATCACGCGTCAGATCACCCGTCCGCTGCAGCAAACTCTGGAAGTAGTGAACCGTATCGCCTCGGGCGATCTGACTCACACCATCACCATTACCCGTCGCGATGAGTTGGGCGTGCTGCAGCAAGGTATTCAGCGCATGGGTGTCACGCTGCGAGATCTGATCAGCGGGATTCGTGATGGCGTGACGCAGATTGCCAGCGCGGCTGAAGAGCTGTCCGCCGTCACCGAACAGACCAGCGCCGGGGTCAACAATCAGAAGATCGAAACCGATCAGGTTGCCACCGCGATGCAGGAAATGTCTGCCACCGTCCACGAGGTTGCGCGCAACGCCGAGCAGGCTTCGGTAGCCGCTGCGAACGCCGACACTCAAGCCCGGGACGGCGACAAAGTGGTGGGCGAGGCCATCACGCAGATCGAAAAACTGGCCAGTGAAGTGCTGCGTTCAAGCGATGCCATGACTTTGCTGGAACAGGAAAGCGACAAGATCGGCAAAGTCATGGACGTGATCAAGGCCGTGGCTGAGCAGACCAACTTGCTGGCGCTCAACGCTGCTATTGAAGCGGCTCGTGCCGGCGAGGCAGGGCGTGGTTTTGCAGTGGTCGCCGATGAAGTACGGGGTTTGGCGCAACGCACTCAGCAGTCCACCGAAGAGATCGAAAGCCTGATCGCCGGGCTGCAGAACGGCACTCGTCAGGTCTCGCAAATCATGCTCGGTAGCCGCGCCTTGACCGACAACAGCGTTGCCCTGACGCGCAAGGCGGGCACCTCGCTGGAAAGCATCACTCAGACCGTTTCCAGTATTCAGGCCATGAACCAGCAAATCGCCGCAGCGGCTGAGCAGCAAAGCTCGGTGGCCGACGAAATCAGCCGCAGCATCGTTAATGTGCGTGATGTGTGTGAACAGACCGCTGAAGCCAGTGAAGAGACCGCCGCGTCCAGCGTTGAGTTGGCGCGATTGGGCGGTCAGCTACAGATGATGGTTGGGCACTTCAAGGTTTAATGCCTATGCGGTGATCGTCAGCCCGACGATTGCCGCGCCCGTCAGCAGTGCCGCCAGCCCAAGACCGAGCCATGCCCGCCAGGCGCTGGCGGTACTGAATACCCAGATGACGACAGCGGTGTACAGCACAAAACTCAACAGCGTTGTGATCTGTACGACGCTTGCCGGGTCGCTGCCCGAGACGCGCGGCAGCCACAGCGCGAGCAATGACATCACCAGCGCAGACAAAACATAACCGCCGATAGTGGCGGCCAGCACCCGGCTGAGGATCATCCAGCGGTAGAGGTGGGTATTGTTGGTTTTTTTCATATCAACGTCTTGGTTCGTTGGCATTCGACTTCATTACTGTAGGAGCTGCCGAAGGCTGCGATAGGATTAATGCTGACCCACCGCGATTCGCAGCCTTCGGCAGCTCCTACAGATTTTTCGTGGCGGTGCTGCCACGGTGAAACAGCACCATCACCAGCGTGACTCCAAAAACCAGTGCTACGCCTTCAACACTCCCGCGCTGCCAATCCCCAGCACTCAAGTAGCGGCCGATGTGCTGCCCGGTTGTACAAAAATTGATCAATGGCAAACAAAAGCACAGCAGGGCTGCGCCGGTCAGTTGTTCGGTCCACGCCTTGCTGACCGGTCGACACAAGGCATGACCCAGTGTCATCAGCCAGATCAGCAGAAAGCTGCGAATCTCCCAACTGGCACGGTCCGGCATGTCCACCGGGATGAATCGGTTGGCGTAGAAATAACCAATACAAGCCACACTAATGCCCGCAATGCTCGCCACGTTAAACGCCTCAATGCAGCGGTAGACCCCGGCGGTCGCAGTGCCGAATTCTCGTTGACTCTTGTTGCGTCGCTTGATGGTGAACAGCAGCGTGCCAGTCGCCATCATCCCCATGCCCAGCAACCCGCTGACGAAATACAACCACTTCATGCCCCAGCCGCCCAACTCGGCGAAGTGCAGTGAGCGCAGTACGCCGTAGATCTGATCGCCCAATGACAGGGTTTCCGGCAGCGGCTTCTGGACCTGCAAGGTCGCGCCCGTTATGCCATCAAACAGCACGCTGGCTTGCGGCGTGAACAGTGTCTGCGAAGGGTGAGCTTCATCGTAGCGGCCCATCACCCTGACGGTTGTTTTCTGCGAGCCGGGGTTCTGCACCAGCAGCATGCGAGGGGCCTGACCGGTCAAGGTTTGCGCTTGTCTCAGCAACGAGGCCCAATCAGTTGCGGCGTTGTCGGTCTTGCCGATGGCGGTCACTTCGCCCGACAGCTCCGTCTGGAACTGACTGTAGGCATCCGGGCTGGAACCATAAGCCGCTTGCAGAGGCCATGGCATGTAACTGGTATAGAAAATCGCCAGCCCGGTGTAGGCGATCATGATCAGAAAGGGCAGGGTCATGACCGCCGTGGCGTTGTGTGCGTCCAGCCAGGAGCGCAAACCCTTGTTGGGCCGAAAGGTGAAGAAGTCCTGAAAGATTCGCCGGTGGATGACCACCCCGGACACCAGCGCAACCAGCATGCCCACGGTCAGCCAGCCCACCAGCCAGAAACCCAGCACCGGCAAGTGCAGCATGTAGTGAAACGACATGAAATGCCGTCCGCCTTCGGTTTTTCGCGCGATGCCCTTCGGGAGTATTTCGCCGGTTTCAGCCGACAGCGAAACCTGTTGGAGGGTTGATCCGGAACGCCAGGCCAGTTGTAGGGCCTGGCCCGGATAGTGGGGGAGCTCAACCCGCCAGAATCGGGCTCCGGACGCGTGCTCCAGCAAGTAATCCTCGGCGTAGCGGGCTGCACTCGTAGCGTCGCTGATGGCGCTAGAGTCCGCTACAGCCAGTGGCTGCGCTTCCATCCAGCGCGTGATGGGTTCCCGAAAAACGCTCAACGTACCGGTCAGGAAAATCGCACACAGCAACCATCCACACACCAGCCCGCACCACGTGTGGAGCCACGACATGGACTGACGAAATTTACCTTTCACGAATGGGTTCGCCGGGGTTTATCAATGCGGCCAAGGCTTCCATCAAAAAAATGCAATCTTCCAGATTGAACCCAATCCCGTAGGAGCTCACCGAGGTTACGAGGCCAGCGATAGCGGTTTGTCTTATACACCGCAATCGCGGCCTCGCGGTGCTCGTGCGCTCCTACAGGTGCTATGTTCCAGACGATAGCGCGCTGTTCCTGATCAGAAATCGCCCCGCAACGTGAACATGTAGCTGCGTGGGTCGCCGAACAGGTTCGAGCGGTCGGTGGCCACGGCGGTGGTGTAGTAGCGACGGTCAAACAGGTTTTCGGCGTTCAACGAAATCTTCCAGTGCTCGTCCAGCTGCCAGCTGGCGCGGGCATCCCAGATGGCGTAGCCCTGGCTGCCGAAATCCAGCCCCTCGGCAGAGGCCGCCTTGTAATAGGATTGGGCTGAAACGCCGCCACCGATGGTCAGACGGTTCCACGCGCCAGGCAGGTTGTAGCTGGTTTGCAGGCGGAGCATGTGTTTTGGGGTTTCGTAAGCGACTTCAACCTCTGCGGTATTGCGCAGCAGGTTATAGGTGTAACCGCCGAATACTTGCCAGCCCGGCAGTACCTCGCCGCTGGCTTCGATGTCGATACCTTTGCTGCGTTTGATGGCTCCGTTGATGTAGCAGACGCCGTCGACATCTGTTTCGGTGCAGCCGATGTTTGAAGGGTCGGCGATCGCGACGTTTTCCTGTTTGATATAAAACAGGGCCATCGACAGGTTCAGGCGTTTATCAAACAGCTCACCCTTGATGCCTGTCTCATAGTTATCACCTGTCGATGGTGAAAGTGGTGTGCCGCTGGCATCGACATAGTTGCCCTGAGCGTTGAAGATCTCCGCATAGCTCGCATACCAGGACCAATTGTCGTTGATATCGTAGATCAAGCCCGTGTAGGGGGTTACTTCGCGGGTGACCTTGGAGTTGTAGGGGAGGGCACCACCTTTGTCGACGTCGTAGGTGTAGTCATACCAACTGGCTCGCCCGCCCAGGACCAGACTCAGCTCTTGGGTAAGGCGCAATCGCGTATTGGCATAAACACCTGAACGCTCTTCGGTCATGTCGATGTCAGTCATCCATGCAGGCCGTGCGGGCTTGTTGAATGCATGATGATCAACATCGAAGACATCGATGGGGATTGTTGGCCTAAAGGTGACAGTCGATTGCTTGGTATTGGCTTCCTGCCTGGACCAAGTCGCACCCACGGTCACTTCATGAGTCAGCCCGAACGCATCGAAGTTGCCATTCACGTGGCTGTCCAGCCCTGTACTTGCCACTTCATCCCGGCGGAACAACACCCTGCGAAAAGTCGAACCAGCGTTCGTTACCGGACTGATAGCGCCCTGAGCATAAGCAATCTGCTGATCAAACCCACCCTCCGAATACGTCATCGAAGTCGTGCTGCTCCAACGATCATTGAAACGATGCTCAACTTCGGCAAACACTTCGCTCATGTCGCTCTCGTGGCGGTTCCAGTTCTGCACCAACGAGGTCGAGCGGGAGATATCCAGCGAGTTGCCATTGCTGTAGCGCGGCAGGCCGTAAATCGAATAGCCGTTGATGACGTTTTCCTGGTGACGCAGGCTCAGGGTCAGCGTGGTGTCGTCATTCACATCGGCTTCGACAATCCCGTACATCAACGGCGTGCGGGTGTCGCGCTCGTCAATGTACGAGCCGCTGTCTTCATAGGCGGTGACCATGCGCCCGCGGACAGTGCCGGAATCATTAAGCTTGCCGCTGGCGTCGAGGTCCATGCGGTAGCGGTCCCAGGAGCCTGCGCTGGCCTGTACCGTCAGCTTGTTTTCCGCCGTTGGACGCTTGCGCACCAGGTTGACCGCACCGCCAGGTTCGCCTGCACCCACCAGCAGGCCGGAAGCGCCGCGCAACACTTCGACGCGGTCGTAAATGGCGGTATCAGGTTTCATCCAGCCGGTGATCTGGTAGCCCTGACCTGGCACGCCATCAATCAGAAAACTTTCAGCCAGTAGCGAGAAGCCCCGCGAGGTGTAAACGTGGCCGCCGAAGTTGCGGTACTGAAAAGTAATGCCGGGCGTCTGCTCCAGCACCTTGTCGAGGCTGGTGAGTTTCTTGTCATCCATCAACTGCCGAGTCACGACGCTGACGGTCTGGGGCGTTTCCCGCAGACTCAGGTTCAGCTTCGAGGCGGTGCTGTTGCCACCGGTGGTGTAGGAACCTGTTCCATCGGTGGTCGTCCCGAGTTGGCCCGCAGCGTTCACATTGGTGGCACCCAGCACCATGGCGGAATCACCCGAAACCGGCAGCTTCTCCAGCACCACGGTGCGTTCGTCCAGCAAGCGCCAGGTGAAACCGCTGCCCTTGAGCAGCGTGTCCATGGCCTGGCCCAGTGTGTACTTGCCTTGCAACGCCTTGGTGCGCAGCGTGCCTACATCGCTGGAGTTGAAAATAAGACGGACGTTGGCCTGATCCGCAAGCTGGGTCAACGCTTGATCCAGGGATTGTTCCGGCAACTTCAGATCAATACTGGTCGATGTGTCAGCGGCCAGCGCAGTGAGCGGCGCTATCGGCAGGCTGCCGGCCATGGTCAACATCAGCGTCAGGGTCAACGTGCGACCGCTGACCGGAGCAAAGAACTTGGAAGGTGCCTGCATTTCAATCGTCCGTTTTGAATATAGGTGGTGACACGACATGAGAATTATTCGCGCCCACCCCAACGACGAATCATCTCCACCAACCTTGCCGTCGATAATTGAAATAATTTTTATTCGCGTGACGCCGATAGATCAAAACCGGCTTGGCGGGGAGATATTGATGATAACTGTTCTCAGTTGAGATAGGATGCATGCCTTACCAGCCGGGGCAGTCCGAATGTCTGTTTCACCCAACTCAAATCACTTGCTGACAGTCTTTCAGGAGCATTACGGCGACCTGTTGGCCTTTCTCGCACGTCGTCTGGGGAATGTGGAAAAGGCCGCCGATGTGGCCCAGGACACTTACTTGCGGCTGGCAGGGCTGTCCGACACGGCGCAGATTCTGGAGCCGCGGGCCTTTGTATTTCGGGTGGCGGGCAATCTGGCCATTGACCGTTTGCGTCAGGAGCAAAGGCGCTCCGCATTGCAGGCCGATGAGCTGGATGAAGATTACTGCGACCCGATGGCATCGCCGGAACGCTTGTTTCTGGCGACCGAAGCCGTCGAGCAGCTCGACAAGGCGCTGCATCTCTTGCCGAGCAATGCGCGGCTGGCGTTGCTGCTTAATCGCCTCGAAGGCATGACCCACGCGCAGATCGCTACGCGTCTGGGGGTATCGGAAAGCTCGGTGGGCAAATACATTGTCCAGGCCATGCGCCATTGTCGGGATTGGCTACGCCAGTCGGAGTGCATTTAGAATGAGCGCGATGCACTCTCAACTGGCGGCTTCTTCGAGCCCATCACCATGACCGAGCCTATGAACCACGCAATGCCCAACGTTGAGCTGGAAGATCAGGCCATTGAACAATGGGTGCGTCTGACTTCAGGCGGCGCCAGCGAATCGGAGCACGCCGCGTTCGCCCGCTGGCGTCAGCAAAGCCCTGCGCATGAAGCCGCAGCCAGGCTGGCCGAACAGATGTGGCAGGCCATCCCGAAGACCCGGACCGCTGAAGTCTTCGTGCCCCCAGCCCCGCCACAGCGCCGACTCTTGCGCTGGGTCGCGTTGGCTGCCGGGTTGGGCGCGTTGGCGCTGACCAGTTTTACAGAGCCCGTTCAGGTGTACTTCGCCGACCACACGACAGCGATCGGTGAGCGCAAAATGCTCACCCTCGAAGATGGCAGCCAGGTCTGGATGAACAGTGCCACAGCGTTGTCAGTGCATTACTCGGCCAACCGTCGCGACATCAGCCTGCTCAAAGGCGAAGCGCTGTTTCAAGTCAGCAAAGACGCCAGTCGGCCCTTCGTCGTCCAAGCGTCTGGCGGCAGCGTGCAAGCTGTCGGCACCCGCTTCGACGTCGACCGCCAGAGCCAGCGAGTCCGCGTTGGCGTCACTGAAGGCGAAGTCAAAGTCTCTTCAGGCGGCCATGATGTTCCTCTGAAAGTAGCTCAGCAGCTCGAGTTCGAAAACGGTTCCCCACCGTCCACCTCCAGCCCGCTGGACATCAATACCGCGGCTGCCTGGCAGCGCGGCAAACTCATCTTCAACAGTCGCCCACTCACTGAAGTCTTCGCCGACATCGAACGCTACATGCCCGGCTCACTGGTCGTCGCCAGCAACCTGCCCGACACCGCCGTCAGCGGCGTATTCAACCTCGACGACGTACCCGGCATGCTCAACGTGCTGTCGCGCACCCAACCCGTGCGGATCTATCAACTGCCGTGGTTGACGGTGGTGATGAATGGCGAGGCGGTGAAAGAGGGGAAGGCGGGGATTTAGCCTGAGCTGATACCGCAATCTCAAGGTGAACACTAAAACCTCTTGTGGGAGCGGTGCTTGCCCGCGATAAGGCTGGACACGATTCACCTGAGATCGCATCCAGCCTTATCGCGGGCAAGCACCGCTCCCACAGAAAAACTTCACCATTCAGGCAGACAGGTGTCGTTTTGACAGGCGATATTCAAGCTGCCGCTCCATCCTGTAAGAAACATCCGTCAGCCCTTTACGTAATCCACTACGCCTCCCATAAACCCTCTCCCCGAACGCGCCTGCTCACTCCAGCTAATTTCTCCCTCCGATAGATGCTGACGTACCGGTCACCTGCTGGCTCGGCATCTGCTTCTGGAACTAACGGTTGGAGTAAGCCATGCAGCGCATACAAGAATTACGCACCACCTTAGGCGTGCCGATGGCCGATTTTGCCAAGGCACTTGGCGTGTCTGAACAGGTTGTCGGGCAGTGGGAAAGCGGCGAGGCAGAGCCCGGTGTTCCGGCCTTGAGAGACATCGCCACGCTGTTGGGCACCAACGTTGATGACATGATGGACTTCGCCACCAGCGGCCGAAGAATCACCTCTCAACATTGGGTGCCAGGCGACGATGCCATCTTTGACGGCTTCTGGGGGCGTATGGGGTTGCTGCTTCCCGGTGAAACCAGCTGCAGTTGGTATCCCATCACCTTCACGGAATATTCCCAGGTGGCGGATTCGCTGAGCATCGAGCACGCAGAGCCCCAGTGGCTGGTGGTCAGCACCCTGAACAACCGAAAACTGCTGATCAATCCCGCTTTGATCCGACGCATCCGCCTGCTCGATGACGCCGCAGACCGCCCCGAAGACGACGCCTGGCAACTCGGCTGGGACAGCGAAGAAGGCCTGACGCCGGAGCTCTATCGTGCGCTTGGCGAATACTTCACCGACGAACTGGCATTCGACACCAACAACTCACCCGTAGCCCAACAGGTGATCCATACGATGATTGCCCAACATGACCTGACCAGCGCGAAAGTCATGCACTTGATCAGCAATACCCACGTCCATCTCGCAAGCGGCTCAACCGCCAGTATTCGCGCCGCCAACGCCGACATCTACAACCTCGTGCTGGACGCCTACGCGGGCATGCCGTTGGGTATCAGCTTGAGCACACGAGACTCGGAAGAAGAAAACCACTTCTCGCCGTCGCAAGTAGCGTTGGTGGATATCCCGCTGCTTCAGTATCAGGCGGCAGAGATTGAGGCTTCGGCGGAGATGGAGGGCGTCTGACGTGGGACCGGCTTTAGCCGGGAAGACGGCATTTCAGGCGAAAGATATTTATCACGTGTCCCGAAGCCCTCCCGGCTAAAGCCGGTCCTACTGGGCCGCTCGGTCTCTGTTGGAGCGAGGCTTGCCCGCGATGAGCGTCCACATCCAGAACCCCAACGCCACAAGACTAGTCGAGGCCCCTAAGAAACACACTGCCACCCAGCCCCAACATGCATAAACCTGGGTGGCCGCGACTGCCCCCAGCGCACTACCAAGCGAATAAAAACACATGTAAGCGCCGACCAGCCGACTTTGCGCATCGGGCCTTGCCGCAAAAATCAGACTTTGATTCGTGACATGCACGGCCTGCACCGCGAAATCCAGAACGATCACTCCGATGATCAGCGCGAGCAACGATGTTTCCGCGAACGCAATAGGCACCCAGGACAGCGCCAGCAACGCCAAAGCAATCCCCGTAGTTCGCTGCCCCAAGCCTCGGTCAGCCCAGCGCCCGGCCCTTGATGCCGCCAATGCGCCCGCTATCCCCGCGAGACCGAATAAGCCAATCTGCGTACGGGAAAGACTCAAAGGCGGGGCACTCAGAGGCAACACCATCGCCGTCCATAACACACTGAAAGCAGCAAAGATCAGCAGCGCAAAAATACCCCTGACGCGTAGCAGAGGCTCGGTGACGAAAAGTGTGAGCGTCGACAGCAGAAGCTTCAGATACGAGCTTTCAACACGCGGCAAGCTTTTGCCAGGAATCGCCCTCCACAGCACAACGGCCAGGACCAGCATCAACCCCGCCGAAACAAAATACACCGCCCGCCACCCGGCCAGATCAGCGATAAGCCCTGAGGTAAAGCGCGCAAGCAGGATGCCCAACACAATGCCGCTCGTTACCGTGCCAACCGCCTGTCCGCGTCGGGAGGGCGTTGTCATCGCGGCGACATAAGCCACCACCACTTGAACAACCACCGCCATCACACCAACCAAAATCATCGCCCCTAGTAAAGCCGACCATTGCTGGGCAGCCCCGACCACCGTCAACGCAACAGCCGAAAGCAGCACTTGAGTCAGGATCAAAGTCTTGCGATTGAGCAGATCGCCCAGCGGCACGATGAAAATCAAACCCACGCCGTAGCCAACTTGAGTGGCGGTGACCACGATACCGATCATGCCTGGGTCGACACCGAGGCTCTGAGCCATGGCGTCGAGCAACGGCTGGGCGAAATAGACGTTGGCAACTGCCAGTGCGCAGGTGATCGACAACAGTAACGTCAATGCTGGGGATAAGTGGGGAGTGGTCTCCGGGTGAGCTTCGCTGGAGGAGATTTCAGAAGATTCAACCTCGTTTGCTGCGTTGATGTCTAAGCCCACTGGTTCGTCCTTGGTATTGATTCTGGTTTCAATTGAAAACCACTTGATTGATTTCTACCAAGTCCGGTTTTAATCTGCAACCAGTTTTCGCTGCGTTGGTGCTGGCGAGACCTCCTCTGATGCCTGACCGGGTACCCAAAATGACGAATCATTCATCTGGCTACGGCGACGAATGCCCAGTGGCAAGAACCCTGGAAGCCATCGGCGATCGCTGGTCGCTGCTCATCATCCGCGACGCTTTCGACAACGTTCGACGGTTCGGCGAGTTTCAGAAAAACCTCGGCATGGCCAAAAACATCCTGGCCGCCCGCCTGAAAACCCTCGTCGAACTGCAAATCCTCGAAATCCACCCCGCCTCAGATGGCAGCGCCTACAAGGAATACGTTCTCACTGAACGCGGGCGTGCGGTCTTTCCCATCGTCGTCTCGATGCGGCAGTGGGGAGAGCAGCACCTGTTTCAGACTGGCGAAGTGCATTCGGTGCTGCTGGACAAGGCTCTTGAGCAACCGGTGGTGATACTCGAGGTTCGCTCTGCAGAAGGGCGACGTCTTGGGCCGGAGGATTGTTATCGGGGGCGGGTGATTAAGGGGGCGTGATAGCGGGAAAACTGCTCATCAACTCAGTTCACCCTAAACCGGACAAAAGCACGCTATAGCGTGTGGTCACCAAGGCAGAATGATCGAAAAATTGGCTCATAATTACGCAAGGACTTGAGCCATCTATGAAACGCGATGAATCCGCTTCACCTTCTGAAAAACTCACCAAGCTCCAAGTCTTCAGCGCTATGTACAACCATCTGATGACAAGCTGGGAAGACCTCCCGGATGAAAACAAAGGCGCCCTGGGTTTTGATTTTGTCGTCGGCAGCGAAGCAGAGGAGGCCGCCCTGAATCACTTGGCCCGGATGTTCATGGAATATGCGGATTTGTCGTTTCGGCGGGCGTTGGTTGCCAGGCGGAGAAGGCTTGGTCTGGATGATTCGGAAGATTTTGTATTCGCTGACTGATTCTTTCGCACAACCTATCGAAAAGTCTCAATCCACACATAGCCAAACGCTTACACGCGATAGAGAAAAACTGCCATTTGCAGACCTGCCCGACAGGCATAATCTTGGATCCAACCACTGACGAGCAGGGAGCCCGTCAGGATCAAGGATGATCGACCATGAAAGGATACTGCCGACAGGGAGTTGGAATGGTACTGGACAAAAAACCCGCTTCGGCGGGTTTTTTATTGGGGGTGAGAATCATTTTTGCGCCGATTGAATTTAAGTGGAGATTCAGGTTAAGACCTGCGCCTGACGACCGATAACCACGGCATGGCCGCACTGCAAGTGGCCCTCCGAGCGCGTCCACATGACATTCATTCGCAACCCACAGCTAGCGCGAAATAATCTTTACGCTTTGCTGGTTTTCTACCTGTTTTCCATCTTTTTGCTGGCCATTGCGTGGGAGTTCAAGCTCGAGGCTGTCGCTATGGAGCTGTTGGGCTTGCCATATGACGGCGACTTCGAAACATCTGAGCGCTGGCGTTTTATTCTGACGTCGACCGGTTTTGCGGTATTGGCGATGGTTGTGCCTTTCATCCTCCTGAGGCGCTTGATAAATCGTCTGAATCTCAGCTACAACAATCTGGTTGTGGCCCAGGCGCATAGCGACTCGCTGGCACGTCACGATCCTTTATCCGGGCTGCTAAACCGCCGGGTATTTCACGAGCAGTTGGTTTCGCGCCTGGAACAGCAGGATGTAACCACAGCGGTATTCCTGATCGACCTCGACAAATTCAAAGCTATCAATGACACGCACGGCCACGCCGCTGGCGACGGTGCCATCTGCGCTGTCGCGGACACCCTGCGCGGAGCGACTGCTGGCTGGCATGCGGCATTGGCAAGATTGGGTGGGGATGAGTTTGCTCTTGCTGTCACCGGCAATTTCAGCCGCCTTGAGTTAGCAAAACTGGCGGAGAGTATCCTGACTCAAATTACCGGTGCGGTCACAGGTTTACCTGGGGTAGCGTTCAGCGCAACCTTGGGTATTGCCGTGTCGCCCCTGGACGGCACGGCTGCCGAAACCTTGCTACAACGAGCTGACAGCGCCATGTACCGGGGAAAAAACAGCGGTCGCGCCGTGTTTAATTTCTATGAAGCCAGTTTTGAGCAAGAGCAGCTTGAACGCATGCGTTTCGAGCAGGAGCTACGACAGGCCATTGACGAGCGGCATATCCAGCCGTTCTACCAGCCCATCGTGAGCCTTCCTGAACAACAATTGGTAGGCTTCGAGCTACTCGCGCGATGGGTACACCCCGAACGCGGCATCCTGATGCCCCAGGATTTCATACCACTGACCGAACAGTTAGGCCTTATCAAACCGCTCACTGAAAGCCTGTTGCTCCAGGCCTTCACCGAAGCGCGCGAGTGGCCTGGCGCCCTGACGCTGGCGGTCAACGTTACGTCTTCGATGATCGAGAGCATCGACTTTCCTGAATGGCTGGAGCATCTGGCCTTCAGGGGGAACTTCCCGCTGAGTCGTCTGGAGGTGGAGGTGACTGAAAATGCCCTGGTAGCCAACGTGGGCAGTGCGCGGTTGAATCTAGAGCGCCTGCGTGCAATCGGAGTCAGTGTAGCTCTCGACGACTTTGGTACCGGTTATTCGGGGCTGTATCACCTGACGCAGTTAGCTATCGATAAGATCAAGATTGACCGGTCTTTTTTCGACACATCACTGGATAATCAGAGCGAAATGGTCAAAGCCATTCTCGCTTTGGGCAAGAGCCTGCGCATGCAAATTACTGCCGAAGGTGTGGAGCATGAGCAGTTGGCCGATTGGCTGGCCAAGCATGAGTGCGATTTTGCCCAAGGCTACCTATTTGGCAGAGCGCTACCGCTAGCACAGGTGACAGCGCTCATGGCGACGGATCAAACCGCCGGGCCTCTAAGGGCGGGTTGACTCGTCTACCCGGTGGCAGGGAGTGGCTGAACTTCTGTTATCGCTGGGCTGGCGGCAGAAATATTGTCAATCCGCCAGCCAGGCTTTTCGCCACGCCAACAGGTGTTCTTCCCTGAGCATCCAGTTATCAAGTACCACGCTGCGTAGGGCATCTCCTGCCCCGGCGTTGGCGTCGGGTTCAGCGAGACGTTCGCGAATAGCGGCAATCCAGTCTTTTGGCTTGTTCCTGACCCGGGTCACCGGCAAGTCACCGCGATAACAAAGGATGTCCGAGCAGATCACCGGGAAGCCACAGGCGCCGTATTCCAATAACCGTAAATTGCTTTTGCATGCGTTGAAAAAGTTGTCTTCCAGAGGTGCCAAAGCCAGGTCCAGGTTCAAGCCGGCCAGTTGGGCCGGGTATTTCTCGATATTCACGCCCCTATGAAACTCGTGGACATAGGGACGCAGTGCCGCTGGACACATGCCCATAAACACCCATTCCACTTCCCCTGCCAGTTCACGAACCACTTCGGCAATGACTTGCAAGTCATCGCCGTGGCTTGAGCCGCCGGCCCAGCCGACCCGCGGTTTGCGCCCTTGTTGGCGATGGGCGGTCAGGCCGCTCCACCACTGGCTTGGCAGGCGGTTCTCTAACACGCGAATGTCGGCGTTAAAACCCTTCAGTGCATTGGCCAGTGGCTGGGTCGATACCACCAACCGGTCGCACAGACCCACGGCTTTTTTCAGGCGCTTGGCGATGTCTTTGGGAAGCAGTTCACGGGTTCCGTGGCCGGTGGGCACGTCGAGAATGTAGTCATCCAGCTCGTAAACCTTGAAGGCCTTGGAGAATGTCTTGGCGTTCTGGATCATTTCCAGTTGAGGTGTTGTGAATTGTCGCTGGAAAATGATCGTGTCTGGCGCCAGGCGCTCCAATTCTACGGGTTGACGCAGCCAGTTGCTCACAGTGCCCTCGACCAGCCGCGCGGCTTTCAGGGCAGCGAAAGGCTGGCGCACCCGATAATGTCCGCTGCCGAAAGAGTCGCCGGGGTAGCACAGCGCGTAAGGCAACGGACGACTGGCGAACGGTTGCCAGCCGCCCTCGCTACGGGATTCGTGCGCAAAGCCGCTGCCTTCCAGGGTCAGGTTGCGGTTGTAGGCCGGGTCGTTGGCGAGCTGCGGCAGCCAACGCTGGTACATCACCGACTGTTCGCGTTTGAAGCGTTCGCGCTTGGCTTCCAGCTTGGTCGTGTCAACCTTGTTCTGGCTCACGTTGGCTTCGTGCATGAGCACCGCATAAGGTGTCCAGACAATCAGTTGTCCGGCTTGACCGACTTTCAGGCACAGGTCTACGTCGTTATAGGAAACCGCCAGGCTAGCCTCGTCCATTCCGCCCACCTCGCGGTACAGTTCGGTGCGGATCATCAGGCAGGCAGCGGTTACTGCACTGTAGTTCTGGTCAACCTGCAAACGGTGAAGGTAGCCGTTGGACTGCATTGGGTCGCCGACGAATGGGTGGTCTGCCACGCCGCGCAAGCCGAGTACTACCCCTCCATGCTGAATAGCCCCGTCGAGAAATAATAACTTGGCGCCGACTATTCCCACTTCCGGCCGCTGAGCGTGATGGAGCATTGCGCCAAGCCAGTCCCCATCAATGACGGCGGTGTCATTGTTGAGCAGCACCAGGTAATCGCCATGCGCATGGCTGACGGCAAAATTGTTGATCGCCGAATAGTTGAAAGGGTGAGGGTAGCGCAGGATACGCACCTTGGCGTTGTTCAGGCGCTCCATTCCCGCGAGCCAATCCCGGGCTTCGGCGGTTTCACTGTTGTTGTCGACGATGATCAGTTCGTAGTTCGTGTAGCGGGTTTTCTCCATTAGGCTTTCGATGCAGCGCATCAGTATCGGCAACTGGTCCTTGGTGGGAATCACAATGGACACCAACGGCTGCCCGGCGTGTTGGTAAACCACCCGGTTGACCATCGGCAACGGTCCAGCGTGCAGCTCATGAGCCACGCCCAGGCGCTGCAAGTGCGCCTCGACGACAGCCGCGGAGTGCGCGATGACTTGGCTTTCGCCGAGCCACTGGCCGAAGTTGATTACCTGATGCACCAGCACTTCGGCGAGGTGCCCGATGGTGCCCAGCCCATGAGTTTCAACTAGCCGATAGAGCAGGTCATGGGGCGCCAGTTCGGCGAAGGCGGGATCGAAGCCATTGGCACTTAGCGCGGCCTCGCGGCTGAAGGCCAGGGCTCGACCGACATACGGATAACTGCGCAACAGGTCCAGGTTCAGGTCCGGTTTGAATACCGGGTCCTGGCATCCGGTTGCGCTCAGCGAGTCTTCATCGCTATAGCAAGCGCTGACGCCGGGGTTCAGGGCGATGCCCTCGGCGAGCAACAGCAGCGCGTGGGGGGCAAGTTGGTCGCCGCCCCGCAGCAGGTAGCACCAGTCGGTCTGGATTTCCTGCAGCAGCTCATTGAGCTGGCTCGGCCAGGACTCCGCCAGCGGTAGCCAGACCAGATTGTCGGTCGGCGCCACCCCTACCGGTTCGGCATTGGACAGCACTACGATGGCGGCCGCCCCGTAAAGCTGGCGGTGAATGCTTTCCAGACTGGACCGCAACAGCGCAATGTCACCGGTGGTATCCGTCAATACCAACAACACATCCGGTTGCCTCGGCCAGCTCGCAAGCCGCGCCGGCAAACCTTCCAACTCGGCATCAGCCAGTTGCCGGGTGTCCAGCCAGCGCCGATACAGGTTGATATTGCGCTGCTGTTTGCCTGCATCGGCTAGTACACCGAAAAAGCGTTCAAAGGCGTGTGCCTGGGTGCCGTTGAGCTGGCCGCGTTCAGTTTCGAAATCTTTGCCCGTCAGGTGCATCCTTTCCAGGGGGGCCAACGCTTCAGTGCGCACAAAGAACATGGTGCCGACGAAAAAATCCGCGTCGTTGATTCGTTGTGGGTCAATGCCGGCACGTTCGGCCAGGGTGACCAAGTGCCTGCGGTCGCTTTCATCAAGGTTTTTTGTGACCGGCAGCCGGTATTGCTCGGTGCCAAGCATCGGATGGTGCGCCGGGTCGGCAAGGTATTCTACCGACCGGCGGAAGCGTACGGGGCTTAGCAGATCATCGAAAAGGTCATGGGCGGAGGCGTTCGGCACGGCAAAGTTTACCGTGCGCCTGGTGTGCAGCTTGATCAGTGTGTGGATGTTATCGGCACGTAAGAACTGCAGCACACGCAGAAAAGGCAAAACATCCCTTCCGTGATCGGGCACCCGGTACAGCGAATAACACAGCCCGCTGGCCGCTAACTGGTTACGTACCGTATCGTCACGGCCGACCACACAAGTTACATAAAGGTGCAGGCGTTCTTGCAGGTGAATCAAACGGACCAAAATGTCTCGCAGCACATCGGGCTGACAGACATGGATGACCACGCCAACTGGCGGCTCACCGTTTTCGAGAGAGGGATGCTCCATGACCAGCACTTCAAGCTCCTCGATCAACGGGTCATTACGCCGCGTACGATCTTGCATACCTTCCCTCTAGCGTCTGAATTAGCCGAGTTCCAATGAAAAAGTTCTTGTTTTTTGCTGTGACATAAATAGCCGAAAAACAACGCTATAGCCTGATTGCAACCCGCTGAGCTCTTCATGTCAATGAAGTTATCAGCCATGTCGAGATGGGCTGTCGTGATAGGGACTGATCAGAAATATATGGCGGGCGTGGTATGTCGTGCTATTGCCAGGTAGATATTTTGGTGCGTCCTCGGTAACGGCCGTCATGGCGTTGAACATCATCGGACAGGGGAGTGCCTGAAACCCGGAATAGTTAAGCTATCAGGTAGATTCTCGGACGGGGCGGGATTATTTAGGACAATTAAAAAGCCGGCTTGTGGCCGGCTTCTCAAGGACGAACTTGGTTTGTTTTTGGCAAACCGTGCTCGCCTTTAACAGGTGCGCTCAGCAAGCTGGCGCTAATCAGGATGGCTACACCGCTCAGGTTTCAGCCTGGCGTAACCGTCGGCGTCGAGGCGGGGTGTGCTTCGGGCCGGGATGGCGCAGAGGATACTGATGTTCGCGGTGCTTGCCCAGTCTTGAAACACTTTGTTGGAAGATCTGTCGTTGTGGCTGTCGGCGAAATGAAAGTCCCTCTGACGCGCCACGATTTTTTGTAGGAGCGCGCTTGCCCGCGATGGCATCAGGTCAGGCAATACATTTATTGCTGACGTACCGCATCGCGGGCAAGCGCGCTACTGCAAGTTCCCGTTTGCTGCGCGACGCTCACCGAAACGCTATCCCATGCCGCCGCGTATTCAGCGTCGACCACCAAAACACCCAGCCCAAAACACGGATGCCTTGTTGCTCGATCTGTTCTGCCGTGAACAGTTCGTCCGGGTATTCGGCGCTGTTGTGGCTGCGCAGGCGCAGGCCGTTGCCGGGGAGGCGGTAGAGGTATTTCACGCGCAGCATGCCGCCATGCTCCAGGGCGTACATTTCGCCGTCGATGATGCGGGTCAGGCCGCGGTCGATGCCGAGCACGGAGCCGTCTTGAATCTTGTCCGCCATGCTGTTGCCAACCATGGCGACGCAGATGGCGTGGTCGATGTTGATGTTCATGCTTTGCAGTACGTGCAGCGGCAGGCGGACTTTCTTGCCGGGGGCTTCGGCGATGAGGGTGTCGCCGGTCTCCGATTCTGTTTCCTTATAGACCGGCACTTCCACGTCGCTGCGCAGCGAGCTGCGGTTGGCGTGACGGGACGCACCACTGTCGCCGCCATTGTTTTCATTGGCCGAGTCGCACGGATGCTTGGGGCCTTCGCCCGTGCGCAACCACCGCGCGTTGACGGTTAACAGTTCAGCCACCTCGTCCAGCCGGGCCATGGGGATGCCGCGCTTGAACCAGTTGTTCACATGCTGAGGCGTGACCTTCCGGTTGGCGGCGAAGTCCGTGGCTGAGAGATGGCACTCCCGCAGGAGGGCGCGTAGTCGATCACCTGATGTATTCATGACCCCGAGTTTACGGCGCTCGTTGACGGGTTTAAATAAACGAGGTGTTCAAATGAGCGGTGTGTCTAATTGTCCTGCGAGCCCCGGGATTACAGGGTTTGACGGGTTTTGTAGGGCGCTTCTGTCATTAGTTGGCGGCAGGTAAACAGTGCGGATTTTGTTCGGCGCGCAATAACAGGCGTGGAGGTTTGTTTATCGGGTTTAACAAGGGGAGTTGTTTGTTTGGTACGTGTTTACTGAAAAAACCTGATTGTTTTCGCAGGAAGACTAATCGGCGTGAATGTTTACCGGGAGCGTTTGAGCAAGCGGGAGGGTTTTGCGAGGGGTGTTAACGGAGCATCTGCTGGCAGACGCTCCGTTGACGATGCAGCAATCGATCAGCCTTTGTAGGCAGCAACCGATTTGGTGATCTCGGCACGGGCGGCGTCTGCGTTGCCCCAACCTTCGATTTTCACCCATTTGCCTTTTTCGAGATCTTTATAGTTCTCGAAGAAGTGCTTGATCTGCTCCAGCAGCAGTGGAGGCAGGTCGGTGTATTCCTTCACGTCGACGTACAGCTGGGACAGCTTGTCGTGTGGGACTGCGATGACTTTGGCATCGCCGCCGCCGTCGTCGGTCATGTGCAGGATGCCGACTGGACGGGCGCGGATAACCGAACCTGGAGTCACCGGGTAAGGCGTCACGACCAGCACGTCGAGGGGATCACCGTCGTCAGCCAGGGTGTTCGGGATGAAACCGTAGTTGGCCGGGTAGAACATCGGCGTCGCCATGAAACGGTCAACGAACAGGCAATCGGAATCTTTGTCGATTTCGTATTTGATCGGCGCGTGGTTGGCCGGAATTTCGATCGCGACGTAGATGTCGTTCGGCAGGTCTTTACCCGCCGGAATCTTGCTGTAGCTCATTGGGCATTGCCCCCCTTGATTGACCAGACGACTTTGGCTGGTTACGCCAAAAAGTGGGCCGGATTATAGGCATATTCTGTTGGTGTTGCCACGCGTGGCAGCCTGCAGGGGTTAGTCCTGATTCTGGTACGAAGGTTCATCACGCTGCAGGTTTTGCAGGCGGCTGAGCGGGTCCTGACGATAGAAGGCTTTGAGCTGCTGATAGACCGCCGGGTAGGCATCAACCAATAGATCCGGCGCGCAGAAGAAGTATTCGCTGGTCACGGCGAAAAACTCGGCCGGGTCTTCGGCGGCGTAGGGGTCGATAGCGGTTTCGATGTCTGGATCTGCATCGAGCTGGCGGTTCATGTCGTCGTAAGCGTGCTGCATGATGCTGGCCCACTGGCTGACCTGCATGTCCCCGTGCAGCGGCGGCAGGCCGTTGGCGTCGCCGTTGAGCATGTCGAGTTTGTGCGCCAGTTCGTGGATCACCAGGTTGTACGGCTCCCAGTTGCCACTGGACAGCACGCCGGGCAGGGCGAGGATCACCGGGCCTTGTTGCCAGGCTTCGCCGCTGTGCTCGCCGTCCCATTCGTGCTCGATGCCGCTGGGATCGCGATGGCGTTGCGGACTGACGAAGTCGTCGGGGTAAATCACCAGTTCGTGAAAACCCTGATACCAGTTCAGATCGCCAAGGTTGAGCAATGGCAGTTGCGCCTGCGCGGCGAGATGCAGACGCTGGTCGTCGTTGAGCTCGACACCCGGCAAACAGGTGATGTGCTTATCCTGCAGGAACAGCACGCTGTTTTCCCGCAGCAGGGCGTCTTGCTCGGCGCTCAGGCCATCGAGGATCGGCAAGCCCTGACGCACCCGCTGCCACAGCGCGGCGGCTACGGGGCTTTTGGACAGCCTGCGTTGCCGACGCCATTGGCTGAACGACCACATCCCTTAGCGGGCATCCGCCGAGCGAGTCATGCGCCCGCGCACCACGCTGATGATCATTGGCAGCAGCGAAATCAAAATGATCGCCAGCACCAATACCGACAGATTCTTCTTGATGAACGGTACGTTGCCAAAGAAGTAGCCCAGAGTGACCAGACTGCCGACCCACAGCACCGAGCCCAGCACGCTGAAACCGAGGAAACGCGGGTAATGCATTTTGCCAACGCCCGCGACAAACGGCGCAAAGGTGCGAATGATCGGCAGAAAGCGCGCCAGGGTGACGGTCTTGCCGCCATGGCGGTCGTAGAACTCGTGAGTGCGTGCCAGATAGTCGCGGCGGAAAATCTTCGAGTTGGGGTTCTGGAAAAGTTTTTCCCCGGCAGTGCGGCCGATGATGTAGTTGGTGCTGTCACCGATGATCGCTGCCGCCATTAGCAGGCAAGCCAGCAACACGGGATCCATAGCGCCACCGGCAGCTACGGCGCCAGCGATGAACAGCAGCGAATCACCCGGCAGGAATGGCATGACCACCAGCCCGGTTTCGCAAAAAATCACCAGAAACAGGATCGCGTAGACCCAGGTGCCGTAATTTGTCACCAATAAATCGAGGTAAACGTCCAGATGCAGAATCAGGTCGAGCGGGTTGAAATCCATGTATGGCACCAATTGCGGAGACCCAAACCGGGTCACGTGCGGAAGTAACTTCTGAGGGGTTGCGGCGGGATTATAGAAGCAGAATGGGTGGGGAGGGGGAAACATGGAACCTGTTTGCCGTAGGACCGGCTTTAGCCGGGAGAGGGCCGTCACATTCGCTGCATATCTTTCGTCAGGGACGACGCCCTCCCGGCTAAAGCCGGTCCTACGAGGTCGCGCGGTCGCTGTGGGAGCGAGGCTTGCCCGCGATGAACGATTACGCGGTCTGTCTGACGTAACTCAGCGCCTGAATCGCGAGCAAGCTCTGCTCCCACGAGGGAGATTCCTATAACCGTTTCAATCCTCACTGATCGGCAAGACATAGTTCTTGAATTGGGTGTCTTCGCGAAATCCGATGGATTCGTAGACCTTTTGCGCCACTTCGTTGTTGCTGCTGGTGGAGACGCGCATGCGGACGGCCTGGGTGTCTTTGGCCATTTTCTTTGCGGTGCGCATCAGGTGGTCGGCCACCAGTTGGCGACGGGCGTCTTCTGCGACATAGATATCGTTGAGGATCCATACACGTTTCAAAGACAGCGACGAGTAGCTCGGATACAGCTGACAAAAGCCCAGCAGCTTTTTGTCATCATCGGCAGCCAGCGCCAGGTAGATCACCGATTCATCCCGGCTCAAGCGTTTTTCGAGGAAGTCGCGGGACGAATCCGGAAACGGCAGTTCGCCATAGAACTCGCGGTATTTGACGAATAGCGGGGCTAGCAGGTCCAGGTGTTCCAGTGTGGCTTTAACGATCCGCATGGTCGGGCCTCAACTTCTCGATGACAAATGTTCCATCAGGCTGCCGCCCGATGCTGCCGAATGAGTTTAGAAAGCGCAATCTAACGCTCAGTCCGATGGCCCTGCGAGTAGAAAGTTGCCCTTCGTGTTCAGTGGCTCGTCGGATTCCAGACTGTTCAATTGCGCGTCGTCCTTGAGATTGACCCCGGATAAACCCCGTGTGCAGGCCTCTCGCATCAAGTAAAGCAGACGATGTGCGGCCATTGCGTAACTCAGCCCTTCCAGTCGTACATTCGAGATGCAGTTGCGATGCGCGTCATTGAGGCCAACCTTGGGCGCGTAGGTGAAATACAGGCCCAGACTGTCCGGCGAGCTGAGGCCGGGACGTTCGCCGATCAGAATCACCGACATTTTTGCACCGAGCAGTTCGCCGATTTCGTCAGCGATGGCGACCCGGCCTTGTTCCACCAGTATCACCGGTGAAAGCGTCCAGCCTTCGGCGCTGGCCAATTCTTCCATCCGCGCCAGAAACGGCACGGTGTGGCGATGCACGGCCAGGGCAGACAAGCCATCGGCAACCACCACGGCCACATCAATCCCGCCGAGATGGGCGGCTGCATATTCGCGCAGGGTTTGCGCCGAGGCTTCGTTCAGGCGACGACCCTTGTCCGGGCGTTGCAGGTAGCTGTCCCGGTCGGCCGCGGCGCTGTGCAAATGCAAGGTTTCGCGGTTTTTGGCGGCAAGTTGTTCGCTCAGCGCGGCATGATCGAACGGCAAGTGCACGGCATCCCGAGCCTGCGCATGGGCAAACTGAAAATCCAGTTGCGCGCTGGTGGGCAGGCTTGTGCCGGTGCGTCCCAGGGCAATCCGCGCGGGCGTCAGGCGGCGCAGTTCGAGCCACGGGTTTGGCGTGTTGTCGGGGTTGCTTTCAGGAAGATCGTCCATCAATTCGTCACTCATGCCAGATGGGCCAATGCGTTGCGAAAGGCGGGTGGCAGGCTGTCACCGAAGCGTATCCGGCCATCGGCCTGGGTGAAGATGCCCATTTTTTCCAGCCATGCTTCGTATTCCGGCGCAGCACGCAGGCCCAGTGTTTGCCGGGCGTAGAGTGCGTCGTGGAACGAGGTGGTCTGGTAGTTGAGCATGATGTCGTCGGAGCCGGGGATGCCCATGATGAAGTTGATGCCCGCCACGCCCAGCAGCGTCAGCAGGGTATCCATGTCGTCCTGATCGGCTTCGGCGTGGTTGGTGTAGCAGATGTCACAACCCATGGGCACGCCCAGCAACTTGCCGCAGAAATGATCTTCAAGCCCGGCGCGGATGATCTGCTTGCCGTTGTACAGGTATTCCGGGCCGATGAAGCCGACTACCGTGTTGACCAGAAACGGGTTGAAATGCCGAGCCACGGCGTAGGCGCGGGTCTCGCAGGTTTGCTGATCGAGGCCGTGATGAGCGTTGGCCGACAGCGCGCTGCCTTGGCCAGTCTCGAAATACATCAGGTTCTGGCCCAGCGTGCCGCGATTGAGGCTCAAGCCTGCTTCATAACCTTCCTGCAGCACATTGAGGTTGATGCCGAAACTGGAGTTGGCCGCTTCGGTGCCGGTAATCGACTGGAAGACCAGGTCCACCGGTACGCCACGATTGATCACCTCAATCGAGGTGGTGACATGGGTCAGCACACACGCCTGAGTCGGGATTTCGTAGCGCTGGATGATTGCATCGAGCATTTCCAGCAGAGCGACGATGGACGAGGTGCTGTCCGTAGCCGGGTTGATGCCGATCATGGCGTCGCCGTTGCCGTACAGCAGGCCGTCAAGAATGCTCGCGGCGATACCGGAAGGCTCATCGGTAGGGTGGTTGGGTTGCAGGCGTGTCGACAAACGACCGCGCAGGCCCAGGGTGCCGCGAAACTTTGTGACCACACGAATCTTCTGCGCCACCAGCACCAGATCCTGCACACGCATAATCTTCGACACGGCGGCTGCCATTTCTGGTGTCAGGCCGGGAGCGAGGGCGCGCAGGCTGGCTTCGTCGGCCTTGTCGCTGAGCAGCCAGTCACGAAAACCGCCTACGGTCAGATGGCTGACGGGTGCGAAAGCCTGCGTGTCGTGGGTGTCGATGATCAGCCGGGTGACTTCGTCCTGCTCATACGGGATCAACGCTTCTTCGAGGAAGTGTTTGAGCGGAATGTTCGCCAGCGCCATCTGCGCAGCAACCCGCTCACCATCGTTGAGCGCTGCTACGCCCGCCAGAAAATCCCCCGAACGCGCCGGACTGGCCTTGGCCATGACGTCCTTGAGGCTATCGAAGCGATATGTCTGTGCGCCGACGGAGTGGGAAAAGCTTGCCATACAAAATCTCCATGACGCCCCGGTTCAAGTGCGGAGCGAATGCAGCAAAGTAAGCAATTAATACTCCATCACGGCGCAAGGCGCCAATTGCCGGGCGCGGCGTGTCGTGAATGCAGTGGATGGCGGCGTTTTGTGAACTGTTTTGGGGCGTTAAGGGTCCTGTGATTTGAAATGCTTTCCCGTGGGAGCGGTGCTTGCCCGCGATGAGGGCACCGCGATCTAAAGTTAACCGTGTCCAGCTTTATCGCGGGCAAGCACCGCTCCCACCAAAAGCACTCAGTTTGCAGAATATTTGTGTGTGGCTTCAAAAACACCAATGGCCTCCGAAGAGGCCATTGGCAGTCAATCAACCTGGCTTAGAAAAAGCCCAGCGGGTTGGTGTCGTAGCTCACCAGCAGGTTTTTGGTCTGTTGGTAATGCTCAAGCGCGACTTTGTGGGTTTCGCGGCCAACACCGGATTTTTTGTAGCCGCCGAACGCCGCATGCGCCGGATACAGGTGGTAGCAATTGGTCCACACGCGACCGGCCTTGATCGCCCGGCCTACGCGGTAAGCGCGGTTGATGTCTCGCGTCCATAGGCCCGCACCCAGACCGAACTCGGTATCGTTGGCGATGGCCACGGCTTCGGCTTCATCCTTGAAGGTGGTCACGCTGACCACCGGCCCGAAGATTTCCTCCTGGAACACGCGCATCTTGTTATTGCCTTTAAGCAGCGTCGGCTGGATGTAGTAACCGGTCGCCAGATCGCCTTCCAGTTTCTCCACCTTGCCGCCGGTCAACAGCTCTGCACCTTCGCCTTGAGCGATTTCCAGGTACGAGAGGATTTTGTCGAACTGCTGCTGCGATGCTTGCGCGCCGACCATGGTGTCGGTGTCCAGCGGGTCGCCGCGCTTGATCTTAAGGACCTTCTTCATCACCACTTCCATGAACTGCGGGTAGATCGACTCCTGAACCAGCGCGCGGGAAGGGCAGGTGCAGACTTCGCCCTGATTGAAGAACGCCAGCACCACGCCTTCTGCGGCTTTTTCGATGAACTCGGGTTCGGCGTTCATGATGTCTTCGAAGAAGATGTTCGGCGATTTGCCACCCAGCTCGACGGTGGACGGGATGATGTTGTCCGCCGCCAGCTTCATGATGTGCGAACCCACCGGAGTCGAGCCGGTGAAGGCGATCTTGGCAATACGCTTGCTGCTGGCCAGGGCTTCGCCCGCTTCACGGCCGTAACCTTGCACAATGTTGAGTACCCCGGGCGGGAGCAAATCGCCGATCAGCTCAACCAGCACGCTGATGCCCAGCGGGGTTTGTTCAGCCGGTTTAAGAACGATGCAGTTACCTGCTGCCAGGGCCGGAGCGAGTTTCCAGGCGGCCATCAGGATCGGGAAGTTCCACGGGATGATCTGCCCGACCACGCCCAGCGGTTCATGTATGTGATAAGCCACGGTATTGCCGTCGATCTCGGCTGCGGTGCCTTCCTGGGCACGTAATACACCTGCGAAATAACGGAAGTGATCGACTGCCAGGGGGATGTCGGCGTTCAGGGTTTCGCGGATGGCCTTGCCGTTGTCCCAGGTTTCAGTGATCGCCAGGATTTCGAGATTCTGCTCGATACGGTCGGCGATTTTCAGCAGGGTCAGCGATCGTGCCTGCACTGAGGTTGTACCCCAAGCGTCGGCGGCGGCATGAGCGGCGTCCAGCGCTTTTTCGATGTCTTCGGCCGTAGAACGCGGGAAGTCGGCGATGGGCTTGCCGGTAATCGGCGAGGTATTGGTGAAGTATTGACCTTTGACCGGCGCAACGAACTCGCCGCCTATGTAGTTACCGTAGCGTTCCTTGAAATTGACCAGAGCGCCTTCGGTACCGGGATGTGCGTAACGCATGGTGATTTCTCCTGATTTTTTGTTGTGGGAGAGCTGCCATGACAGTAGCTCTGAATCGTGCAGTTGTTCAAGCGTAGAGCAAAGGGGCAGGCTTTGCCGTGTGCACCTGACGGGGCGCTGTTCACTTTGTGGGAGCGGTGCTTGCCCGCGATTAGGCTTGACGCGATCTAAATTGAACCGCGTCCAGCCTAATCGCGGGCAAGCACCGCTCCCACAGGTTTGGCATGCTGATCGACAAACACTAAGTGCCATTTCACCCTCCCTGCGCTAACCTGCGCGGATGTTTTAAGAGGTGGTCATGCATATTCATATCCTTGGTATTTGCGGCACGTTCATGGGTTCTCTGGCGGTGCTCGCCAAAGAGTTGGGACATCGGGTGACCGGTTCCGACGCCAATGTCTATCCACCGATGAGCACGCAATTGCAGGCTCAGGGCATCGAGCTGACCCAGGGTTATGACCCGGCTCAACTGGACCCCGCGCCGGATGTAGTGGTCATTGGCAACGCGCTGTCGCGTGGCAACCCTGCCGTTGAATATGTGCTCAATAAAGGTTTGCCGTATGTGTCCGGCCCGCAATGGCTGGCCGATCATGTGCTGCAAGGTCGCTGGGTGCTGGCGGTCGCAGGTACCCACGGCAAGACCACCACCAGCAGCATGCTGGCCTGGGTGCTGGAGCACGCGGGCATGAGCCCGGGTTTCCTGATCGGTGGCGTGCCGCAGAACTTCGCGGTGTCGGCCCGCTTGGGCGGCACGCCGTTTTTCGTGGTCGAAGCCGACGAGTACGACAGCGCCTTCTTCGACAAACGCTCCAAGTTCGTTCACTACCGTCCACGCACCGCAATCCTCAATAACCTTGAGTTCGATCACGCTGACATCTTCCCCGATCTGCCTGCTATCGAGCGCCAGTTCCATCATTTGGTGCGGACTATCCCGAGTGAAGGTCTGGTCATTCATCCGACCACTGAACCTGCGCTGACCCGCGTGATACAGATGGGCTGCTGGACGCCTGTGCAGACCACCGGTCAAGGCGGTCAGTGGCAGGCACGTCTGTTGCGCGAAGACGGTTCGCAGTTCGAAGTGATCTTCGAAGGCGAAGTACAGGGGACGGTTGACTGGGACATGACCGGTCAGCACAACGTTGCAAATGCCTTGGCTACGCTTGCAGCTGCGCGCCATGTTGGCGTGGTACCGGCGCTGGGCGTCGAAGCCTTGAGCGCGTTCAAAAGCGTCAAACGTCGCATGGAAAAAGTCGCGGAAGTGCGCGGCATCACTATTTACGACGATTTCGCTCACCACCCGACCGCCATTGCCACCACGCTGGATGGCTTGCGCAAGAAAGTCGGTGATGCTCCCTTGATCGCGATCATTGAGCCGCGCTCCAACTCCATGAAGCTCGGCGCTCACCGCGATGGCTTGCCGGAAAGCGTGCAACAGGCTGATCAGGTGGTCTGGTATGCGCCGGCCAATCTGGGTTGGGACCTGGGCGCCACCGCTGCGCAGTGTTCGGTACCGGCGGTGGTCTGTGATTCTCTGGAAGGCATCATCGCTCGCGTAAAAAGCCAGGCTCAGCCCGGCACTCACGTGGTGATCATGAGCAACGGCGGCTTCGGCGGCTTGCACGGCAAACTCGCCGAGGCGCTGCAATGAGTGGCCCGGAGCGTATTACCCTGGCGATGACCGGTGCGTCCGGCGCGCAGTACGGCTTGCGCCTGCTGGATTGTCTGGTGCGTGAAGATCGCGAAGTGCACTTTTTGATCTCCAAGGCCGCGCAACTGGTGATGGCGACTGAGACCGACGTTTCGCTGCCACCCAAGTCGGCGATGATGCAGGCGTTCCTTACCGAATACACCGGCGCTGCCGCAGGGCAGATTCGGGTGTATGGCAAGGAAGACTGGATGTCGCCGGTGGCCTCGGGCTCTGGCTCGCCTGCCGCGATGGTGGTGGTGCCGTGTTCCACGGGGTCGTTGTCAGCCATTGCGACCGGCGCTTGCAACAACCTGATCGAGCGCGCGGCTGACGTGACCCTCAAGGAGCGTCGACAGTTGATTCTGGTCCCGCGTGAAGCGCCGTTTTCCAGCATTCATCTGGAGAACATGCTCAAGCTGTCGAACATGGGCGCGGTGATTCTGCCTGCTTCGCCTGGCTTTTATCACCAGCCACAGACCATTGATGATCTGGTGGATTTCGTTGTGGCGCGGATTCTCAACCTGCTTAATATTCCGCAAGACATGCTGCCGCGCTGGGGCGAGCACCACATGGGCGGCGATGAATAAGCTGCTGCTGATTGCGCTGGCGTTGAGCCTGACGGGCTGCGCCACTGCCCGCACGCTCAATGCCGCACAGCCGGGTGCGCCGGTGGTCTATGCCGGCACGCGGCTGGATTTGTATGCGATGCAGGGTGGTTGCTGTGCAATGGACCGATTCGGTGCGCATGCGCCGAGCTATCCAGGCCTGGACCTGCCGGCCAGCGCTCTGCTCGATACCCTGTTGCTGCCACTGTCTCTATTGACCGCGGCAGGAGTGGGTTTTCAGGCGAGTGGCGGGTTGTAGTGGATTGCCAGATTCCTGTGTGGGAGCGGTGCTTGCCCGCGATAAGGCTGGACGCGGTTCACTTTAGATCGCGTCCAGCCTTATCGTCGGAATGCCGCCCAGACCAAGCACCGCTCCCACAAAATCTAATCCTCACTAGCTCGTGTTTACTTCCCCAACCGCCGCAATTCATCCGACTCCACAATCCGCACCCCTGATTGCTCTTCAAGCGCTAGCCGCCACAGCGCTCTGCCCAGTGTGCACGCTTCAATCGCGCCGTATTTGCCGGGGATGAGCTTGGCCAGCGGCGCTGCAAGCTGTTCCGCCAGACGCTGTTCGCTGCGGTTGCCTACCAGCAGGGAAGGGCGGGCGATGGTCAGTTGCGGCCAGTCCTGGGCAATGAGCGCCTGTTCCATCTCGCCTTTGATACGGGTATAGAAAACGCTGGATTTCGGGTCGGCATTGATGGCACTGATCACCAGCAAGTGCCTTGCGCCCAGCTCCCGGGCGCGTTTGGCGAAGGCCACGACCAGATCCAGATCAACCGCTTTGAATGCCTCTTGCGAACCGGCCTGTTTGATCGTCGTACCCAGGCAGCAAAACGCGATATCGACCTGGCCACTCAAGCCGGGCAACAGCCCGCTCAGGTCGCCAACCGGGTTTTCCAGGTGTGAATGCTCAGGCACTGGCCGACGTGTCGGTGCCAGCACGCGGCTGATGGTGGGTTCATTGAGCAGGCGATCCAGCAAGTGTTCGCCGGTGAGACCGGTAGCTCCCGCAAGCAGGATGTGTTGAGGCGTCAAGTACATAACATTCTCCCTTGATACCGACAGCTTAGTGGCTTGCAGCAGTCTTCGCTTCCTTGCGGATCATCGCGGTGTTCAGGGCGCGTTCCGCCTGGTTCTTGCGCAGCAATTGCCAGCGGGAAATCACGCCCTTGGGTGCCCAGATCTGCGGCTCAGACGCTTCGTAATTATCTGCAACCTCGCGCTCTGCGACGAACGTTTTTGCGTCGCTGAAAGCTTGTTGCAGGTCATCGGTTTCGACCAGCGCCTTGGCAAATAGTGCATCGCCAAAATAAGTGAAGTCCGCTTCTTCCGAGCAGCCAAAGGAAACCCGGTCAGCACGGGAGGCGGTCATGATCAGCGTGCGGTCGTCTTTCAATGCCGGGATGAACCCCCCGGAATAGCATGCCGAGATAACGATAACTTTGTCGCGATTCTTCAGCGGTGCCAGCGCTTCAGCCAGTTCGTCGGCGGGCAGGTCGGCCAGCTCCAAGCGTGGCTGATCCAGCACAAGCTCATGCTCGGCAGTGCCGTGGCTGGTCAGGTAAATGAACACCAGATCTTCCGGACCGCTGCGTTGTGCCAGGGTTTTCACCGCACGGCTGATGCTTTCCCGGGTGGCCAGGGGACGATCAATCATGTGGTCGCGATGGTTGACCAGCGTAATCTGCCCGAAAGCACCAAAGCGCGAGGCCAGCAAATTGTTGACGTAGTCGGCTTCTCGCAAGAACACGCTTTGTTTGCCGTCACCGCCCACCACCAGGCTGAACAACTCCACCGATGGCGTGGAAGCAGGGACTGCCGACAATGATTTTTCCAGCAGTGGGCCCTGCGCCAGCAAGCCAGCTTCCAGTGCGTCGGGCAGCAACTTGCCCTTGGCGTCGCGGATCAATTGGCCGTTGGCCCACGTGCCGCTTTGGACGCTGCCCTGAATCGGAGTCAGCACGCCTTGACCCTGATAGACGTCATCGGCGAATTGCCCAACGTAAGTCGTGCCGTCCACCAGTCTCAAGCGGCCCTGGCCTGTAAAGCGCCAGTTGGTGAATTCCCCTTGGTAGCGGCTGCCATCGGCACCGATCAGTTCGCCTTTGCCATTGAGTGCGCCAGCTCTGAACTGGCCGACCCACACGTCGCCATCGCTGTTTTCATAGCGGCCGCGACCATCCAGCTGGTTGTTGCGAAAGCCCCCGACGTATTGATCGCCTTCGGCACTGGTAAAGCTGCCGTTGCCTTCCAGCTTGCCGTTGACGAATTTGCCGCTGAACTGGTTACCGCTGGCGTCGCTGCGCAGGCCTTCGCCGTTGGGCTTGCCGCGGGCAAACATGCCTTGGTACTGGCTACCGTCTTCGAGTTCGATACGGCCCAGCCCTTCGTACTGGTCGGCCTTGAAGGCGCCGCGATAAGTCAGGCCCTTCTCTTTGAGTGTGCCTTCGCCGTCGCGGCGTCCCTGTTTGAAACCGCCGACATAAACGCCGCTGTGAGTGATCAGTGTGCCTTGACCCTCGAACAGGCCGTTGGCGAAGCCGCCCTTATAAGTGTCGCCATTGCTCGCGTGCCATTCGCCGTGGCCCTGCCACAGACCGTCGTGAAACTCCCCGGCATACCAACTCCCGTTGGGGTAGTCGATACGACCCTGGCCCTGCAGCAAGCCATTGACCACGTCACCGCGATAGCGCCCGCCGTCGGGCAGGCGCGCATCAGGCGGGGACAGCGGTTCGCCCTCTCCGCAAGCAGCGAGAAGAAAAGTCAGAGCCAAAGGAGCAAGCGCGCGCATGGTCAATCCCGAGCAAGATGATTTCAGGCGTGCAGGTGACGATCAGGGGCGTTATGTGCACAGCCGCAGGGAGTATGCCGCAGCGAGTATTAGCGATGAAACAGTCTGTTACGACTGTTTCATGTTTTGGTTGTGTTACACGAAGCACAACGACAAAGGTTCGGCGATGAATGCAGGCTTTTCCTGTCCTTCGATTTCCAGTGTGGCCGTGGCTTTGAGCAGCCATTGACCGGGTTTTTTCTCGGTTACTTCTGTCAGCGCGACTTTTAGACGAACGCGTGAATCGACTTTGACTGGCTGGATGAAGCGAACGCTGTCCAGCCCATAGTTGACCACCATTTTCAAACCTTCAGGCAGCACCAGCAGGTCCTCCATTAGTTTGGGGATCAACGATAACGACAGGAAGCCATGGGCGATGGTCCCGCCAAATGGCGTCTGTGCAGCCTTGACCCGGTCGACGTGAATAAACTGGAAATCGCCCGTGGCTTCAGCGAATAAATTAATGCGTTCCTGATCGATGGTCAGCCAATCGGAATGTCCCAATTCCTTGCCAATGTAGTCCTTAAGTTCTGCAACAGGTACGAAAGGCATGTCCACTCTCCTTGTTTCTACTGACGTTGTTGTCGCTTTTTACGTTTTATTGCGTAGGATTTTGCCTGCGCTTGCGACACCAAGATCAGCAGAGAGAGTGGGATTGGTCAAGGAAGCCTAACGTCGCGAATGCCCGTCCATAGCTGTACAAGGTGCTTATAATGGCCCCGCGAATCTGCTGGAGCGTTCTATGTTGTTAAGGGGCCTGACCTGGCTGGTGCTGTTTCAATTACTCGGCACTGCGCTGAATCATTTGTTCTTGTCCATATTGCCGGGGCCAATCATTGGCCTGGTGCTGTTGCTGGCATTCCTCATGGTGCGCGGCGAAGTCAGTGAGCCCATCAGTCTGGCTGCCAGCAGTCTGCTGCGTTACCTGCCACTTCTATTGGTGCCACCAGCAGTGGGCGTGATGGTCTACGCGGCGGCGATTGCCGAAGACTTTTGGGCGATTGTCGGTGCGCTGGTGCTGTCGCTGCTGATTTCCCTGACTTTTGCCGGATGGCTGATGCAGAAACTGATCGAGCGACAGGCCCGTGCCGGGAGGAATCATGACGTTTGATTGGCAGGGTGCCGGGATGTCGGTGATCCATCATCCATTGTTTGGTATCGCAATCACCTTGGGCGCTTATCAGATGGCGCTGGCCGCTTATGAGAAGACTCGTCTGGTGTTTCTGCAGCCGGTGTTGATCTCCATGCTGGTGTTGATTGGCGTGCTGACCGCCTGTGGCGTGGGTTATACGGAGTACCGCAAGAGCACGGAAATCCTCAGCGTGCTGCTGGGTCCGGCGACCGTTGCTCTGGCCGTGCCCCTTTATTTGAATTTGCGTCGAATTCGTCAGTTGTTGTGGCCGACCTTAACTACGCTGGTAGTGGGCGGTGTATTCGCCACCGGGTTGTGCCTGTTGCTGGGCGTGTGGTTCGGCGCCGATCACATGATTTTGATGACCATGGCACCGAAGTCAGTCACTTCACCGATTGCCATGCTGGTGGCTGAGCAGATCGGCGGCGTTGCGGCGTTGGCCGCGGTGTTTGTGCTGATCACTGGCGTGCTTGGCGCTATATTCGGGCCAGGCTTGCTGACGCTGGCGCGTGTCGATAATCCTGCTGCGCGGGGCATGGCGCTGGGCCTGACGGCGCATGCTGTCGGGACTTCAATCGCGTTGCAGGAAGGCGAGGAGTGCGGTGCTTTCGCTGCACTGGGGATGAGTCTGATGGGTGTCGCGACGGCGTTGTTTCTGCCGCTGGCGGTATCCCTGGTTGTTTAAAGGTGCATGTATGACATTGCCGCTGTTTCCACTAAACGCTGTGCTGTTTCCGGGCTGCATTCTCGATCTGCAATTGTTCGAGGCGCGTTACCTGGACATGATCGGGCGCTGCATGAAGCAGGGCGAGGGGTTCGGTGTGGTGTGCATCACCCAGGGCAGTGAAGTTGGCGATGCTCCCAGCGGATATTCCCTGGTTGGCTGTGAAGCACTGGTGCGTGATTTCCAGACGCAGGAGAACGGCCTGCTGGGAATTCGCGTCGAAGGCGGACGGCGTTTTCGCGTGTTGAGCACTGAAACCCAGCGCGATCAGTTGCTGATCGCTCAGGTGCAATGGCTGGATGAGCCTCAGGAGCGTCCACTTCAGGAGGAAGACGCTGATCTCGTGGCGCTGCTGGCAGCCCTGGCTGAACACCCGATGGTGGAGGCCCTGAACATGGGGCTCAAGGCCAATGGCCAGTGGTCGTTAGCCAACCAGTTGGCCTACCTGCTGCCGTTTACCGAAGAGGACAAGATCGAGCTGTTGGAAATCGATGACCCTGAAGATCGCCTGGACGCCATTCAGGATCTGCTCGATGAAATGCAGGGCGATATTCAGGCTTGATCCTGCTCCTTGAAACAACGCAGAAGTGGTAGGAGCCAACTTGTTGGCGAGGCGTCATACCTGTGTACGCAGGTCTATCGTCTCGCGAACAAGTTCGCTCCTACCGGGCTTTCTTTCACTCTGGATCAATATCGACGACCCTGAAGATCGCCTGGATGCCATTCAGGATCTGCTCGATGAAATGCAGGGCGATATTCAGGCTTGAAAACACTGAACCTGTAGGTGCTGACGGGCACCGCGAGGTCTTAAATTGGAATGCAATTCCTGTGGGAGCGGTGCTTGCCCGCGATAAGGCTGGACGCGGTTCACTTTAGATCGCATCGACCTTATCGCGGGCAAGCACCGCTCCCACAGGGGATAGCGGTGTGTCAGGGAACTAATACTGATATCGCAGCACTGCATGGGGCATTGAATGCAACGCGTAACCGGTGAACAGCACCGCCATCGAAGGCAATATCAGCCACCAGATTCTAACGGGCAAGGCAGGCAGCGACGATTGACGTTGCACCAGGCTCAGGCTGATCGCGCACAGCGTGAACGCCAGGAGCATTCCGGCCAGGACGTCGGTTGGCCAGTGCACGCCAAGGTAAACCCGCGACATGGCGATCGAGATCGCGGGTAATCCGCCGAGCATCAACCATGTCAGGCGCAGTCGCACCGGCTGGCCGCGACCGGCCAGCACTGCCAGGGTCATGAAGAATGCAAATGCGGCAGAGCTGTGGCCACTCGGCATGCTGTAAGTGGTCAGCGGCTCAAGCAGTACTTCCGGCCGCTGGCGAGCGAATACCCATTTCATTGCGCCGTTAGCGCACGCGGTACCCAACGTCGTGATAGCGGCAAACAGCGCATGCCGCCATTGCCGGGTGACCAGCAAGATCACCAGTAACAAGGCTGCAGCGTAGAACTGGGTACGAAAATCCCCGAGGCCGGTCACGACAATCACGAACTGATCGACCACCGTACTGCGGTGCTCCTGGATCAGCGTCATGATGCCATTATCAAGCTGCGTCAGATGCGGCCAGCCGAAGAATATGGCTGCGAGGAGTACCGCACTGGTTCCTGCGATGATTTCAGTGGCGTACTTTTTGGAGCGCAGACTGGTCTGGATGGCGACGCCGATCAGTATCGCCAATCCACCGCCAACTACGGCTGCCTGAGGCCAGAAACCTTCCGGCAATGGCAAACGCACGGCTGCGCCCGCGGCCCAGCCCGGTAGCAGATACGCAATCGACCAGCCCACCGCAGCGATCACGCTTACGGCGGCGAAGCGTGGGAACGGCATGTCGAACATGCCCGCCACCATGGGCAGCATCGGCCGCAGCGGCCCAATGAATCGCCCGACCAGCAGACTTGCAATGCCGTAACGCTGGAAATAGGTTTCTGCGCTGCCGATCCACTCCGGATGGGTGCGAAGGCCCGGAAGGCGTCGAATGTTTTGATGGTATTTACGACCAATGAAGTAGGAAACCGCATCGCCCAACAGGCCGCCGAGGAAACCCAGCAGCAGGACTTCCCCCAGCGGGAGAATCCCGCTGCCGGCCAGCGCTGCAACGGCAAACAGTACGACTGTCCCCGGCACGATAATCCCGACAATCGCTACGCATTCAACGAACGCGATCAAAAAGATAGCCACGCTCAGCCACGAGGGATTGACCGCCAGCCAGCCGGTGATGCTGTCGAGCCATTGGCCCATGGTTAATTTCCTTGATCGAGATAAAAGTAGTCGCGCCCTTCGACCTGACCGCGTCGCAGCGGGTTCCGTGTGCAGAAGCGAGCGTATTCAGGGTCGACGAAGCGGTACATCAGGTGCTCATCACGGCCCAGAGGTATACCCAGACGCGTGGTCTGGATGATACGGGGTGGCGTTTCGCCCACATCTTCCACGAGTAACAAATTTGCATCGAAACGTTTCGCGTCCCACATCGGCACTTTGAGGCCCAGCGCCTTGCATAGCAGTGTCTGGCCTGCGCACAAGCGTTCGGGCGCACGTAGCGCGCCGCTGGCGTCAGGGTTGTTCAGCTGCATTCGGGCCAGACTGTTGGCATCCGATACGGCATCGACCCATGGGTGGCCTGATTTGATCAGCACCGCGTTGCCCGGCCCTTCGGCGCTGAAGTTAAGCGAATCCCCGCCGCGTGCGTAGTACATATATATGTGCCCGCCATCGAGAAACAGTGCTCTGCGTTTTTCGGTATAGCCGAGGGAGGCGTGGCTGCCTTTTTCGGCGAAATAATAAGCTTCGGTTTCGATAATTCGCGCGGCGAGCCAAAGATCACCCACCTTGTGTCTGATGACTTTACCCAGCAGCGCCTGCGCCAGAACCTGGGCGTCGCGGTTGAAAAAGCTGTCGGGCAAGGCGGTCGGCATGGCGGGGTACACAAAAGGGGCGGGCGCTGATCATATCAATGCGGGGCTTAATTGCAGCTGAATGTGACAATGCAAAACATCTGCTTGCATCTGTAGGAGCTGCCGAAGGCTGCGAAGCATTTACCCTGACACACCGCCATCGCAGCCTTCGGCAGCTCCTACAAGTCATCTGGTTGCTGCGCGACAGCGCTGTGTCAGGAGCACAAGGCGATCTCCTGCAGTTAAAGCCTGCGCTCTATTTCACCCCGTTATCGACCATCCGCCTGTCACCGCTGTCGTTAGCGCCGCCCGACAGCTATAATCGGCCGCTTTCTTCTCTGCCAAGACCTCTGAGACCATGACTGAGTCCGTTCTTGACTACATGACCCGCCTGGGTCGCGCCGCCCGCGAAGCTTCGCGAGTGATCGGTCGTGCCAGCACCGCGCAGAAAAACCGCGCCTTGCTCGCCACCGCCGCCGCTCTGGACGAATCCCGCGACGAGTTGTCCGCTGCCAACGATCTGGACCTGGCCGCAGGTCGCGCCAATGGTCTGGAGCCTGCCATGCTCGAGCGCCTGGCCCTGACCCCCGCACGTATCGACAGCATGATCGTCGGGTTGCGTCAGGTAGCGAACCTGCCCGATCCGGTTGGTGCGATCCGCGACATGAGCTTTCGGCCGTCAGGTATTCAAGTCGGCAAGATGCGTGTGCCGCTCGGTGTTGTGGGAATCATCTATGAGTCGCGTCCGAACGTAACCATCGATGCTGCGAGCCTCTGCCTGAAGTCGGGTAACGCCACGATTTTGCGTGGCGGCTCCGAAGCGATTAACTCCAACCGCGCGATTGCTGCCTGTGTCCAGCGCGGTCTGGCCGAAGCCGAGCTGCCTGCTGCCGTTGTGCAAGTGGTGGAAACCACTGACCGCGCCGCCGTGGGCGCGCTGATCACCATGCCCGAGTACGTGGACGTTATCGTGCCACGTGGCGGTAAAGGTTTGATCGAGCGGGTCAGTCGTGATGCGCGTGTTCCGGTGATCAAGCATCTGGACGGCATCTGCCACGTTTATGTCAGCGCCCATGCTGATCTGTCCAAGGCTCAGCGCATTGCCTTCAACGCCAAGACTTATCGTTATGGGATTTGTGGTGCCATGGAAACGCTGCTGGTCGATCAGACCGTCGCAGCTGAATTTCTGCCTCAAATGGCTGCCCAGTTCCGCGAAAAAGGCGTCGAGCTGCGTGGCTGCGAGCGCACCCGCGATCTGATTGAAGCGATCCCGGCCACCGAGGAAGACTGGAATACCGAGTATCTGGCGGCGATTCTGTCGATTCGTATCGTGACCGGCCTGGATCAGGCCATCGAACACATCAACCACTATGGCTCGCATCACAGCGACGCCATCGTTTCTGATCATCAGGGGCAGGTCCGCCGTTTCATGGCTGAAGTCGACTCCAGTTCGGTGATGGTCAACGCGCCCACCAGCTTTGCGGATGGCTTTGAATACGGATTGGGTGCGGAGATCGGCATTTCTACTGATAAGCTGCACGCCCGCGGCCCGGTCGGCCTGGAAGGTCTGACGTGCGAGAAGTACATCGTGATCGGCGACGGCCAGTTGCGCGGACAGGAGCCAGCCTGACTTGAGCGCACCTGTGCAGCACGCGGCAGTGCCTGCGGATGCTGTAACCGAGGCCGTTGAGGTCTTGCCCAAACGTATCGGTATGCTGGGCGGCACGTTCGACCCGGTTCACATCGGTCACTTGCGCGGAGCCCTTGAGGTTGCCGCGTTGCTTGAACTCGATGAGTTGCGCCTGACGCCCAGCGCCAGGCCACCTCATCGCGACACGCCGAGTGTCAGCGCAAACGACCGTCTGGCGATGGTCGAATGCGCAGTGGCCGGCGTGACGCCCTTGACGGTGGATGACCGTGAACTGAAGCGGGACAAACCGTCGTACACCATCGACACCCTGGAATCGATGCGCGCCGAACTGGCCGCAGAGGACCAGTTGTTCCTGTTGCTGGGCTGGGATGCTTTTTGCGGGCTACCCACCTGGCATCGTTGGGAGGAGTTGTTGGAGCACTGCCATATAGTGGTGCTTCAGCGCCCGGACGCCGACAGCGAGTCGCCGGATGCCATGCGCAATCTGCTGGCGGCCCGCGCGGTCAGCGATCCGAAGGCCCTTAAGGGGCCCGGCGGGCACATTACATTCGTCTGGCAGACGCCTTTATCGGTGTCTGCCACCCAGATCCGCCAACTGCTGGCCAGCGGTAAGTCGGTACGTTTTCTGGTGCCAGACGCCGTACTGGCCTACATCGAGGAGCACGGGCTGTACCGTGCTCCCAATTGAACTGAATGAGTTTTATATGACCAAGCAAAAACTACACACTATTTCCGGCGAAGAGCTGGTTGAACTGACCAAGGCTGCCCTGGAAGACGTCAAAGCCCAGGACATTCAGGTCATCGACGTGAAAGACAAGCACAGCCTGACTGACTACATGGTTATCGCTACCGGTACCTCGAACCGTCAGATCAACGCGATGCTCGACAAGGTTCGCGAGAACGTCAAAGCCAAAGGCGCACAGCCTCTGGGCGAAGAAGGCAAAGGCGAGAGCGATTGGGTTCTTCTGGATCTGGGCGACGTCATCGTGCACATGATGACCGCTTCTGCTCGTGCTTTTTATGACCTGGAACGCCTGTGGATGGGCGCAGAACAGAGTCGCGCTGCAAGCGCTGCGCACCACACTCCGGGTAACGAAAGCGAATAAGGCCTCATTGTGCGTCTGCGTCTGATTGCCGTTGGTTCGCGCATGCCCAAGTGGGTGGAAGAAGGCTGGCATGAATATGCCAAGCGTCTGCCATCCGAACTGGCGCTCGACCTCGTGGAGATTCCGCTCAATACCCGTGGCAAGAATGCCGACGTGGCCCGTCTGATCCGTCAGGAAGGCGAGGCCATGCTGGCAAAAGTGCAACCGGGCGAGCGGATCGTGACCCTGGAAGTGCACGGCAAGCCATGGAGCACCGAGCAACTTGCGGTGGAGCTGGACCGCTGGCGCCTTGATTCACGCACCGTGAACCTTATGGTGGGCGGCCCGGAAGGGCTGGCCCCGGAAGTCTGTGCGCGCAGCGAGCAACGCTGGTCGTTGTCACCCTTGACGTTGCCGCACCCTCTGGTGCGCATCCTCATCGGCGAGCAGATCTATCGCGCCTGGACAGTCCTGTCCGGGCACCCCTATCACAAATAGCATCGCGCCCTCATGTCTCAGCCGATCCGCCTAAAAGACCACGAGAAAGACGCACGCCTTGTGCGGGGTCGCGTCGTGGTCGGGGCTGTGGCCGTCGTGGTGCTGGTGTGCGTGCTGATTGCCCGGCTGTATTTTCTGCAGGTCATCCAGTACGACTATCACTCGACCCTGTCGGAAAACAACCGCGTCCATGTGCAGCCGATTCCGCCAAGCCGCGGCTTGATCTTCGATCGTAATGGCGTGGTGATCGCTGACAACCGGCCCAGCTTCAGTTTGAGCATGACCCGGGAGCGTTCTGGCGACTGGGCGCAGGTGCTGGACACCATCGTCGAGGTGCTGGAGCTGACACCGGACGACCGGCTGATCTTTGAAAAGCGCATGAAGCAGGGGCGGCGGCCGTTTGAACCGGTGCCTATCCTGTTTGAGCTGACTGAAGAGCAGATCGCCCGCGTGGCGGTTAACCAGTTCAGGCTGCCCGGCGTGGAAGTCGTGGCGCAGTTGGTTCGGCACTACCCTCAGGGTCCGCACTTTGCGCACTCGGTGGGCTATATGGGGCGGATCAACGAGAAAGAGCTGAAGAGCCTCGATCCGGTCAACTACAGCGGTACGCACCACATTGGCAAAACCGGTATCGAGCGTTTCTACGAAGAGCAGTTGCACGGGCAGGTAGGCTACGAAGAGGTCGAAACCAACGCCCGTGGTCGTGTATTGCGCGTGCTCAAGCGGACTGATCCGGTGCCCGGCAAGGACATCGTCCTCAGCCTGGACATCAAGCTTCAGGAAGCGGCCGAAGCCGCCCTCGCAGGGCGTCGTGGCGCAGTTGTGGCCATGGACCCGAGGAACGGCGAGGTGCTGGCGATGGTCAGTGCGCCGAGCTTCGACCCCAATCCGTTTGTAACCGGTATCAGTTTCAAGGCTTATGCCGAGTTGCGTGATTCCATCGATCGGCCGCTGTTCAACCGGATTCTGCGCGGCCTGTATCCGCCCGGTTCGACTATCAAACCGGCTGTGGCAATTGCCGGGCTGGACGCGGGTGTGGTGACAGCCTCAAGTCGAGTGTTCGACCCAGGTTATTACCAACTGCCCAATTACGATCATAAATACCGAAACTGGAACCGCACCGGCGATGGCTATGTGGACCTGGATACCGCGATCATGCGTTCCAACGATACCTATTTCTACGATCTGGCCCACAAGCTGGGCATCGATCGGCTCTCCGCGTACATGAACAAGTTTGGTATCGGGCAAAAAGTGTCGCTGGATATGTTTGAAGAGTCTCCCGGCCTGATGCCATCCCGCGACTGGAAGCGTGCGACCCGTCGTCAGGCGTGGTTCCCGGGTGAAACACTGATTCTCGGGATCGGCCAGGGCTACATGCAGGCCACGCCATTGCAACTGGCCCAGGCCACCGCGCTGGTTGCCAACAGAGGCGTGTGGAACCGACCGCATCTGGCCAAAAGCATCGAGGGCGAGAAGCCGGTTGATGAAAATCCGATGCCCAATATCGTGTTGCGTAACCCCTCTGACTGGGACAAGGTCAATCACGGCATGCAGCAGGTTATGCATGGCGCGCGGGGGACAGCGCGCAAGGCCGCACTCGGTGCTCAATACCTGATCGCTGGCAAAAGCGGCACCGCCCAGGTGGTGGCAATCAAGCAGGGCGAGAAGTACGACCGCTCCAAGGTTCAGGAACGTCACCTCGACCACGCGCTGTTTGTAGGCTTTGCCCCGGCCAATGATCCAAAGATTGTGGTTTCGGTCATGGTCGAAAACGGCGAATCCGGCTCAGGTGTTGCGGCCCCTGTGGTCCGTCAGGTCATGGATGCCTGGCTGCTCAAACCTGACGGAACACTCAAACCTGAATATGGCGGCGCTCAAGCCGTGGAGGCCGCGGCCAGTGCCAGTGAAGAGTAATTTCGACCGCATTTTGTCCAGCGAAGACGTGATGCGTCGCCGCGCGACGTTTCTGCAGCGCATTCATATCGACGGTCCTTTGCTGGTGCTTTTGCTGACGCTGGCGGCAGGCAGCCTGTTCGTGCTGTATTCGGCCAGTGGCAAGAACTGGGACCTGCTGATCAAGCAGGCGAGTTCGTTCGGTATCGGCCTGGTGGCAATGGTGATCATCGCCCAGTTAGAGCCGCGTTTCATGGCTCGCTGGGTGCCCGTGTTGTACGTGATTGGCGTGTTATTGCTGGTGGTGGTGGATGTCATGGGCCACAACGCCATGGGGGCCACGCGCTGGATCAATATTCCCGGGGTCATCCGCTTCCAGCCTTCCGAGTTTCTCAAGATCATCATGCCGGCAACCATCGCCTGGTATCTGTCCAAACGGACCCTGCCGCCGCAGCTCAAGCATGTCGGCGTGAGTCTGGCGATGATCGGCGTTCCGTTTGCGTTGATCGTTCGCCAGCCAGACCTGGGCACCTCGCTGCTGATTCTGGCCTCGGGTGCGTTCGTGATGTTCATGGCGGGTCTTCGCTGGCGCTGGATTATTAGCGTGATTGCCGCTGCGGTCCCGGGATCCGTCGCCATGTGGTTTTTCATCATGCACGACTACCAGAAGCAGCGGGTCCTGACCTTTCTCGACCCTGAAAGCGATCCGCTGGGCACTGGCTGGAACATCATTCAGTCAAAAGCAGCCATCGGTTCCGGCGGTGTATTTGGCAAAGGCTGGCTGCTCGGCACCCAGTCGCACCTGGACTTCCTTCCGGAAAGCCACACCGACTTCATCATCGCCGTACTGGGCGAAGAGTTCGGGCTGGTGGGGATTTGTGCACTGTTGCTGATCTACATGCTGCTGATTGGGCGCGGGCTGGTGATTACTGCTCAGGCCCAGACATTGTTCGGCAAGTTGCTCGCTGGCGCGCTGACAATGACATTTTTTGTTTACGTTTTCGTCAACATCGGTATGGTCAGTGGCCTGTTGCCGGTAGTGGGTGTGCCGTTACCCTTCATTAGTTATGGAGGAACTTCGCTCGTGACGCTGCTGTCAGCCTTTGGGGTTTTGATGTCGATCCATACACACCGTAAATGGATCGCACAGGTTTGATTAAGGTGAAGAATTCAATGCAAGTAGTGCGTAGCTGGGCTCGATATGCTCCGGTGGTCGGCCTGGTTGGCATTCTTGGATCTGTTCAAGAAGCATTCGCTGGCGATTACGAAGGTTCGCCGCAAGTCGCCGAATTTGTCGGCCAGATGACTCGCGATTATGGTTTTGCGGGCGAACAACTGATCGAAGTGTTTCGTGAAGTGGAACGCAAACAGGCGATTCTTGACGCGATCTCCCGTCCGGCCGAGCGGGTCAAGCAGTGGAAAGACTACCGCCCGATGTTCATCACTGACGCGCGCATTGCGCGAGGTGTGGACTTCTGGCGTCAGCACGAAGCTGCGCTCACACGCGCGGAACAGGAATATGGCGTTCCGGCTCAGGTCATCGTATCGATTATTGGTGTCGAAACCTTTTTCGGGCGTAATACCGGCAACTATCGAGTGATCGATGCACTGTCTACGCTGGGCTTCGACTACCCGCCGCGTGCCGACTTCTTCCGCAAGGAGCTGCGCGAGTTCTTGCTGCTGGCCCGGGAAGAACAGGTTGATCCGCTGACCCTCAAGGGCTCATATGCTGGTGCGATGGGGCTGCCGCAGTTCATGCCGAGCAGCTTCCGGGCCTACGCCGTGGATTTCGACGGCGACGGGCACATCAATATCTGGACCGATCCGGATGATGCTATTGGCAGCGTGGCCAGTTACTTCAAGCAGCATGGCTGGGTGGCGGGCGAGCCGGTTGTCAGCCTGGCGAGCGTGCGCGGTGAACGTGTCGATGAAGGCCTCACACCGGGCATTGATCCGGTAAAGAACGTTGGGGAGTTGCGAGCCTTGGGGTGGTCGAGTCATGATGCGCTGCGCGACGACTTGCCAGTGACCGCATTCAAGCTGGAAGGCGAAAACGGACCTGAATACTGGATGGGTTTGAAGAATTTTTATGCAATCACTCGCTATAACCGCAGTGTGATGTACGCCATGAGTGTTCATCAGCTGTCTGAATTGTTGGTTCAAGCTCGGGGCGTCAAGTAATGCGGGCATTGCCGATGGTTACATCGTTGAAGTTGATAGCGCTGGCTTCGCTGTCATTGCTGGTGGTCAGTTGTTCGTCTCCAAGTCGTCCTGTCCAGAAGGGCACCGCCGGTATTTCTTCGCCTCCGGGCCTGGACATCAACCGTGCGCATAAAGATGGCGCGCCCTGGTGGGACGTGGATATCTCGCGTATTCCGGATGCTACTCCGAGCCTGCACACCGGCCCGTACAAGGCCAACCCTTATACCGTGCTGGGCAAAACCTATTTCCCTATCCAGGACTCCCGGAATTATGTCGCCTCGGGCACTGCGTCCTGGTACGGCACCAAGTTCCACGGCCAGAACACCGCCAACGGCGAGGTTTATGACCTGTATGGCATGAGCGCGGCACACAAGACGCTGCCGCTGCCCAGCTATGTAAAAGTGACTAATCTGGACAACAACCGCACGGTGATCCTGCGCGTCAACGATCGCGGGCCGTTCTATTCGGATCGCATCATCGACTTGTCCTACGCTGCCGCCAAGAAGCTCGGCTATGCCGAGACCGGTACGGCGCGGGTGAAGGTCGAAGGTATCGATCCACAAGTATGGCTGGCGCAGAATGGGCGTCCTGCGCCGCTGTTGCCGAATCAGCCGCAAGCCATTCCGCAAGCTGCAGCACCAGCGTTGATAGCATCCGCCGGGACTATCGAGCAGTACACGCCGCCGCCGCAACAGCACGCTGCGCCTGCGGTGCCGTTTGACGCAAAAAAAAACGCTTCCGTACCAGTCTCTGGGCTGTATCTCCAGGTGGGCGCGTTCGCCAACCCGGACGCTGCGGAGCTCCTGAGGTCGAAATTGAGCGGAATGGTTCGGGCTCCGGTGTTCGTGAGTTCGATAGCCCGCAATCAACAGACGCTCTATCGAGTTCGAATGGGGCCGATCGAGACTCAGGGTGAAGCCCAGCAAATGCAAAACAGCGTAAGGTCGGCCAATCTGGGCCAGCCTAGCGTCGTGACACTGGATTAAGAGCCGCTTACGTCCCACAGCGCTATTCGGGACGGATTGGTTTTACAGTTGGCTGCCGGACTGATTGCCACCAGAGCAAACCGCGCAGTCAATTGTCCATGAGTCTGTCTGTCAAACAGGCGGTTCATGGGCCAGGATTAGAGCCTGGCACCGCCGGTCGTTGTGAGCGTCACCGCTTCCATCGGCCCGTTAAGCTTTGCCCGCGAGGGCATGTTTGCCCATTAGCAATTTCGAGAGACGGATGAACATCACCACCTTTGCAAAACGCTTGTGCCTGCTTGTACCGCTGATCATCACTCCGGCTGCCTGGGCCGCCGAGCAGATGACGCCTTCCGCTCCGCAACTGGCTGCCAAAGCCTATGTGCTGATGGACGCGAGCAGCGGTAACGTTCTGGTCGAGAACAATGGCGACCAGCGTTTGGCGCCTGCCAGTCTGACCAAACTGATGACCGCCTATATCGCGACCCTGGAAATTCGTCGTGGGCAGATCGGCGAGAACGACCCGGTGACCGTCAGTGAGAACGCCTGGCGTACCGGTGGCTCCCGGATGTTCATCAAAGTCGGCAGCCAGGTGACTGTCAGCGACTTGCTGCACGGGATCATCATTCAGTCGGGCAATGACGCCAGCGTAGCGCTCTCCGAGCACATCGCCGGCAGCGAAGACGCGTTCGCCGACATGATGAACAAGACTGCTGCCGATCTGGGCATGACCAACAGTCACTTCATGAACCCGACAGGCCTGCCGAACCCGGAGCATTACTCCTCGGCTCACGACATGGCGATCCTGGCACGCGCGATCATTCATGAAGACCCGGCTCACTATGCGATCTACTCGCAGAAAGAGTTCTTCTGGAACAACATCAAGCAACCTAACCGCAATCTGCTGCTGTGGCGCGACAAGACCGTTGATGGTCTGAAAACAGGCCACACCGATGAAGCGGGTTATTGCATGGTGTCTTCCGCCGTTCGTGATGGCATGCGTCTGATCGCGGTGGTATTCGGTACTTCGAGCGAGCAGGCCCGTGCTGCTGAAACCCAGAAGCTGCTGACTTACGGCTTCCGTTTCTTCGAAACCCAGAACTTCTACCAGAAGGGCACTGAGCTGGCTCAGGCAACCGTCTGGAAAGGCACCGAGCGTCAAATCAAGGCTGGCCTGGCTGAAGACCTGAGCATGACCATGCCAAAAGGCGAGATGAAGAAGCTGACCGCCAGCATGACCATGAACCCGCAACTGGTTGCGCCAATCGCCAAAGGCGACGTGATCGGCAAGGTTGAAGTGAAAATGGAAGACAAAGTCGTCCATACCGCTAACCTGATTGCCCTCGACGCTGTCGAGGAAGGTGGCATCTTCCGCCGCGTGTGGGATAGCATTCGCCTGTTCTTCTTCGGCTTGTTCAACTGATTACAGTACAACGCTGACCACGACGCGCCCACTCATACCCTGAGTGGGCGCGTTTCCGTCTTCACGGCTTGTGAGACCTTTACTGCCATGACAGATTCCGACGTCAAGTCGCACAAAATCGAATTCCCCTGCGATGACTATCCGATCAAAGTGATCGGCGATACCGGTGTTGGATTCACCGATCTCGTGATTGAAATCCTGGCCAAATACGCCAAGGTTGACATGACGACCCGTGCCGAGCGCCAGAGCAGCAACGGAAAATACACCACGGTCCAGCTGCACATCGTTGCCACAGGGGAAGACCAACTGCGTGACATCAATAGCGCACTGCGCGCTACGGGTCGCGTGCACATGGTGCTCTGATGGCTGCAATGCTGGGCGTTCGAGAGCTGGGGCAGATCGATTACGAACTGGCCTGGCATGCAATGCAGCGCTTTACCGACCAGCGCGGTAAAGACACTCAGGACGAGATCTGGCTGGTGCAGCATGCACCGGTTTTCACTCAGGGACAGTCCGGCAAACCCGAACATTTGCTATTACCGGGTAATATTCCGGTGGTACAGGTCGATCGTGGCGGCCAAGTGACCTATCATGGCCCCGGCCAACTGGTGGTCTACCTGATGCTTGATGTCAGGCGCCTTGGTTTCGGTGTGCGTGATCTGGTGACCCGGATCGAGAATAGCCTGATCGATTTGCTGGCCAGTTACGGTGTAACGGCCGCAGCCAAGGCTGACGCACCGGGTGTTTATGTCGATGGAGCGAAGATCGCGTCCCTGGGACTGCGAATTCGCCACGGTTGCTCATTCCATGGTCTGGCGCTTAACGTCGACATGGACCTTGAGCCCTTTCGACGGATTAATCCCTGTGGATACGCCGGGCTGGCAATGACCCAACTGTGCGATCATGCAGGCCCGATTGAATTTGCCGAGGTAAGTGCCCGGCTGCGTGCGCAGCTCGTCAAGCACCTCGACTATGCTGAGCAGACGACCCTAACGGGCGGAATCGACTGATTATGACTACTGCGACTGATATTGCGGATAACGCCGTACAAACCTTGATCCCAACCGTCGACGTTTCCGAGCGTGCGCCTCGCCCTAAGGTTGAGGCTGGCGTGAAGCTGCGTGGTGCGGAGAAAGTTGCGCGTATCCCGGTGAAGATCATTCCAACCGTCGATCTGCCGAAAAAGCCTGACTGGATCCGCGTCCGTATCCCGGTCTCTCCTGAGGTTGATCGCGTCAAGCAACTGTTGCGCAAGCACAAGCTGCACAGCGTTTGCGAAGAGGCTTCCTGCCCGAACCTGGGTGAGTGCTTCTCCGGCGGCACTGCGACCTTCATGATCATGGGCGACATCTGCACGCGTCGCTGCCCATTCTGCGATGTGGGCCATGGTCGTCCGAAGGCGCTGGACGTCAACGAGCCGACCAACCTGGCCGTTGCCATTGCTGATTTGCGTCTCAAGTACGTGGTGATCACTTCCGTTGACCGCGATGATTTGCGTGACGGCGGTGCCCAGCATTTCGCCGACTGCATCCGTGAGATCCGCAAGCTGTCGCCAAACGTGCAGCTGGAAACGCTGGTTCCGGACTATCGTGGCCGTATGGACGTTGCACTGGAAATCACTGCCGCCGAGCCGCCGGATGTGTTCAACCACAACCTGGAAACCGTGCCACGTCTGTACAAAGCAGCGCGCCCGGGTTCGGACTACCAGTGGTCGTTGACCCTGCTGCAGCGTTTCAAGCAAATGGTCCCGCACGTACCGACCAAATCCGGTTTGATGCTTGGGCTGGGCGAAACCGATGAGGAAGTCATCGAGGTTATGCAGCGCATGCGCGAGCACGACATCGACATGTTGACCCTGGGTCAATACCTGCAACCTTCCCGCAGCCACTTGCCGGTGCAGCGTTTCGTGCACCCGGACACCTTCGCCTGGTTCGCCGAGGAAGGTTACAAGATGGGCTTCAAGAACGTGGCGTCCGGTCCGTTGGTACGTTCTTCGTACCACGCCGACGAGCAGGCCAAGATCGCAGTCAAGGCGATGGTCTGACGCGTTAAGCGTTGATCGTTTGAGCTAAGGACAAAACGGGCCGGATATCACTATCCGGCCCGTTTTTTTGTTGGGACGTGGGACCGGCTTTAGCCGGGAAGAGGGCGTTACATTCACGACATTTGTATCGTTGGAAATGCAGCCTTCCCGGCTAAAGCCGGTTCCACGACTCTCCTTTGTCTCAAGGCTTGCGCAGGTTTTGCAGCAATTCCTGTGTCGGATACCCATCCGCTGGCCAGCCCAACGCCTGTTGGGCGCTGCGAATGGCTTTGCGTGTATTGGCGCCGATGATGCCGTCCGGGTTGCCTGCATCGTAACCGCTGGCCGAGAGCAGGCTTTGCAGCTCCATGCGCTCAGAACGGCTCAGAGGGACGTCTGCGCGGGGCCAGCTTCCTTCAACAATGCCACCCCCCTGGAATCTTCCCGACAACAGCCCGATGGCCAGCGCATAAGACGAAGAGTTGTTGTACCGCAGGATCGCGCGGAAATTATCCATCACCAGAAACGCCGGGCCTTTGTAACCGGCCGGTAGCAACAGTGCGGCTTGTTGCTGTAGAGCGGTGGCTGGCAGGGCGCTGCCGTTAGGCAACGTCAGGCCCAGTCGCTGCCATTCAGCCAGGCTCTTGCGGGTCGAGGCATCAGCCAGTGCATAGTCGAAGCCATTGGCGAGTTTGACTTCATAGCCCCAAGGCTGGCCCGTCTGCCAGCCGGAGCTTTGCAGGTAGTGCGCGGTGGACGCGAGGGCGTCCGGAGCGCTGTTCCAGATGTCCCGGCGACCGTCGCCATCGAAATCCACGGCGTGGGTGTTGTATGTGGTCGGGATGAACTGCGTCTGGCCCATGGCTCCGCCCCAGGAACCGATCATCTGCTCAGGCGCTATATCACCCTGTTGCAGAATCTGCAGTGCGGCCAGCAATTGATCTTGAGCGAAGCTGCGACGGCGACCCTCATAAGCCAGCGTCGCCAGTGAGCGAATCACCGATTGAGAGCCCTGGAACTGCCCGAAATTACTCTCCATGCCCCACACTGCAACCAAAGCATTACGATCTACGCCGTAACGCTGCTCGATGGTTTGCAGCACGCCAGCATATTGGTTGAGCAACGCTTGCCCCTTTCGCACCCGAGCGTCAGAGATCGCACCGTCCAGATATTCCCACACCGGGCGGGTAAATTCTGGCTGGCTGCGGTCGGCTTTCACCACTTTCATGTCCGGTGTCACGCCTGCGAAGGCACGGTCGAAAATGTCTGGTCTGATACCTGCCTTGAGCGCTTGCGCACGGAAGGCAGTCTGCCAGTCGGCGAAACTCATGGTCGGCAGGATATCGAGATTGTCATCCACAGCAATGGCTGGAGCCGGTGAGGCCAGCGGCGTTGTGATAACGCGTGGAAGAGGCGTGGCGTCGGCTGCTGTCGGTTTTTCCGCGCAGGCAACTAACAGGATAAGGCTGGAGGCAGCGATCATTTGGCGCATTTGCCAACGTCGGAAAAAACAAGAGGGCATGCTTGGGTCCAAGGTATTACCGGTAGATGCAGACCTTACCATGCCTGCAGGCCCGAAAGGACCTCGAGGAACTGTCGCGATGTTTCAGGCAGCCAGAAAGTAAGAAGCCTCCCAGCTTTTAGACTGGAAGGCTTCGCGGCGGTAGCTGCCTTTGCCTTTGCCGGGTTGTTCCTGGCGGCTGCGGAACAATGGCTGGGCAATTATGGATTTGGCTTTGTTGGGCCGTTTAGGCTTTTTCATGGTGATGTTCTCTCGGCTGTTAAGTAAGCGGCGCGAATGATCGACCCAAGACAGGGCAGTGTCTAATTGATCTGCGCTATCGCTGGCAAATCTTTGGAGGGGAATCTGTTTGCCAGCAAATCCAGTCCCAGTGGGAGCAGGGCTTGCCCGCGATACAAACACCTCGGTGCAACAGACCTATCGCGTCATCGTTCATCGCGGGCAAGCCCGGCTCCCACAGGAAACGCGTTTCACCTGTGGGCGAATTTACTCCGCTGGCAGCGCCAAACGCTGTCCGGCCATCAACAGCGACAAGCGGCTCAGGCTGCTCCACGGCGAGCCAACCGCCTGGCCTTTGATCTGCGCATCAATGCGTTGCGCATCCATCAGCAGTTCGGCCCAGCGCTTGGCGGAATAGCGTTGCAGTGCCTTGCTCATCAGTGGTTTGCGCTTGTCCCAGATGGGCGGTCGGGCTGAGCTGAACGCTTTGTCCAATGGCATGCCCTGACTGAATTGCAGTGCAAGGTTGGCCAGCACTCGGAGCTCGCGGGACAGGGCCCAAAGGATAACTGGCGGCTCAACGCCTTCGCCGCGCAGGCCTTCAAGCATCCGCAGCGCGTGCGAAGCTTCACCGTTGAGGATGGCGTCGGTCAGCCCGAAGACATCGAAACGTGCGCTGTCAGCGACGGCTGCCTGCACGGTCTCGACCGTGATCTGGCCTTCTTCGGCCATCAGCTTGAGCTTTTCGATTTCCTGAGCTGCGGCCAGCAGATTGCCTTCCACTCGGGCTGCGATCAATTCGACTGCATCTTGAGTGGCTGCCAACCCGGATTGAGACAGGCGCTGGCGAATCCATTGCGGTAATTGCCCGGCATCTACCGGCCAGATTTGCACGAACTGGGTCTGCGCCCCTTCGACCAGTGCTTTACCCCATTTGGTTTTCTGCGCGCTGCCATCGAGTTTCGGCAAGCTGATCAATAGCAGCGTGTCGTCGGCTGGACGAGCGCAGTACTCCATCAAGGCGGCAGCGCCTTTATCTCCAGGTTTCCCGGAGGGCAGGCGCAGCTCAAGCAGTCGGCGCTCGGCGAACAGCGACATGCTCGCGCCAGCCTGCAGCAATGTGCCCCAGTCGAAACTGGAGTCGGCGCTGAAGACCTGACGTTCGTCAAAACCTTGCTGCCGGGCGGCGGCGCGAATCGCATCGGCAGCTTCCTGACACAGCAGCGGGTCATCGCCGCTCACCACGTAGACGGGCGAGAGCGTGCCTTGCAGGTGTTTGCCGAGTTGGGCGGGGGCGAGTTTCATATGAAATTCCTCGGTGTCCCTGATACCGCGCTTTCAAGCAGCAAACACGGTCCCTGTAGGAGCCAACTTGTTGGCGAGGCGGTAGTTCTGATTACGCAGGCCCGGCGTCTCGCCAACAAGTTGGCTCCTACTGGGGAATGCATTTCAAACGGATATGTGCCGGGGCCAGCTAGACGCTGGCCCCGAACATTTTAACGAGACGGGATTTCGATCGGCGACTGTTGCGGCGTTTCATCGCGAATACGTTGAGCTGCTTCCAGTGCGTCCGCTTCTGCCTTGGCAACGGCGTCGGCCTTGGCCTGCAGTTCATCCAGTTGCGCTGGCGTCAGTTGTTGCAACTGGGCCATCAGGCTCTGGATCACGTCACTACGCATCTCGTCACGAACTTGCGCAGACTGCATATCAGAACCGATCAGGTTGTTGCCGTCATGCACGTAGACCTTTTCGATCTGTACCTTGCGTTGCAGCAACTCTCGGTTCTGGGTGCCGTTGATTTGATAGTTAAGTGTTGTGTTCAACGTGTACTCAGCTGAACGGCCCGAACCCGAGGAGCTTGCGGAACGTTGGGTTTCCTGTTCGTTGAGAATCACCAGCTTGTAGGGTGCGCCGGTGTAGATTTTCACACCACTGCCTTCCAGAACCTGGCGCAGTTGCACCACTGTTTTGCCGTAGGCATCACGTGCGCTGACGTCCAGTTCCTTGATGGACAACTGGTTTGCGCCGGTGCCACGCAGCTGGAAACCGCAGGCGCTCAACAGTACGGCGAGGCCCATAACCAGCAGATTGCGTTTGATCATCTTGATGCTCCCCTTGAATCCGTTTGGGCCGACTGTGCGAGCCCAGGAAATATGTTCAGCGCCCGATCATTGTCGGGCGCTCGATCCCATCAGCTTGCGACGATATTGACCAGTTTGCCGGGCACTACGATGACTTTGCGGATGGTCAGGCCATCGACGAAGCGCAGTACGTTTTCGTTGGCGCGGGCAGCCGCTTCGACTTCTTCGCGGGTAGCGCTGGCTGGCATTTCGATCTGACCGCGCAACTTGCCGTTCACCTGAATGACCAGTTGCAGGCTGTCCTGGACCAATGCAGTCTGATCCAGAACCGGCCAGCCAGCATCGATGACAGGCGTGCTGTGGCCCAACTGATTCCACAGCTCATGGCTGATGTGCGGCGTGATCGGTGCCAACAGCAGAACAACTGTTTCCAGACCTTCCTGAATCAGGGCGCGATCCTGAGCGGAGGCCTGTGGCGCTTTTTCCAGCACGTTCATCAGCGTCATTACCTGAGCAATGGCGGTGTTGAATTTTTGATGCTGACCGACGTCCTGGCTGGCCTGCTTGATCGCCTGATGGATCGCACGACGAACGACTTTCTGGCCGTCATCCAGCGCGGCGGTGTCCAGCGCTGCTGGCAAGCCTTGACTCACGTGGCTCTGCGCCAGGCGCCAGACGCGACGCAGGAAGCGATGCGAGCCTTCAACGCCGGAGTCTGACCATTCCAGGCTCATGTCGGGTGGCGAGGCGAACATCATGAACAGGCGGCAGGTATCCGCACCGTATTGGTCGATCATCGACTGAGGGTCAACGCCATTGTTCTTCGACTTGGCCATTTTCTCGGTGCCACCGATCTCGACGGGCAGGCCGTCGCTGATCAGTTTGGCGCCGACGATCTTGGCTTTGCTGTCGCGTTCGAGTTCGACATCGGCCGGGTTGAACCAGGTCTTGCTGCCGTTGGCTTCAAGGCGATAGTAGGTTTCGGCGATGACCATGCCCTGAGTCAGCAGGTTCTTGAACGGTTCGTTCGAGGTCACCAGGCCTTCGTCGCGCATCAATTTATGGAAGAAGCGCGCATACAGAAGGTGAAGGATGGCGTGTTCGATACCACCAATGTACTGGTCAACCGGCAGCCAGTGGTTGGCTGCAGCAGGATCGACCAGACCGCCTTCGTAGTGAGGCGAGGCGTAACGAGCGTAATACCACGAGGACTCCACGAAGGTGTCCATGGTGTCGGTTTCACGCTTGGCCGGTGCGCCGCATTTCGGACAGCTGCACTCGTAGAACTCAGGCATGCGCGCCAATGGCGATCCTGCGCCATCGGGTACTACGTTTTCAGGCAGTACAACGGGCAGTTGATCTTCCGGGACCGGCACGTCGCCGCACGCGTCGCAGTGGACGATCGGGATCGGGCAGCCCCAGTAACGCTGACGGCTGATGCCCCAGTCGCGCAAACGGAATTGGGTGCGGGATTGACCGAGATTCTTCTTGGTCAGTGCTGCTTCCATCGCGTCGAATGCGGCAGCGAAATCCAGACCATCGAACTCGCCGGAGTTGATCAGCGTGCCGTGCTCGCCGTAAGCCGCCTGCCACGGTGCAGGTGTTTCGTCGCCAGCGCTGGTACGGACTACGGCCTTGATCGGCAGGTCGTACCTGGAGGCGAATTCGAAGTCACGTTCGTCGTGTGCAGGAACTGCCATGACTGCGCCATCGCCGTAATGCATCAGCACGTAGTTGGCGACCCAGACAGGCAGCTTTTCGCCGGTCAGTGGGTGCTCGACGAACAGCGAGGTCGGCAGACCTTTCTTTTCCTGGGTAGCAACGTCCGCTTCGGCGACGCTGCCGCTTTTGCATTCGTTGATGAAGGCTTGCAACTGCGGATGGTTCTGCGCGGCCAGTGTAGCCAGCGGGTGTTCGGCTGCAACGGCGACATAAGTCGCGCCCATCAGGGTGTCCGGACGGGTCGTGAAGACTTTCAGTGCGCCCGCTTCACCGATGGAAGCCTGATCGTACGGGAACTGCACTTCCATGCCACGGGATTTGCCAATCCAGTTGCGTTGCATGGTTTTGACCTGCTCGGGCCAGCCCGGCAGCTCGTCGAGACTCTCCAGCAGTTCATCCGCATAAGCGGTGATCTTGAAGTAGTACATCGGAATTTCGCGCTTCTCGATGATCGCGCCCGAACGCCAGCCACGACCGTCGATGACTTGTTCGTTGGCCAGAACGGTCTGGTCAACCGGGTCCCAGTTCACGGTGCCGTTCTTGCGGTAGATCACGCCTTTTTCGAACAGGCGCGTGAACAGCCACTGTTCCCAGCGGTAGTAGTCCGGCTTACAGGTGGTGACTTCGCGGGACCAGTCGATCGCCAGACCGAGGCTTTTCAGCTGGGTCTTCATGTAGGCGATGTTTTCGTAGGTCCATTTGGCAGGCGCGACGTTGTTTTTCATCGCGGCGTTTTCTGCCGGCATGCCGAATGCGTCCCAGCCCATTGGCTGCAGGACGTTCTTGCCTTGCATGCGTTGGTAGCGAGCGATCACGTCACCAATGGTGTAGTTACGCACGTGCCCCATGTGTAGCTTGCCGCTAGGGTAAGGAAACATCGATAGGCAATAGAAAGTGTCCTTGCCTGGCTGTTCACTGACTTCAAAAGACTTTTGCTCGTCCCAGAAGGTTTGGGCGGCGGCTTCGATTTCACGGGGCTGATAGAGTTCGTGCATGGCTACTTTTTACTAAAGATTGGTGACCCTTGACCTCTTCGTTGCATCGCCGATTCAGGTCGGCACCGCTGCCGGACAATGGAAACTGCCTGTGCGGTGCTTTCGGGCTCGAGCGAGCGGAAGTGGAATTACAGGAAGCGCCGTAGCATACATGAGCGCCGACTATCGAGGGAAACCCTGATTTGCATGGCCGTTTGCTTGAGAGGGCCAGTTCAGCGGCAGTCAGCCGCCGTTTGTCGCAGCAATGCACCGGTTTTGACAGCGGCGCTAAGCTCAAGGACGAGGGTATGTTTTATCTTCGATGAGGTGAGCGGATGACAGAGCTGCAGCACATAGATACAACCCATGATCTGTACGAGCGATTGATCAATCGGCTGGGCCTTGCTCTGGAAACGGCAGATATTGCAGTGCGACTTCGTGACGAGTGGCCTGAGGAGCTTGAACTCCGTGGCTTGAGTCGTGCCGAGTTCGATTTGATTGAATCCTATCTGAATAACGCAGCCGTTTCGGTAAGTGGTCAAGAGAGCCCTGATGTGCCAGGGCGTGTCATCGTTTCACGGGAGCCCGCTGAGGCGGCATCGGTGCCGTCCTCTTCAGCCAAGGTGATCTGGCTGAAGGACAAGAAGCGAGCCATGTCATTGGCGAAGTTGAACCGTCACAGTTCGAGCAATCTATTCAGGCGTTAACCTCCGCGGGCTGCGGGCCTGCATCTTAAGCATTGTTGCTTGGCGTCAATCCTTCTAGGCTTCGGGCATCTTCTGGAGATGCCCGATGCCTGTCCGCTATTTGCTCAAAGCAATCGCTTTACCACCCGGTATTTTCTTTCTGCTGTTGCTGGTGGCGTTTTGTTTGCGTCGTGCCCGGCCGCGTCTCGCCGCACTCTGTTTTGCCATGGGGCTGGGCGGACTGTGGCTGATGAGTTTGCCAGTGGTTGTGGAGACTGCGGCGCGCGGGATCGAGACGGTTCCTCCTCTGCCACTTGGCGAATGGGCAACCCTGGCGCAACGAGCTGACGCGATTGTAATTCTCGGGTCGGGCCGCGAACGTAATGATCCGAGTTGGGGGGCTGACATTCCAACGGGCGTAGCACTTGAGCGTATGCGCTATGCAGCCAGGCTGGCCAAGGCATCCGGCCTGCCGATCCTGACCACGGGTGGCCTGCATTACGGCGAACCGCCGAGTGAGGCGGCCATCATGGCTGAGTCTTTGGAAAACGACTTCGGTGTGCAGGTTCGCTGGCAGGAAGGCTTGAGTCGTACGACCTGGGAGAACGCGACGATGACGGCGGCCATGTTGCAGCCTTTGGGTATCAAGCGGGTGGTGATCGTGACTCAGGCCTGGCACATGCCACGCTCCATATGGAGCTTTGAAAAAGCCGGGTTTACCGTCGTTGGCGCACCCGTTGGCTTTTTAAGTGCCGACAACGCCCGCGTCTTTGGCGGCTGGCTGCCGGAAAGCCGAGCGATCTGGCAAAGCGGACAGTTGCTTAATGAAGCGGCGGGGTTGCTGGTGTACCCGTTTGTGTACCCATAGCTATTGCTGAAATGCGATTCCCTGTGGGAGCGGTGCTTGCCCGCGATAAGGGCCGCGCAATTCTAACGTGAACCGCGTCCAGACTTATCGCGGGCAAGCACCGCGCCCACAGAAATCTCATCCAAAGGTGTAATCAAACCGTCTTGGAAATCCGGCTCGCCACCAGTGCCCAGCCAATCAGCAGTGCACAGACAATCGCCAGTGGCCATGAGCGCCAGCGCAGGTAAGGTGTCAATTCCTGCATAGGGACAACTTCGCCATACATCACGCCACGCTCGAATTGCGGGATCTGCGTGGTGATCTTGCCGAACGGGTCGATCAGCGCCGTCACGCCATTGTTGGTAGCGCGGATCATCCAGCGACCTGCTTCCAGTGCCCGCATCTGCGCCATTTGCAGGTGTTGAAGCGGGCCGATAGAGGTGCCGAACCAGGTGTCGTTACTCACTGTCAGCAACAGCTGGCTTTGCGCCGAAAGCCCGGCGGCGAATTCCGGATACACCACTTCATAGCAAATGAACGGCGCGATCTGGTAGCCCTTGGCTTGCAGCATTGCCTGATCGCTGGGGCCGCGCGCAAAGTCGGACATCGGCAGGTCAAAGAAGGCGATCAGGCCACGCAACAAGTCCTGTAAAGGAACGTATTCGCCAAAGGGCACCAGCTTCTGCTTCATGTAGGTGCCTTGGCCCTCACCGACTACGGTGATTGCGTTGTAATAGCTGTAGCTGCCGCGATCATTAGTTTCACGCAGCGGGACGCCGGTAATCAGCGCCGAACCGCGTTCTGTCGCGAACTGCCCGATCATCTTCAGGTAGCCCTCGGCAGAACTTTTGAGTACCGGCACCGCCGTTTCCGGCCAGATGATCAGATCAGCCTGCTGCGAACGGAAGGTCATGTCGCGATAAAGCGCCAACTGCGCATTAAGCTGCTCGGGGTCCCACTTCATGTGCTGTTCGATATTGCCCTGAATGGCGGCCACTTTCAGTGGCGCACCAGCGGGGGATGTCCAGGCATGTTTTTTCAACGCGAGCGCGGTAATCCAGGGCGCGACCAGCAACACCACGCCAACCGCCAGAAAGGACTTGCGTGCCCGTAACCGTGAAAGATTGCACAGCAGCGCAGCAGTCAACGCCAGCGCGAAGGACACCAGCCACATCCCGCCAAGCGGTGCGAGGCCTGCAAGTGGGCCGTCAAGCTGGCTGTAACCGGAGTAGAGCCACGGGAAACCGGTGAGGAACCAGCCGCGAAATGCCTCCTGAACCAGCCACAAGGCAGCGAAAGCCAGTGCGTCGGCCAGCGGTGCTTCGTTGCGGCGAATCCAGCGGGCCCAAAGCCAGGCGGGAAGGGCGAAGAACCAGGCGATGCAGGCAATGAACAGCAGCATCAGGAACCCGGCGAGCAGCACCGAAGCGCCGCCGAAGTTATGGATACTGACGTAGATCCAACTGGTGCCGGCGCCGAACAGGCCAAAACCGAAGCACCAGCCACGACCCAGCGCCTGACGAGGGCTCAGATTGCGCAGGCCGAGATAAAACAGGGCCAGCGCAGCCAGAGCCAGCGGCCAGATATCGTAGGGGGCAAGGGCGAAGGTGGTAAGCGCGCCAGCCACCACGGCCAGCAGGTTACCGGGCCAGCCGGGGTGGGTGATCCAGCGCATTTACATTCCTTAAAGCGGAGATAGCATTACGAGCGTGTGACAGGGCTCAAGCGCAGCAAGTGGATACGACGGCTGTCAGCGTTGAGAATCCGGAAACGGTACGCGCCAATCACGGTGATTTCATTACGCTTGGGCAGATGTCCAAAAGCATTCATCACCAGGCCACCCACCGTGTCGAATTCATCATCGGAGAACTCGCTGTCGAAGAACTCGTTGAAGCTTTCGATAGGCGTGAGCGCCTTGACCAGGAAGTCGCCGCTGGGCAGCGGTTTGATGTAGCTGTCTTCCTCGACATCGTGCTCGTCTTCGATATCGCCAACGATCTGTTCCAGCACGTCTTCGATGGTCACCAAACCGGCCACACCGCCATATTCGTCAATGACGATGGCCATGTGATTGTGGTTGGCACGGAATTCACGCAGCAGCACGTTCAGGCGCTTGGATTCCGGAACGAAGGTGGCAGGGCGCAGCAGGTTCTTGATATCGCCTTCGCCGCCGTCTTCCTTGAGGATCAACGGAAGCAGGTCTTTGGCGAGCAGCACACCGAGTACATCATCGTGGCTTTCGCCGATCACTGGATAACGGGAGTGGGCGGCATCGATGACGGCGGGCAGGAACTCCCGCGGCGTCTGGCTGGCCTTGATGCTGATCATTTGCGAGCGCGGGACCATGATGTCCCGGACTTGCAGGTCAGCGACCTGAATGGCGCCTTCGACGATGGCCAGCGCTTCGCTGTCCAGCAGCTTGTTCTGATGGGCTTCGCGCAGCAGCTCAAGCAGCTCCTGGCGGTTTTTCGGCTCATGGGCAAAAGCCTGGGTGAGCTTACCCAGCCATGACTTTTGCCCGTTGCTCGATCGATCTTCGCTCATAGCCCTTACTCGTTGTCCTTGCTTGGTATTGCTGAATGTGGAGGTTCGTCGTGTTCGTCATCGGCATAAGGATCGGGATAGCCCAACTCCTCAAGCAACGTTCGTTCCAGCGCTTCCATTTCCTCGGCTTCTTCATCGTCGATGTGGTCGTAACCCAACAGATGCAGACAACCGTGAATGACCATATGCGCCCAATGCGCATCTGACGCCTTGCCTTGTTCCGTCGCTTCGCGAGCAATGACCGGGGCACAGATGACCAGATCGCCGAGCAGCGGAATATCCAGCATGTCATCGGGCACATCAGCCGGGAACGACAGAACGTTAGTCGCGTAATCTTTGTGTCGCCACGTGTGATTAAGCTCACGGCCTTCGGTTTCATCCACCAGCCGGATGGTCAGCTCGGAGTCGGCGCTGCGCTGGCGCAAGCCCATTTCACACCAAAGGCGGAACTGGGCTTCGCTGGGTACGCTTGCTTCGCTAGCCACTTGCAGGTCCAGCTCAAGCATCGCGGCGGTATTCCCGGGAGGAATTGGTCGTGGCGGGTGGCGCGTCGCTGTTGCGGTCTTCGAAGCGCTCGTAGGCTTCGACAATGCGCTGCACCAGCGGGTGACGCACCACGTCCTTGGGCTTGAAGTGCGTGAAACTGATGCCCGGCACGTCCTTGAGCACCTCAATGACATGGGTCAGACCCGACTTGGTGCCTTTTGGCAGGTCGACCTGAGTAATGTCACCAGTGATCACGGCGGTTGAGCCGAAACCGATACGGGTCAGAAACATTTTCATTTGCTCGACCGTGGTGTTCTGGCTTTCATCGAGAATAATGAAGCTGTTATTGAGCGTGCGACCGCGCATGTAAGCCAGCGGTGCGACCTCAATGACCTGCTTTTCGATCAGCTTGGCGACGTATTCGAAGCCCAGCATTTCGTACAGTGCGTCATAGAGCGGGCGCAGATAAGGGTCGATTTTCTGTGCCAGATCACCGGGCAGGAAACCGAGCTTTTCGCCTGCTTCAACGGCCGGTCGCACCAACAGGATGCGTCGGATCTGCTCACGCTCAAGCGCGTCCACGGCACAGGCCACGGCAAGGTACGTCTTGCCAGTACCGGCCGGGCCGATGCCGAAGTTAATGTCGTTGCCGAGGATTTCTTTAACGTAGCGCTGCTGATTCAAACCACGTGGGCGAATCATGCCTTTTTTGGTCCGCAGAGCCACGCCTGGGTCAGCCGCTGGATGGTTGTCCAGCTCTTCGACACCGGATTCCTGCAGGAACAGGTGGACCATGTCAGGCGACAGTTCGGAGCTTTTGGCTTCACGATAAAGACGGCGCAACAGGTTTTCGGCTGAGGTGGTTTGAGTGGGCTCGCCAATCAGCTCGAACTGATTTCCGCGATTGCGGATCTCAATATTCAGGCGCTGTTCGATGAGACGCAGATTCTCGTCGAGTTGCCCGCAGAGATTTGCGAAGCGATAGGCCTCGAAGGGTTCGAGGGTGAAACGATGTGGTTCGACTTGTACGTTCAAGGTCGTTTTTAGCCGCCCTGGGCAATTAAGGTGAAACGAAGGATAAACCCTGTGACCTGAGTGCGAAAGCTCTGACTTGATAAAGGTTGTGGGTAAATCGGTGCAGCAATGAAATCCCGGTAGGAGCGAACTCGTTCGCGAGGCGTCATCCGTAGCTACGCAGGACCAATGCCTCGCCAACAAGTTGGCTCCTACCGGCCCGGCGTGCTCGGTGCTGTCAATTCAGCAATGACCCCCGCAACGAGTGCGGCTGGGCGTCGTCGATGTGCACATCAGCGAACTGGCCGATCAGCTTGGGATTGTCACAGCGGAAGTTCACGATCCGGTTGTTCTCGGTACGGCCCTGCAGTTCGCCAGGATCTTTTTTCGAATAGTCAGTCACAAGGATGCGCTGGATGCTGCCGACCATCTGTCGGCTGATCTCGAAACCCTGCTGGTTCAGTCTGTGCTGAAGGGCGGCCAGGCGCTCTTTTTTCAGCGCTTCGGGAGTCTCATCTTTCAGATCTGCTGCTGGAGTGCCGGGGCGCGGGCTGTAGACGAAGGAAAACGAGAAGTCAAAGCCGACGTCGGCGATGAGCTTCATGGTGTTTTCATGGTCTTTATCAGTTTCGCCCGGGAAGCCGACGATGAAGTCAGAACTGATGCTGATCCCTGGCACTGCAGCCTTGAGCTTGCGGATTCTGGACTTGTATTCAAGCGTGGTGTGATTGCGTTTCATGGCGGCCAGAATACGGTCCGAGCCCGATTGCACCGGCAGGTGCAGATGTTTGACCAGTTCCGGCACTTCGGCATGAGCCAGGATCAGGCTGTCGGAGAACTCCAGCGGGTGTGACGTGGTGTAGCGAATGCGATCGATGCCATCGATGGCTGCAACCACCCGGATCAGGTCGGCCAGATCGGCGGCGCGGCCGTCATGGGTCGTACCGCGATAACCGTTGACGTTCTGACCCAGCAACGTCACTTCACGCACGCCGTTTTCCGCCAGGTGAATCACCTCGGCCACGACGTCATCAAACGGACGGCTGACTTCTTCACCGCGGGTGTAAGGGACCACGCAGAAGGTGCAGTACTTGCTGCAGCCTTCCATGACCGACACATACGCACTCGGGCCATCCACACGTGGCTCGGGCAAGTGGTCGAACTTTTCGATTTCCGGGAACGAGACATCCACCTGCGGCAACCGCGTGAAGCGCGCGGCATCAATCATTTCCGGCAAGCGGTGCAGGGTCTGCGGGCCAAAAACCACGTCCACGTACGGTGCGCGATCACGGATAGCCGCACCTTCCTGGCTGGCAACGCAACCGCCGACAGCGATCACCATTTCCGGATTGGCCAGTTTCAGCTCACGCCAGCGGCCCAGCTGGGAATAAACCCGGTCCTGGGCGCGTTCGCGGATTGAACAGGTGTTGAGCAGGATGACGTCGGCATCTTCCGCGCGAGCGGTGACTTCCAGGGCCTGATGCTCACCCAGCAGATCGACCATGCGCGAGCTGTCGTACTCGTTCATCTGGCAACCGTGGGTTTCGATATAAAGCTTCTTGGCCATGCGTCCGTCATCAGGTGGTTCAAATAACCGCGCATTATAGTGGCGTCGGTCTCTGCTTCCTAGCGTCCTCTACCGAACGGGCATGCTATAGTTCGCGCCCTCTTTTTATGTCCCCGATTCTTACCCGCCCTTTATGACCAAACGCGAAGCTCCAATCTACAAAGTGATTTTCCTCAACCAGGGCCAGGTGTTCGAGATGTACGCCAAGCAGATCTATCAAAGTGATCTGTGGGGTTTCCTTGAAGTAGAGGAATTCGTCTTTGGCGAGCGCACAACCGTTGTGGTGGACCCGAGCGAGGAAAAGCTCAAGGCACAGTTCGAAGGCGTAGTGCGCAGCTTTGTGCCCATGCATTCAATTGTGCGCATTGATGAAGTCGAGCGAATCGGCACACCAAAGATCAGCGAAGCCCGGGGCACCAGCAACGTGATGCCGTTTCCTGTGCCGATGCCGGACAAGTAAGCTTTCGTCCCTTTGAGTTTCACTTTCCTGCGCTGGACTGCGCCTCGGTAAATCGTGCCGCAAGGTTCTGATTGGGCTTTTGCTCTCGAAGATCCTTCACCGCCAGGCTCAGACGCTGCAATTCTTCACTGGGCTTGGCCCACTGCTCCGCTGGCAGCGGCTCGGACCAGCTTTTCATCGCCTCGGGAACGACTGCACGACCGATGCTTTTGATTCGGCGGATTTCCCATTCGGTGAGGTGGTTGGGCAGGGTCCACAGGGTCAGCACGTGGTACGTGTACCACCAGAACGGATAAAAGAAGCCAACCTCGCGATTCTTGCGCCGACGCCGCATGCGTTCCCGTGCGTTGTAAAACGTATGCAGCCCTTCATGGGGCGGGTCGCCGGGGTTTTGCAGTTCAAGCGGGTCCTGAATTTCCTTGAGGGTATGCACCTCATACTCCATGTACGCGCGGATCGCCTCCCAGTTACACACCGCCAAATCAAACCCAGCGCAGAAAAACTCCAGGCTGTAATGCTCATCGTGAGGCGGATGATAAAACCCGACGCCCATGGCGTAGCGGATATCCATGCCGTACTGCGTCACACTCCGGGCCTGCACGACCCAGGCGGATAGCGATTCCCACGGCACGAAGATAGGCTCGGTATGACCGCGGGGGACGAAACAGACTTCACGGCGCTGACGGTTGAAGCGGGTGGGGACGACTTCTTTGTATTTGTTTAGGTGGTTGAAGGTTATTGCTAGGTAGATGGTGAGGGCGACTGCGGCGGCCCAGCTACCTAATTCAAAGCCTTCAGGCATCACTTGGAGCCCAAACTCTATGGCTTCCGCCATCGATCCACCGAACATTATTCCGAAAAACCAAGCGAGAACTGGTGCAAAAAGTCCAAAAAACCAAATGGCCCAGAATGGTGTCCCTAGTCCCATCTGCCAGGCAAAAACAGCGGGCAAGCCGACTCCAAAGTCCATATAAATATCGTTTACTTCGCCTACAGCGCCGCCGTAATCCTGCGCCGGCAGGTCGGTGGGTAACGGCAATGGGGCCAAATAAGTCACCTGACCGGTTGGGAATACCTCCAGCATGCCAGCGCTCGGGGCATGATTGATGGGCGGTGGCCGGTCTAGAGTTTCAGAGGTCATAGTCCTTGGTTCGCTAAATCAGGGTTTGGTCATATAGAAAAAAGGGTGCTTGTCTTCCGGTTGGCGGTTGGCCTGTAGAAGCTTCAACCCGGTGTCGATGGCACCGCGCTGTCTCGCGGCAACGTAGGACCTGTAGGAGCTGCCGAAGGCTGCGATCGCGGTGTATCAGGAGAAATGCTTCGCAGCCTTCGGCAGCTCCTACAGAAAATGCATTTCAATCCAGTGGTTTGCCGGTTGTTTGACGAGAGCGAACTTGTTCGCGAGGCGATCTTTCTGATGGCGCGGATCTCACGTATCGCCAACCTGCTGGCACCTACAGATTCGTCATCCATCTAGGCTCGTTTGGCCGTATTTCGACCCGCCTGCTGGACCTCGGCAAATCTGGACGCAAGGTTCTGACCAGGGCGCTTCTCTCGCAGGGCTTTCACTGCCTGGCTCAGGCGTAGCAATTCTCCACTGGGCTTGGCCCACTGCTCCGCTGGCAGCGGCTCGGACCAGCTTTTCATCGCCTCGGGAACGACTGCACGACCGATGCTTTTGATCCGGCGGATTTCCCATTCGGTGAGGTAGTTGGGCAGGGTCCACAGGGTCAGCACGTGGTACGTGTACCACCAGAAGGGATAGAAGAAGCCAACCTCGCGATTCTTGCGCCGACGCCGCATGCGTTCCCGTGCGTTGTAAAACGTATGCAGCCCTTCATGAGGCGGGTCGCCGGGGTTTTGCAGCTCAAGCGGGTCCTGAATTTCCTTGAGGGTATGAACCTCATATTCCATATACGCGCGGATCGCCTCCCAGTTACAAACCGCCAAATCAAACCCGGCGCAGAAAAACTCCAGGCTGTAATGCTCATCGTGAGGCGGATGATAAAACCCGACGCCCATGGCGTAGCGGATATCCATGCCGTATTGCGTCACACTCCGGGCCTGCACGACCCAGGCAGACAGCGACTCCCACGGCACGAAGATAGGCTCGGTATGACCGCGGGGGACGAAACAGACTTCCCGGCGCTGGCGGTTGAAGCGGGTGGGGACGACTTCTTTGTATTTGTTTAGGTGGTTGAAGGTTATTGCGAGGTAGATGGTGAGGGAAAAGGCGGCGGCCCATCCTCCCATTTCCAGGCCCCCTCGAATCAGTTGCAGCGAAAACTCGGTGGCCTTCTCCAATCCTCGTCCTTCCACAATAGAAAGTAACCAGTCAAGCGCGGGGAAGAATAAGCCAAAAAACCAGATTGCCCAGAAAGGTGTTCCAAGGCCCATCTGCCAAGCGAAAACAGCGGGCAAGCCGACTCCAAAGTCGAGGTATCTGTCGTTTAGTTCTCCCACTGCGCCGCCGTAATCCTGCGCCGGTAAATCGGTAGGCAACGGTAATGGCGCAAGATAAGTCACCTGACCAGTCTGGAATGCCTCCAGCATGCCAGCGCGGGGAGCGTGATTGATGGGCGGCGGGCTAGTAATGTCTTTCGCCATCTTATTTTTTACCTCAGGCATGAGGTCGGGATGAATAGCGAAGTACTTGCATTCTTCGCCCGGTGGATCGAGGTCCACCGCCGGGAAGTCGCCGCTTTCGCCAAACACCGGGAAGCGCACCTCATACACGTTGGCTTCGTGCTGCCCCTTGGAAGTGATGGGGCCCAGCTGAATTGAGAGCACGATGTCAGTGTGGCTGGGCTGGTCTGAATTGATAAGGCCGCGCACATCCGTCAACTCCACAATCAGGGGGTTGAGCGCTTTGATGTGCAGACGATCCTCCAGGGCGGTGCCCAAGGGGCTCCAGCGCTCAGGCCTGCCAATGAGGCTTAACAATTGATAGCCGCCAATGTTGAGCGCGGTAGCACTGGCATGACTGCCAAGAGGTTTTGTCAGTTCAGCAGCAAACAGTGTCGGGAAATGCAGCAAGAACCGGCGAGGTGTGTCACCGCTGCTCGGGATGATTTGCATACGTGGGGCCTGGTAATGCGCGCGCAGCTCCTTCAAATAATGAGCAAGAGGTAAAGAAAGACAAAGGTCGGAGTCCTGCCCCTGGGCCCATGGTGTGCTTAGCAGCCAGCGATCATGCCGGCTGAGGTTGTTGCGGTTGAAGTACCAACTGCCGGACAGCTCCAGGGCAGTAAACAAAATCCCTGCCAGGTTAAAACGTAAAAATACTGTAGACAGGCGCACACCTGCAGCCGCCCAAGCGGCTGTTCTCGCGGCGGTTCCAGCTTCGGCAGCAAGAACATGGCGGAAGGCTTGAATCGTTTGAGCGAAGCCATAACTGTTGCTAGCCAGAAAGCCGCTATTGCCCAGCATGCTGATGGTGGCCCCAACCTGCGCCTCTCTGTTGCCGCTACGAACTGAGTCTTGCCAATTTTTATGGGAGCTCGCAAGACTCATCGTCGCAGCGATCATCCCTGCGAAGTAACCCATCATTCCAAGGCCAATATGTAGTTTCCCCATTTGCACATGAACGCCCAGCAGTTCAGCTTTCTTGAAGTTTTTCGCCAGCTCTGCGGCGTGTGCGCCGAGCGCTGTGTCCGCAATGCCCTGAGCGGCCCCAAAACCTGCTGCCATGGTCGCCGCAAGCGAGCTAAAGAAAGGCCATCTGTCTCGAGAAGTATTCGGCTGCGAAAAAACTTCTCTACTCACCACAACCAAATTCACCGCCTGCGCCACAAACACCAATAACCCAGCCCCATCCCCGAGCAGCCCGGCCTTCGGTGCCACCGTCACGCCCTTTCGATAACTCTCCAGCACCGACTGAACCTCCCGATGCTGTTGCGCAGGGAACACCAACGCCAACCCCGGTTTGCCGGGTGACGCGGATTGCAGGTGAGTCGAGTCGGTTGGCAGGTCAGTAACGGGGCTCATGGCCTTGGCCAATTGTTGCTCCAGTTCGGCCAGGGACCGTTGGGTGGTTTGCCGTTGCTCTTTGAACCAGTTGGCATCGGAGCTCCGATGCCAGGAAGGATCAGCGGCCTTGCGCTCGCGGGACATGCTGGTCAAGGTGCGCAGACGATCACGATGCTGCTGCACGGCCTTGACCGTCTTGCCAAGGTTTTGCAGGTCTTCGGCGCTGGCCACCTGGAACGTCACGTTCTCGCGCCGCGCTGCATCAAGGATCGCAACGCCCGCTGCCTTGGGCAGGCTGCGAAACAGCGCCTCCATGTCCGGCAACTGGCCTTTTTCCATCTGCTGCAAGAAAGCCTGCACCGCCTGTTGAATGCCCATCTGCAAGGCTGGAGCCAGCGTGCCCCAGGCAGCCGTGAGATTGACTTGAGAGGCGGGCGATAGCCGCCCGGTGTCGAGCACCAGGCCCGCGCCCCAGTGTTTGAGGCGTTCCAGCCATTGCGGTGCATCCTTGAAAAACAGCCAGCTGGCGTTGGTGAAGGCGGCGAACTGAACGCCCAGCTCGGTTTGTGCGCTCAACGGTGCGGCGTAGAACATCGGGCGGGACATGGCCGGGTTGTTGTTCAGCCAATCCAGAACTGAATCAACGGCTTTGTCGCTTCGGCAGATGTCTTTCAGACAGGCGTATTCGGTGAGCAGGGCGTGATCAACCTGCTCGCTGTCTTCGATGTCGTAATACCAAATAGCGCGATGCAGGCGGTTTTTGAGCAGCAGATCGAGGCGATCCTGGGTGATCTTTTCCAGTAGTTCGTTGAGTGGCTGCAGGATTGCCCGTTGCTGCTTGAGAAAGGCATCCATGCGCGGCCGGTCGATCAAGTCATTGATGCCGCGCTGGCCGAATTTGGCGCCGTAGAGAGCGTCTTCAGTGGGTTTGCCCATCTGGCGATACAGCTTCCAGAGGGTTTTGCGATGCCGGGCGATGAAGGCCGGGCTGGTGCCGACGAAACGTTGTTCGAGTTGATATTGCTGAATGGTACCGGCACGTGCCTCGATGCCGTCATCCATGCTCAGCCGGTCCGGTTTGGCTTTTTCGAGGCGTTCCTGCAGGTCTGCAGGTTTATTGGGATCATTGAAATAGGCCCCCGCTTCCTGACGGTTATCCTGGCTCATCACCTCTCGCAACGTATTGCGGGTCTGAGTGCGCTCAGGATCGGGCAGGGTTTCCAGATCATCAAGCAAGGCTTTGAGCGTCCGGTCCTTTTTAGCGCGTTTGTTCAGATCCTCCTCGTTAATCTGGGTAAGAGATTCTATGTAGCAGCCCAGCAAATAGTCGCGCTCGACCTCGCCCTGCTGACTCAGCGCCCAATTGTCGATCTGACCGACCACCTGGTCTTGATACTGCGCGAGGTCACGCATCACCCCGACGTCATCTCGAACTGCCAGGAACAGAAAGTCACGCTTGTGAGCCGTGGTGACCTGGCTGGTGAACTCTTCAATAATTGTCTGGCGATACAGCGGGGTGTGTTCCCAGGCGTAGGGAATCTTCGTCGAATTATCGTCAGGTTTGTTCGCCCAGCTGCCGCTGCTTTCGGCCAGCCACACCGCCATCTTCCGGTCGTCGATCAGGTCCCGCGCATCGCCGCGCTGAATATTTTCGAAGCTGACACGCTGCATGAAGTAGTCACGCTCGGTAGCGACCTTTATGACCTGAGCACATTTGAACGCCGTCCACTGGACCTCCGAAAAAGAAACATGCAGCACGCTGCAGCGAGAGAACGCCAAGGCGGGATCAGCCTCGATGACATCCGGTCGACGGTCCTTGGTGACCTGATCACCTTTGAACAACAGCGCAGTCACGGAGCCATTTGCTATCTGGTACTCGTGCAAAAAGCCGGTGGCGCTGTCGATGATGTACAGAAAACCATCGCGCAGCAGGCGAAACCCCAAGGGCAAAGCCTGCAACGTGTACGGCATGGCGATTTCAATAGAGGGATCTAGGTCTTCTACCAGGCCATAACGCACCGGTAACAACTGCAGGGTCTGACTCATCAGCGGACAGAATCCGCCAGCATCGGGCGTCTCGGCGGGTTGAGCCCTGCCGACCAGGTTTGCCATGTGGCCACGCGGTGTCATTTGGGATTGGGTCATGCAGGCTCCTTGCCGTGGGCTGGCGAATAGAGGCCAGGGTCCAGATGGCGGAGCACTTAATACCTAAGCCGACCCTGAGCGAGGGGCGGGAGAGTGGCTGATGAGCGACGGGCGCTCAATGCATGGAAGGCGGTTTGGGAAATGCCCTACAGAAAATGTCGTAAGTTTTTCGGCGCGGGAGGTCGATCTACCGGTTCTGGTCAGGAACAATGTGCCCCCGTTAAAACCAGTCCTACGGAGTGGGGTACGTCTGTAGCAGCGGAGGTGTCGCTAACATTCGCGGCATAGGTTTTTCAGATCTGCAGTGATCTCTAAGGCAGCGGAGCAAACGGCGTACGGCCTTCAGCTGTCTGCAACTCCAGCAAATATTTGCGGAAAATCTGTCCCAGTACCTGAGTGGCGACTTCGAGCTCGTCGCGCTGCATGTGCTCGGCGACTTCGTCTGCGGCGTCCAGAGCGTCTTCGGAGCCGTTGACCGAGGCCATCTTCAGCACGATGTACGCCTGAACATTGTTGGCCTGCACGCCTTCGCCCTTGGAGAACATCAAGCCGAGCTGATACTGCGCCTGCGCATGACCCTGCAGCGAAGCCTGCTCGAAATAACCAAGTGCTTTGGGCAAGTCTTGTGGCGCGTGTTTACCGTCGTAGTAAAATTCGCCCAACTCGTATTGTGCTTGCGCATCCCCGGACTGTGCCGCTTGCTCACACGCCGAAAGCGCCGCAGGCAGGTTGTCTGGCTGGGTATTGAGGGTGCAACGACCCACCGCTGGGATTAACAACGAGTTGCCGCCTGCATTCGCCAGCAGGGGATGAATAAGCAACAGGCAGCCCAATGCAAGGGTGCGGCCGGTGCGGTTCATGGGAATCGACTTACCTCTGAAAAAGGTGCGGGCGTGCCCGTCCAGCTAAACGTGCTGGCTGCGCATTATGAAATAAGCGAGGCCAACCTTACAAAGTCTTTACTGTTTTTCTGCTGCGCGGGGCTGAAAAGCCCGGTTTTGCGGGGTGCGGTATGCCCGGTAGGAGCTAACTTGTTGGCGAGACGGTGTATCAGGGATACCGTCTCGCCAACAAGTTAGCTCCTACCAGGGTTCATGCCGCCCTTATTTCAGCGCCGCAAACGCCTTTTCTGCCGCATCCAGCGTCAACTTCAACTCTTCTTCGCCATGGGCAATAGAGGTGAAGCCTGCTTCGAAGGCACTTGGTGCCAGGTAAACGCCGCCCTCCAGCATCAGGTGGAAGAAGCGTTTGAAGCGGTCAGCGTCGCTGGTCATGACGTCGTTGAAGGTGACAATTTCTTTGGCTTCGCTGAAGTACAGACCGAACATGCCGCCCGCTTGAGTCGTCACGAATGGAATGCCGGCTGCATCGGCGCGTTGTTGCAGGCCTTCGAGCAGGCGACGGGTGAAGTCGCTCAGTTCGTCATGGAAGCCCGGACGGCTGATCAGGCGCAAGGTGGTCAGGCCGGCGGCCATGGCCAGAGGGTTACCCGACAGTGTGCCAGCCTGATAAACCGGGCCCAGCGGGGCGATGTGCGACATGATTTCGCGTTTGCCGCCAAAGCAGCCAACCGGCATGCCGCCGCCAATGATCTTGCCAAAGGTGCTCAGGTCTGGAGTTACGCCGTAATAAGCCTGCGCGCCGCCGAGGGCCACGCGGAAACCGGTCATGACTTCGTCAAAAATCAGCACTACGCCATGCTCATCGCACAATGCACGCAGACCTTGCAGATAACCCGGGGCAGGCGGTACGCAGTTCATGTTGCCCGCAACCGGCTCGACGATGATGCACGCGACTTCCTGACCGACTTCAGCCAGCAGCGCTTTAACGGCGTCCAGGTCATTGAACGGCACGGTCAGCGTATGTTTGGCGAATGCCGCGGGTACGCCCGGCGAGCTTGGCACGCCGAGGGTCAGTGCGCCGGAACCCGCTTTGACCAGCAGGCTGTCAGAGTGGCCGTGGTAGCAGCCTTCGAACTTGATGATGCTGTCGCGACCGGTAAAACCACGGGCCAGACGAATGGCGCTCATGGTCGCTTCGGTGCCCGAACTGACCATGCGGACCATCTCCATCGACGGCACGATGGAGCAGACCAGATCGGCCATTTCGGTTTCCATGGCGGTTGGCGCGCCATAGGACAAACCGTGTTCCAGCTGACTGCGCACGGCATCCAGCACTTCCGGGTGGCTATGGCCGAGGATCATCGGACCCCACGAGCCAACGTAGTCGACATAGCGCTTGTCGTCTTCGTCAGTCACGTAAGCACCGGCCGCGTGCTTGAAGAACAGCGGCGTGCCACCAACGCTTTTGAAGGCGCGCACCGGCGAGTTCACGCCACCGGGAATGTGTTTTTGAGCATTGGCGAACAGGGTTTCAGAGCGGGACATAAGTGAGTCTCTTACGTAATCGAAATAAGGGTCGGGCGCGATCAGCGTCTGGAAAGCAAGGCGTTGAAGGCGCGGGCGCGGCGGGTGACTTCCTGAGTATTTTCGGCACCGAACAGGCCATGCACCACGGCCAACAGGTCAGCACCGTGCTCCACCAGTTGCGGAGCGTTTTCCAGGGTGATGCCACCGATGACGGCGATCGGCATGTTGAAGCGAGCGCGGGCCTGAGCCAGAACGTCCAGCTCAATAGCGGGGGCGTCAGGTTTGGTTGTCGAGTTGAAGAAACGTCCGAAAGCGAGATACGTCGCCCCGTCGGCCTTGGCTTTTTCAGCCATTGCGAGGCTGCCATGGCAGGTGGCGCCGACAATGGCCTTATGGCCCAACAGCGCACGGGCATCGGTCAGTGAGCCATCGGTCTGGCCCATGTGCACGCCAACACCCAGGCGAGCGGCAACCTCGGCGTCATCATTGATGATCAAGCGGGTCCGGTACTGCTCGCAAAGCCTCAGCAGTGCCGTGGCTTCGCGCAGACGATGGGTTTCATCGCCCGATTTGTCACGGTACTGCAGCAGGGTGACGCCGCCATCAAGGGCAGCCTGGACGTAAGACAGGAATTTACCCGCCAACAGGCGACTGTCGGTAACGGCATACAAGCCACGTAGTTTCATAGAAAAAGCCTCATCACGTGGCGTTACGAACAGAAATCCAGGGGCAGGCGACGAGGAACAAATTGTCCTTTGCCCAGCTGTTCGGCATCGCGCAGCGTGCGCCAAGTGTAGTCGAGCGCGTTCTGCACGGCGCTGATCAGGTTTTCGCCCTGAGCCAGTCGGCCTGCAAGGGCACTGGCCAGCGTGCAGCCGGAGCCGTGATAGCTGCCAGGCAGACGCTGGCAGATAAAGGTGCGTGTTTCACCGCCACGGATATAGAGACGGTTGTGGACTTCCACCTCATCGCCATGGCCGCCGGTGATCAACAGATGCTCGCAAAATGGCAGCAACTTCTCGGCGCATTCGTCGGCCGTGCCTTCCGGCAGCTCGGCCAGAATCCGGGCTTCCGGCAGATTGGGCGTCGCAATGGTTGCCAGCGGCAGCAAACGCTCACGCATGGCGTAGCCGACCTCATCCTTGCCCAGCCGTCCACCGCCGCCCGCGCGTAATACCGGGTCGCAGACCATTGGCAGGTGTGGATGCGCTTCAAGCAGCCCCACAACGGTATCAACCATTTCCAGCGAGCCGAGCATGCCCAGTTTCACGGCGGCGACAGTCGAGTCGTTGAGTACGGCGTTGGCTTGTGCCAGTACCCATTCGCGGTCCAGCACCCTGAAGTCAGTGACATTAACGGTGTCTTGAACGGTCAAGGCGGTGATTGCCGGGGCCGCGTGGCAACCCTGGGCGAGCAGTGCTTCGATATCTGCTTGCAGACCGGCACCACCACTTGGATCGTGGCCGGAGAGGCAGAGGACAACAGGGCGGGAGCTATAGATATTCATGGTGCGCGAGCTTACCACTAAACTTTTTTTGGCACCGCTCAGCGGACTCGGAATTTTCATACAGCTGATAGAGATTCTGAGACGCTATTCAGCGCATGAATTTACTGCATAAAAAACTCGACCTGTCTGTAAGTGCCGAGATAGAGCCTTCCAGGAGTTTTAACAAATTAATGCATAAGACCATTAGGCGGCTATGCTTTAAAGCGTTGGCATGAAATAGTGATGGCACTAACCCGGTACCGCTGTGTGAGTAAGCAGGCCTGAGCGAACAGGCCCGTATTGAGATGGTTGTTTCAGTCTGTCTGGAGCTACTCTAAAAAATCAGGAATCGCAGAAAGCGTCGCTCCAATGGAAGGGGGACAGCGACGTCAACTGACGGATCTATCCGGGGCTTTATGCGCTATTTGTTGATCATGCTGGTCGCCTTGTTGTCGCAGCTAGCCAGTGCCGTCGAATTCGACGAGAGCACTCGCAGCCTGGCGTTGGGCCGTGCAGTTCAGGTGTTTGAAGATGTCAGCGGCGAAGCGACGATCAGTGACGTCAGCTCGGCGGCGATGTCATCGAGTTTTCGAGCCCTCGACAGCGACACCCTCAACGCCGGTTTTTCCAACTCTGCCTTCTGGCTCAGGGTGGATCTGCGCTATATGCCCAGAGACGTCACCGCCCACCGCGACTGGATGGTGGAGCTCGCCTATCCGCCTATGGATTATGTGGACTTTTACCTGCCCGATGCCATCGGGACCCAGCACCTTGCCTGGCAGACCGGAGACATGCTGCCGTTTTCCAGTCGACAGATTAAGCAGGCCAATTACCTGTTCGAAGTCAGTCTGGAGCCCGGGCAAAGCAAGACCATTTATTTACGCGTGAAAAGCGCCGGTTCGATTCAGGTCCCTCTGAGTCTTTGGGACAGCAGTGCTTATCTGGAAGATCAACCGCCGCGCATGTATGTGCTGGGTGTGCTGTACGGCGTGCTGCTGGTGATGCTGATCTACAACCTGTGCATCTATCTGGGTGTGCGTGACGTCAGTTACCTGTACTACGTGCTTTACATCGCTCCCCTCGGGCTTTATCAACTGGCGCTTAACGGTATTGGTGTCGAATTTCTTTGGCCGGAAAGTCCCTGGCTGGCCAATGTCGCGCCCTTGTTCTTGCTGATGTTGTCGGTTCTGTTTGCTTGTCAGTTTGCCCGATCTTTTCTGCAGACCAAGAAGATCGGCCTTTGGCTTGATCAATCACTGGTGCTGGTAATGGCGGCCGCCGGTGTCGTGATGCTCTTGAGCCTGTCACCCAACCTCAGCCTCGCGTTTCGCCTGTATGGCGGGTTGATGCTGATCTTTACCGCGATGATCTTTATCGCTGGCATCACCGCAATGTGCCATGGGGTGCGCGAGGCTCGTTACTTTGTCCTCGCCTGGACTGCCTTTCTGCTGGGCAGTGTCATTCACGTCGGCATGTTGGCGGGCTACCTGCCGCACAGTTTCTTCACCATGTACGCCAATCAGATTGGCTCGGCGATGGAAGCTGCGCTGGTTTCCATGGCATTGGCTGTGCGGATCAATCAGAGCCGCGAAGAGCATGCGCAGATCATGCGCGAGGCCCGAGAAAACCTGGAGCGTGCCAATCAGCAACTGGCAGCAAGCAATCGGCTCAAGGATGAGTTTCTCGCCTCACTGACTCATGAACTGCGTACCCCGATGAATGGCGTGATTGGGTCGCTGGAATTGATGCAGACCGTAGAACTGAATCCCGAACTCTCTTCGTATCACCAGACCGCTGCCAGTTCTGCACAGGACATGATGGGCATGGTGAACGGCATTTTGACCCTGACGGAGCTGCAGGCAGGAAGGCTTCATGTCGTGCCTGAATCCTTCGATTTACGCTGCCTCATTCACGGGCTCAAGGGTCAGTTCACCAATGCTGCGCAGGACAAAGGGCTTAAATTGATCATTGAGTGGGTGGAGCCGTTACGGTCTGGCCTGGTCGGAGATGTCTACAAGTTGCGCCAGTGCCTGGAATGCCTGCTGGACAACGCTATCAAGTTCACCCAGTTCGGCTCGGTCAGAATTCGCGTTCAGCAGCAGACGCAAGGCGAAGGGCAGGTGCAGTTGTTGATTGAGGTCATCGACAGCGGCATAGGTTTTACCCGGCTGGATGAGTCGACGCTTTATCAGCACTTCTTTCAGGTGGACGGCTCGTTGACCCGTCAATATGGCGGCTTGGGCATTGGCCTGGCTATTTGCCGACAGTTGATTGAGTTGCACGGCGGGCGGCTGAGTCACAGTTCTGCGCCGGGAGAGGGCAGTTGTTTTGCACTCAAAGTGACGCTGGGCTGCGCGGCGCAGAATCTCGCGCATGCAGATACACCTGTGAAACTGCACAGCGGTGGCTAACGAGGAAGGGCAAAAGCGCCGTCAATTCGTCGTGTATGGCGCTTTTTAAAGCGAGGTGTGCGTGATTCACTTCATGTCTGGCTGTGTTTAAAGCGCGCCGACAGAGAGGAGATCGCCATGAACCTGCATCAGTTCGCCGAAACCCACGAAGTCACCAACCAGCCGCCCTCTCTGGACGGCGCGAATCTCTATCGTATTGATCTGCCATTGCAGCAATGGTCGGAGCGCTTTGGTGCCGGTTGGGCTCAGGGCCGAATCGACGCTTATGGGGCGCTGGCGGGCGGACCGCTGATGGAGGCGGGTTTTCTCGCCAATCAGAACAAGCCGGTTTTCGTCAGCCATGATCGATATGGGCACCGTATTGATCTGGTCGAGTTTCACCCTGCTTACCATCAACTGATGAGCACGGCGGTGGAGCATGGCATCCCGTCGCTACCCTGGACTGATCCACAACCCGGCGCCCATGTTGCCCGCGCCGCTATGAGCTATCTGCACAGTCAGGCCGAAGCCGGTAGCGGATGCCCGTTGACCATGACCTTTGCCAGTGTGCCTGCACTGCGCGTGCAGCCGGATATCGCCGCCCAGTGGCTGCCGAAAATCCTTGCACGAGCATATGACCCACGAAATATCGGCATGGCGCACAAGGCAGGCGTAACCATTGGCATGGCCATAACCGAGAAGCAGGGCGGTACCGATGTGCGCGCCAATACCACGCGGGCTTATCCCGTTGGAGCGCCAGGTCCGGGGCAGGCTTACGAGCTGGTCGGTCATAAATGGTTTTGTTCGGCGCCGATGTGCGATGCCTTCCTGACGCTGGCGCAGACCGACAAGGGCCTGACTTGTTTCCTGCTGCCACGCCATCGCCCGGACGACACCCGCAACGAGTTCTACATACAGCGCCTGAAGAACAAACTGGGTAACTGGTCCAACGCCTCCAGCGAAGTGGAATTCCGCGGGGCGTTTGCCTGGATGATCGGTGAGGAAGGTCGTGGTGTGCCGACCATTATCGAAATGGTTGCCATGACCCGCTTCGACTGTATGGTCGGGTCCAGTGCCCTGATGCGTCAGGCCTTGAGCCAGGCCGCGCATCATTGCGCTCATCGCAGTGTCGGCGGGCGGGTGTTGGCCGAACAGCCTCTGATGCAGAACGTACTCGCCGATCTGGCGCTGGAGAGTGAAGCGGCGCTGGCCTTGAGCATGCGCATGGGGCGCGCGCTGGATCATCTGGACGATCCGCACGAGGCGCGTTTCGCCCGGTTGGTGACGGCAGTTGGCAAATACTGGATCTGCAAACGGGCCCCGGCCATGATCAATGAGGCGGCGGAGTGCATGGGCGGCGCGGGGTATGTCGAGGACAGCATCCTGCCGCGGCTTTATCGTGAAGCACCGGTCAATTCCACGTGGGAAGGCTCCGGTAACGTGCAATGCCTGGACGTGCTGCGGGCGCTGTCCAAGGAGTCGGGCGTGCTGGATACTTTGTTCGCCGAGTTGGGCGACGGGCATGGCGATCAGGATCTGGCGATGCACATCGACGGCTTGAAAGCGGCGTTCCGGGATACCGGTGATATTCAATACCGCGCCCGGCAGTTAACCGAAGACATCGCCCTCGCCCTGCAGGCCAAGCTGCTGCTTGAGGCGGGGAACGCGGCGGTCAGTGATGCATTTATTGCCAGTCGACTGGCGTCGCGAAGCTCGGTGTACGGCACCTTGCCAAGAGGCCTTGATGTGCAATCACTGGTTGCGAGGTCCACCCCGATGGTTGGGTGATGGACATAACTCGCCGGGATTGCCTCGCTCCCACAGGAATCACTGATGACGTGGGACCGGCTTCAGCCGGGAAGACGCCGGTACAGTCACTATATGTGTATCGCTCGATAGGTCTCTTTCCCGGCTAAAGCCGGTCCCACGTCGATTGTGGGCAAATGTGGAATCTCCCGAATTTCCGCACTACGCCACTAGTGCCTTCCCTTCACGATGCAGGCAAGATGGGCCACTGCAAGATCAGAAGGATACCAATCGTGACTGAAACTTTTATTGTCGTTGAAACGCCCGAACAAGCCGTGGATCGCCTTGCTGAACTGCACGAGCGCGCTACCCGTGCGCTGAGCCAGGCACTCAAGCGGTATCTGAAAGACCGGATCGAGCCTGACGCCGATCAGCGTGCCCTGTTCCGCTATCCAGAGTTGCGTCTGACTTATCACTGCCAGGGCGAAGTGCCGCTGACCACTCGCGCTTATGCCAAGGTTCAGTTGCCCGGCAACTACAGCGTGACCGTGACTCACCCGGCGGCCTTCCGCAAATACCTGCTCGAACAACTCGGGCCATTGATGAACGATTTCACGATTACGGTGGAAGTCGGCGTCAGTGAGCAAAACATCCCGTATCCCTATGTGGTTGAACAGGGCGACGAGCTGGCCGGTTCTGGCGTGACGGCCGCAGCGCTGGCGCGGGTTTTCCCCAGCACCGACTTGTCCGCCGCCACTGATGGCATCGCTGACGGTCTGTACGACTGGGCCAACACCGATCCGCTGCCGCTGGCCTTGTTCGATGCCGCCCGCGTGGACTTTTCCCTGCGACGTCTGGTGCATTACACCGGTAGCGACTGGCGTCATGTACAGCCTTGGATCCTGCTGACCAACTACCACCGCTACGTTGACCAGTTCATCGTTCATGGCCTGGAAAAGCTGCGCGAAGACCCGCGCTTTGTGCGCATGGTCCTGCCGGGTAACGTCATCGTCGAAAAGAGCATGGATCACGGCGAAGCGCAGGCGATTGTCGCCAGTGTGGTCTGGCATCGTTATCAAATGCCGGCTTATCACCTGATCGCTGAAGACGGTCATGGCGTGACGCTGGTCAACATCGGCGTCGGTCCGTCAAACGCCAAGAACATCACCGATCACCTGGCGGTGCTGCGCCCGCATTGCTGGTTGATGATCGGCCACTGCGGCGGCCTGCGCCAATCCCAGACCATTGGCGACTACGTGCTGGCTCACGCTTACATGCGTCGCGACGGGATTCTTGATCGCGTGCTGCCGCCTCATATTCCGATCCCTGCGTTGGCGGAAGTGCAGTTGGCTCTTCAGGAATCTGCAGCGCAGATCACGGGCGAGCGAGGCGACGATCTGAAGAAGCGTCTGCGCACCGGTACGGTTCTGACCTATGACGACCGTAACTGGGAACTGCGCTGGGCCCAGGAGCGGCCACTGATCAACCTGTCCCGAGCAGTGGCAGTGGACATGGAAAGCGGCACCATCGCCGCGCAGGGTTATCGCTTGCGTGTGCCGTACGGCACGTTGCTCTGCGTTTCCGACAAACCGTTGCACAGCGAAATCAAGCTTCCGGGCTCGGCCAACGCGTTCTACGAGCGCGCGGTCAGCCAGCATTTGAAGATCGGTATTGCAGCGCTGGACCTGATGCGTACCCAGCTCAACTCGCTGCATTCGCGCAAACTGCGTAGCTTCGATGAGCCGCCGTTCCGTTGATTAATTAGGTGATGAACGAAAGGGCCATTAAAGTGGCCCTTTCTGTTTTCCGAATACCGAAACTGTCATGTCCCGTACCCAGCGTCCTCCTGCTCGTCGCCCATCATCTGCCAATGCCGGTGCAAACCGCCGTGTCGCCAAGGCCCCGCCCGCCGAGCCAAAGCTCATCCTGTTCAACAAGCCGTTCGACGTTCTGACTCAGTTCAGTGACGGGGAAGGACGGGCGACGCTCAAGGACTACATCGAGGTCCCCGGCATCTATCCGGCCGGGCGACTGGATCGGGACAGCGAAGGCTTGTTGCTGCTGACCAATGACGGCCAACTTCAGGCGCGCATTGCTGACCCCAAACACAAGCTGCCGAAAACCTATTGGGTGCAGGTTGAAGGCGAGCCGAGTGAGGAGCAGTTGCAGCAACTGCGCGACGGCGTGCAGCTCAATGACGGCCCGACTTTGCCCGCTCAGGCTCGGCAACTGGATGAGCCGCAACTCTGGCCACGCGATCCTCCGGTACGGTTTCGCAAAAGCGTGCCAACCAGCTGGCTGGAGTTGATCATCAAGGAGGGGCGTAACCGCCAGGTCAGACGCATGACGGCGGCGGTGGGTCTGCCAACGTTAAGGCTGGTGCGGGTGAGGATCGGTGACTGGACCATTGAAGGTCTGGATCAGGGGCAGTGGCGGGAAGTGCCTGCGAAGTTGTGAGCGGGTCTAGACCTTGTGGGAGCAGAGCTTGCTCGCGATACAGGCAACGCGGTCTATAGTGAATCGCGTGCAGCCCTATCGCGAGCAAGCTCTGCTCCCACATGAAATTGCTTTAGCTCTCAAGATAAGCAATCACAACAGTCTTGATCACAAACGCCATGATTCCCAGGCCCAGCACGAAGAACAGAATGAGGGTGCCAAATCGTCCTGCCTTGGACTTCTTCGCCAGATCCCAGACGATGAAGCCCATGAAGCCGACCAGAAGGGTGATGAGGGTTGTCATCATCCATTGTTCGTAAACTTCGGGCTCCATCACTGCTCTCCAGCCAATCAGTTGCGCAGGTGTACCAAGGGAAGTTCTGTGCTGGCCAGCACCTGATTAAGCACGAAGCTCGATTTCACGCTGGTCACACCATCGATACGGGTAAGGTGCCCTAACAGCAGCTTTTGATAGTGATCCATGTCAGCCACCACGACTTTCAACTGATAGTCCGCATCCATGCCGGTCACCAAACTGCATTCGAGTACCTGAGGCAGGTTGCGTATCTGCGCTTCAAAGTTCTCGAAGCGGTCGGGCGTATGTCGATCCATGCCGATCAGTACGTAGGCGGTCAGATTAAGGCCAAGCTTTTTGCGGTCCAACAGCGCAACCTGTCTGACGATGTAGCCGTCGTCCTCCAATTGTTTGACGCGTCGCGAGCAAGGCGAAGGGGACAGACCGATTCGTTCAGCCAGCTCCTGATTGGAGATGCGCGCGTCACGCTGCAATTCCGCCAAAATACTCAGATCATATCGGTCGAGTTTGCTCACGAACTTCACCTTCCTGGGTTGTATTGCGCCGGATTATTCATCCGAAGCTAAAAATTGCGCAAGTAATGTTTTATCCGGCAATTTTAGCAATCCTGTGCCAGTGCCTCAGGCTTATGCTTTTAAACAGAATCACTGCCCGGACATAGCGTCCAGCGCGGCTCGCCCAATCAGGCCAGCTGCGGCCTCCAGCCCAAAAGGGTTGGGACGGCCCCCGGGCTACATACTGTCCAGAAGACGGCATGAGGTGAGCCGACGCCACAAGCGTTGAGCCAGGACGAAATTCCCAAAGGGGGACCGCGAGGTCCCCCTTTTTCTTTGTGCGCGGTTGTTTGCACACAGGAACATGTTCGCGCTAGTAGCGTGCTGATAGCATGCGGCGAACGGCGCAACAATAATGCAGTCTTAACCCCATACATCCGGCGTCCCTGTGAGGAAAGCATGAAATCGCGTATCTGGCATTTGGCAGGCTTGAGCCTGTTATGTGTAAGCATCAGTGCCCAGGCTTTGGCCGGGGATGACGCGCCACGTGATCAGATCCGTGGCAGCTCGGGTGCGGGTCAGCAGCGCGAGCAACCCAATGCTCCGCAGCAGATGCAGCAGCGCCAGCAACAGAACATGCAACAGCAACAGATCCAACAGCAGCGCGGTGTCGAGCGCCAACAGGATCAGCAGATGCGTGATGTTGAACGCCAACAGCAACAGCAGATTCAACAGCAACAGAATCAGCAACGGCAGGTCGAGCGCCAACAGCAGCAACAGATTCGTGATGTAGACCGCCAGCAACAGCAGCAGATTCAGCAGCAACAAATTCAACAGCGTCAGTCTGAGCGCCAGCAACAGCAGCAATTCCAACAGCAGCAGAATCAACAGCGGCAGTTGGATCGCCAGCAACTGGAGCAGCGTCAGAACAACCTGCCGATTCAAAGCGGCCCCGGCGAAGCGCGCCAGACGCAGCCGCCGCGTCAGGGGTATTACCAGGACCAGAACAATGGTTTTCGCGGCAGTCGGGGGGATAACCGTCCGAATGATCACTGGACCGGTCGTCCTGATGGCCACGGCAATGGCTGGGGGCCCGGCCCGCAATATCGTCCGGGTCACGTGATTGATCGTGTGCCGGGCAGCTATTCCCGAGTCCCGTATCGCGGTCTGGATTACTACTACTCGGACGGCTACTGGTACCGCCCGCAAGGCCCGCGCTATGTGATCGTGACGCCACCGTATGGTGTACGAGTGCGCAGCTTGCCGGCTTATTCACAGGAAGTCTGGATTGGCAGCTCACTGTTCTTTGTGGCCGCCGGGACGTACTACACCTACCAGGAAGATACACAGGATTATGTGGTGGCTTATCCGCCACAAAACGTCGAGCCGGTTTACACGCCGCAGACGCCGGTATCCAATCCCTATGACCCGATCGCCTACCCGAACAATGGGCAGAGCGCCGAGCAGGTCGCTCAGGACAAATATGACTGCTATCGCTGGTCGGTAGATCAGAGCAGCTTCGACCCGGCCGACCCGAACTCGCCCAACGCACCGGCGATGATTCAGGTCTACCGTCGTTCGATGGTGGCTTGCCTGATGGGCCGCGGCTACACCATCAACTGATTCAGACTGCGGCTGGGCGCACGACTTCCTGCGGGTCGGCGTGCACCAGCACCTCGGCCTTCGGGTATTCGCTGTTGATCGCCGCCGCAGCCTGATCACAGAGGCCGTGGGCGACAGACAGCGTCAGGCTGCCTGGCAACTCCAGATGCAACTGCACGAACCAATGATTGCCGGAAATCCTGGTGCGCAGGTCATGGGCACCGAGTACGCCGGGCACACTGCACGCCAGCTTCAGCATTCTGTCGCTGACATCCACCGGCAGCTCCTGATCCATGAGCACCGAAACGGTTTCCCTGGCGATCTGGAAAGCACTCCACAGGATGTACAGAGAAATACCCAGGCCGAACCAGGCGTCAAGCTGCTGCCAGCCAAACCATGCCAACACCAGCGCCAGCAGAATGCCCATGTTCAGCAACATATCTGAGCGGTAGTGCAGCGAATCGGCGCGGATTGCAGCGGAACCCGTTTCCTTGATCACCTTGTGCTGAAACGTCAGCAGGGCAAACGTCAGCACCAGTGAAAGCAGCATCACGGCGATGCCCAGGCCGGGTGAGCCAATCGGCTCCGGGTTCTGGATGCGTTCTACAGCCTGAAAGCCGATCAAGCAGGCACTGACGGCAATGAATAGCGCCTGCGCCATGCCTGACAGCGCTTCCGCCTTGCCATGCCCATAACGGTGATCGTCATCGGCAGGCCGCAGTGCGTAATGCACCGCCAGCAGATTCAGAAATGATGCTGCTCCATCGAGCAGGGAGTCGGTCAACCCGGCTAGCAGGCTGACCGATCCACTGAGCCACCACGCCACCGCCTTGGCGATGATCAGGGTACTGGCGACCGCCAGCGATGCCCGGGTTGCCAGGCGCAACAAGCGGGCGTGTTCGAGGCTGGTGCTCATGGTGCTTCCTTCAAATTACAGTCAGGCCGACGGCGCGAGGCCCAGGGCCGCCAGTTGTTGCACGCTGCCACGATGCTGGATCAGGCGTGGATCGTTCAACGGCAGCGTGCGGCCCAGTTCGGTTTCCAGAATGGCCTGCAGCTTGCTGTTATCGACACTGCCATCGGCGTTCACGGCCGGTTGCAGTTTTTGCGGGTCGATCTGCGCGCTCTGACCATGCGGGAAGTAGATCGCGCCCGTAGCAAAGTCGACACCGAAGGCGATCAGCCCAGGGATTACGTAAAACAGCAGGCCGACAGCGTCGAGCACGGCAATCGCCGGATCAATCTTGCCATCGATCTGACCACGGCGATCAGGATAGAAAATGCTGCCGCATGCGGTGAGTTGGGTCAGCAGAGTAGCGACCACAACGCCGCCGATTAAACGAGAAGGAATGCGCATGAACATCTCCAGAAGTGAAGTGGCAACTATACAAGGCAAATAACGCAGAGCTATGACTATTGCACGGTTCGGCGGTTCGGCGGTTCGCTGGCGTATCTCATTAGTGGCCAACATCCAGAACCCTGAACTGAAATGCACTTTCCTGTAGCAACTGCCACGGATCCCTGACACAGCGCTGTCTCGCAGCTAACACTTATCTGTAGGAGCGCGCTTGCCCGCGATTCAGTCTTTCAGTCGATGAATATATCGCCTGCACTGACGTAATCGCGGGCAAGCGCGCTCCTACAGGTAAAAAACATTCAAAATCAATTATTTGCATTTTTCGGTTATTAGCTGCCTGGAGCATCCGGGATTTACCCGCTACCCATTCCACTGCATATTGCTGAGACTTTCATAGGGAGACGAAAAATGACAATCAGGGTTTTGGTGTTACCGGGGTTATTCAATTCGGGTGAGGCCCACTGGCAGTCGCAATGGGAGCGGCAGTTCCCTGACCTGCACAGGGTTGAGCAAGAGGATTGGGAAACCCCGGTTGCAGCGGATTGGGTTGAACGCCTCAATCAGGAAATCACGGCAACTGACGGTGAAGTCGTGCTGGTCGGCCACAGTCTTGCCTGCACCCTGATTACTCGTTGGGCCCAGCAATATCCTGAGGCGCACAAGGTACGCGGTGCCTTGCTGGTGGCACCCAGCGATACCGAGGCAGACAGCTATCCATCGGGCACGAGCGGCTTTACGCCAATGTTGACGCAACGCCTTCCATTCCGGACGATCACGGTAGCCAGTACTGACGATCCTTATGTGACTCAGGAACGAGCCCGGTTCTTCAGTGAAGCGTGGGGCAGCGAGTTGGTCTGGCTGGAAAACGCTGGGCACATCAACGGCCAGACCGGATACGGACCTTGGCCGGAAGGCATTGAGTTGTTGTATCAATTGACGGGCGACTCTCGCTTTAAACTCAAGTAAGGGCTTGAAGGGCTGATAGCAGATTTAATGCCGTTGGTACGTATAATCGGCCGCCTGTTCTGGAGCCTCCATGATTTCCCTGCCCATCGATGCCGTTTTACCCGACCTTCGCCGGGCGCTGTCCGAGCGCCATGAAGCAGTGCTCGAAGCTCCGCCCGGCGCAGGCAAGACCACGCGGGTGCCGTTGGCGCTGCTTGAGGAAACCTGGCTCGCCGGGCAAACCATTCTCATGCTCGAACCACGCCGACTGGCAGCGCGGGCAGCGGCCGAGCGACTGGCCAGCGAGCTGGGCGAGAAGGTGGGTGAAACCGTTGGCTACCGCATCCGTCTGGAAAGCAGGGTAGGCCCCAACACACGCATCGAAGTCGTCACCGAAGGCATTCTGACCCGGCGCTTGCAGGATGATCCGGCGCTGGAAGGCGTGGGTTTGCTGATCTTCGACGAATTTCATGAGCGCAGCCTGGATGCCGACCTGGCCTTGGCCCTGAGCCTCAACGGTCGCGATCTCTTCCGTGACGAGCAACCGCTGAAGATCCTGCTGATGTCGGCCACTCTGGAGGGCGAGCGCCTTTCGAGTTTGCTCGACGATGCGCCGGTGGTACGCAGCGACGGTCGGATGTTCCCGGTGCAGATGCAGTGGGGCCGACCGTTTCAGCCCGGCGAATTCATCGAGCCGCGTGTGGTGCAGACGGTGCTGGATGCGATCAACGATCAAAGCGGCAGCCTGCTGGTGTTCTTGCCAGGGCAGGCCGAGATTCGGCGGATCAATCAGCAACTGGCGGATTCCTTGGGCTCACGCCCCGACATCATGCTGTGCCCGTTGCACGGCGAGCTGGACCTGAACGCCCAGCGTGCCGCCATTGAACCCGCCCCCAAGGGCATTTGCAAAGTGGTGCTGGCGACCAACATTGCCGAAACCAGCCTTACTATCGACGGCGTGCGCGTGGTAATCGACGCCGGGTTGGCGCGGGTTCCGCGTTTCGATCCGGGCAGCGGCATGACTCGCCTCGACACGCAGCGCATCTCCAAAGCCAGCGCGACTCAGCGCGCCGGTCGAGCAGGGCGCCTGGAGCCGGGTGTGTGTTATCGGCTGTGGTCCGAAGCTCAACATGAGCAACTTGCTGCGTATGGCGCAGCGGAAATCCTTCAGGCAGATCTCGCCGGTTTGGCCTTGCAACTGGCGCGCTGGGGTGTCACGCCGACGCAACTGGTCTGGCTCGATGTGCCGCCCGCTGCGGCCTATGGGCAGGCTCAGGATTTGTTGGTCCGTCTGGGCGCGCTGACCCGAGAACCGGGGCAAGAGCTCAAGCTTACGTCTCATGGTCAGGCCATGGCTGAGATGCCCGCTCACCCGCGTATCGCCCATTTGCTCCTGCGCGGTCAGGCGCTGGGCCTTGGCAGTCTGGCCTGCGATGTTGCTGCACTGCTTGGCGAGCGCGACATTTTGCGTGGTGCCGGTGCCGATCTGCACAGTCGTTTGACGCTGCTCGATGGCAGTGAACGCGCTGCCCGTGGCGCTCAAGGTGGTGTGCAGCGGGCCAGGCAACTGGCTCGTCAATATCGCAGCTATTTACGTGGCGCTGCGACTGAGCCAGTCAGCGATCCAGAGCATCCGCGCTGGCTCGGTGCGCTGCTGGCGCTGGCCTATCCCGACCGTGTCGCCCAGCAACGAAAAGCTGGCGGTGCGGAATACCGACTGGCCAATGGGCGTGCGGCCTTGTTTGCCGAAGTCGATGCGTTGATGAAGCAACCGTGGTTGGTAGTCGCCGACCTTGGCAGCCGTCAGGGGCAACGCGAAGAGCGTATCTATCTGGCGGCAGAGTTCGACCCGGCATTGTTTGATTCAGTGTTGGCGGAACAGGTGGTTCAGCTCGACCAACTGGATTGGGATGAGCGCGAAGGTGTGTTTCGTGCTGAGCGCCAGCGCAAGGTCGGGGAATTGATCCTCAGTCGCGAGCCACTGACCGGGCTGGATGAGTCTGCCAAAGGTCAGGCGTTGCTGGCTTTGGTGCGGCGTAAAGGTCTGGAATTGTTGCCGTGGACGCCCGAACTGCGTCAATGGCAGGCGCGCGTCGGTTTGTTGCGCTCGCTGGATCTGCAGCAGAAAGACAGCAGCGAATGGCCGGATGTCAGTAACGCCGGTTTGCTAGAGCGTCTGGAAATCTGGTTGTTGCCGTATCTGGGCAAGGTGTCTCGGCTCAGCCATTTCAGCAATCTGGACTTGTCGTCGATCCTGCATAACCTGCTGCCGTGGCCGTTGCCCCAACGTCTGGATGAGCTGGCTCCGCATCACCTGAGCGTGCCGTCCGGGTCATCAGTACGGCTGGATTACAGCGAACACCCGCCGATTCTTGCCGTGCGCCTGCAAGAACTGTTTGGTCTGGCCGACACACCGCGCATCGCCAATGGGCGGCAGATCGTCAAACTGCACCTCCTGTCCCCGGCCCGCCGTCCGGTGCAGGTGACGCAAGACCTGGCCAACTTCTGGCGCAGCACCTATGCCGAAGTGAAGAAGGACTTGAAGGGCAGGTATCCGAAGCACTATTGGCCGGATGACCCGCTGATTGCCGAGCCGACAGCGCGGATCAAGCCGAGGAAGTGAAGGCGCTTTAGGAGAGCGCCTTCTGTGCCTGCCACAACCCTATCGCGCAGCAAACACGGTCCCTGTAGGAGCGTACGAGCACCGCGAGGCCGCGATAGCGATTTGCCTGACACACCGCCATCGCTGCCTCGCGGTGCTCGTGAGCTCCTACAGATATTTGTTCAAGTTCGCGGAAACTCAGGGCAACGCCGGCGACAAAAAACAGCCAACTACATCAGATGGTTGCGAGATGAATTCAATAGGACGGAATTAACATGCCGACCGCCCCAGAAACAACATCAAACGAAAATCTGTAATCCAGATTATTGATGTTTACAAAAAAGCACAGCTGCCCGGATACATAATAAACATCAGAAAAAATGCCTTGGCCAATTATAGATTTTGCAGCAGCACAGACATCCCACATCAGATCGCCGTCAGGCTTGATAATCAGGGCTTCATTTTCTTTTATATCAAATGGAGCAATCACAACCGCTATGCCAGTACCGTCCACTAATAATTCAGGAATCAGTTTCTGGGGATTTTCGATTTTGTGAGAACACCCGAGAAAAGACCATGCGACTCCCGTAGGCAACAGCTCCCAGAAACTTAGCCCATGAAGGTTGGCGCCACGATCATGCGATCCAAGAATCGAATAATTTTCAATAACGCTCATTTATCCACCATCACCACAGAGTGACACGCTCTTTCTGGGCGATTCCATGTTGCCTGCCAATACATTTCGTGGGAGCGAATTCATTCGCGAATGGGCCGGTACATCCGCAGCCTATGTATTGCCTGAAATACCGCATTCCTGACTGAATTCGGTCCTATAGGGATATGAGACCCCGAGTATCAGCGTGCTGTCGTGGGACCGGCTTCAGCCGGGAAGAGGCCACTACAGTCACTAAAAATGTACCATTAGACATATCGCTTTCCCGGTTAAAGCCGGTCCCACGACTTTCTCCTAAATGGCCTAAGGCAACACCGGCAACAAAAACCGCCCAATCACTGGCAAATGATTGGAAATCAGCAACGTGTCTTCCTGGCGCACGGCAGCGCCGACGCGCTTGAGTCGCGGGCTGAAAAACAGGTAATCCACCGTACGATCCGGGCCATTGACGCGGGAATCGTTGGGGAAGTGCGTGAGCCATTTCGAGCGATCAATGCCGCCGACTTCAACGTTGTTCGGGATCATCGGGTATTTGTCCCAGAGCACGTGCAACTGGCTGTCCGGCTGATACAACGAGCGCTGCTCGGCCGGCAGGCGCTGATATTGACCCAGCGGCAGCAAGTTGAAATCCCCACCTATCAGCCAGGGCGTACCGGTGGCTTCAAACTTGTCGAGCAGCTTGCTGGTCGCCTGAACTTGGCGCTGCATGGCGTCGTCGCCTTCGATAAAGGTGTCCAGATGGGTGTTGATCACCGCGAGATGGCCGCCGTCGCGCAGGGGCAGGTAACTCACCAGCAACGCGGGTTTACGCTGGAACTGGCGACTGATCAGGTTGGCGTCGCGAATCGGAAGCTGGATGCGTTCGGCCCGGTCGATTTCGAATCGGCTCAGGGTCGCGAGTTTCATGCCGACGCTGCCTGCGATATGCCGATTTGGGACGAAATCGGCTTTCCAGTAAAACGCCTCGGAGCTGCAGGGATACAGGTCGGTGACGCGCTCTTGCAGCAGCGCCAGTTGATCGTCGTAGCCGGTGCTCTTCGCGCCGTCGTTCACTTCCTGCAGCAGGACGATGTCCGGCTGTTCGTCGCGAATCACCCTGGCGACTTCATCGAGATTGAAGGCGACATCTTCTGGCGTAGGTCGCTCGTCCGGGCCGCTGCCATCGGTCATGTCATACCAGAACACGTAACGCTTGCCCGCCAGATACTGGATGTTCCAGGTCATGACCTTGAGCGCTTGTCCCGGTATCAAACGCGGTGTTTTATCTGCAGGGGTACAGGCGACAGGCAATTCTTCACGGGGAGCAGGGCGCCAGGTCAGGGTGTAGACCAGCACCAGCAGCACGCCGGCCAGCAATACAAGAATCAGCATGAAACGGATCAAGCGGCTCATCGGCTCGGCTTAGAACGCGCTGCGTTCAGTCAAAGGTCGCGTTGCAGGGTTTTCGAAAAAAGCGCAAACCCGAGCATAGCTCGACTGGAACATGATTGGCAGCCTTCGTCTCGTTCACTCCAGCTCTTCAGGTTGTTCAGGCGGTTCGTTGAGCAGCATGAACAGACGAAACATCACCACGCTGGTGAACAACTGCAGGAAGCTGCTGACTATGTTGATCAGCAAAATGGCCGCCTCATTTGGCGGCTCGGGCAGCAGGAGATATGCGCCCCCTTCAAGCAGCGACAGGGGAATATAAATGCATAGCACGCAGGTCAGAATGCGCACGAAATGGCCCTTGCTCATCTCGAAGCTCGCGCGCATAGCCATCAGCGGTGTCAGGCCACGTAGCACCAGCAGGTATTCCGAGAACACCAGTTTGATCATCACCCAGATGCCGGGAAGGATGAACAGTGACAGACCAAACATGATCAGCAGGGTGCTCAGTGCCGAGAGCACGGCAAAGGTCGGCCACATGCGCAGCGCCATGGCGAGCAGGTCGCGCGGTCCAGGCTGATCTCCACCACGGCTGCGTGCATCCATGAACAGGATCAATGCACAGGTATAGAGCGGATAGAACAACAGACCGATCAGTAACTCGTAAGTCGATGAGGTACTGGCCGTCAGCGAACTGCTCAGCGCCTGCTTGGCCAGCGCCTCAACGATCACCAGCGGCAGACACAGCACCAGAATGCTCGTCAGGTTGCGCCGGAAAAAGTACAGGGAGTCGGTAAGAATCGTCAGCGGGTTCATTAGGGTCGGGTCGCAGAAAAAGCAGTCGGTCACTTTAGCTGGCTAACCAGGCACCGGCCAGAGCCTTCTTAACATTTGCGACAGTATATTGAAACGCCCTGGATTAGCCCCATTACCTTGCTTACGCGTTGGCTATCCGGCCAGGCGAAGATTTTTAACGGCAATCTAACGAGGTCGCCATGAACAGCGAAGAGCAAACCCTGATCGATGGTCTTTTCAGCAAACTGAAAAGTGCCGAAACCAGCTCAGCCCCCCGTGACGTAGAGGCTGAAGCCAGGATCAAGGAGCATCTCAACCAGCAGCCCGCCGCACCTTATTACATGGCGCAGGCGATTCTGGTGCAGGAAGCGGCGGTGAATCAGCTCAACCAGCAGGTCAAAGAGCGCGACGAGCAAATCCAGCGTCTGCAGGCTGAACTCCAGCAGGCGAAGGCTCAAGGCTCTTCGGCTCCGGCGCAGGGCGGTGGTGGTTTCTTGTCGAGCATCTTCGGCGGTGGCGGCAATCGTCCGCAGCCTCAGCCGCAGCAGTCATTTTCTCAGCCGCCAGCGTCGTCCGGTGGTGGCTGGCGCGACGGTGGCCCGTCCAGCCCCCCGCCTTACAGCGCGCCGCAAGGCAACTATGCTGCGCCGCAGCAACAGGCTCCGAGAGGCACCGGCTTTCTGGGTGGCGCTCTGCAAACTGCAGCTGGCGTAGCGGGTGGCGTCATGCTGGCGCAGGGCATCAGCAGCATGTTCGGCAATCACAACCAGCCTGAAGAAGTTGTGGAAGTCATCAAAGAAGAGCCTGCTCAGGTTGCTGATCATAGCCCTCAGGATTCAGGTGGCGGCTGGAACGATAACCAGGAGAGTGTGACCAGCAACGATTCATACGGCAGCGATCAAGGCGGCTGGGATGACGGCGGTTTTGATGGCGGGGATGATGATTCGTTTGTTTGATTCAGCTATCCAGATGTATTTCCAGGAGGCGTTTTACTCAGACACCTACCTGCCGCGCTGAAATACGGTACCTGTGGGAGCGGTGCTTGCCCGCGATGAGGTCCATGCAATCTAGAGCGAACCGCATCCGGCCTTATCGCGGGCAAGCACCGCTCCCACAGGAGACCGCATTTCTTTGTTGGAGCGAGTGGCCGCCAATGCCCGGGTCATCCACGAAACTGGCATACTAAGCGCCGATTCAACTTCTGAATCGGCGTTGTCGTTTGGCTGCGCTGCTGAGTCATGAGGATTACCGGTGAAGAAAATCGCTGTGTTCGCCGATGTACAGAACCTCTATTACACCGTCCGGCAGGCCCATGGTTGCCATTTCAACTATGCGGCGTTGTGGGCGGATATCAGCAAGCGCGGCGAAATCGTCGAGGCGTACGCCTATGCCATCGACCGTGGCGACAGCAAGCAGCAGCAATTCCAGCAAATCCTCCGCAACCTCGGTTTCACCGTCAAACTCAAGCCCTACATCCAGCGCAGCGATGGGTCGGCCAAGGGTGACTGGGATGTGGGCATCACCATCGATATCATGGACGTCGCGCCACAGGTCGACGAAGTGGTACTGGCCTCCGGCGATGGCGATTTCGATTTGTTGCTCGAGCGCATCATCAGCAAACATGGTGTCGAAGCGGTTGCCTATGGCGTGCCGGGGCTGACCGCCAACTCGCTGATCCGCGCCGCCAGCCGTTACGTGCCCATCGAAGGCGCGTTGCTTTTACGTTGATTTTTTAAGGGTTCAGGCACGTGTTGGAACAAGTAGCGGTCATCGACTTCGAAACCACCGGTATTTCTCCCGGCCAGGGCTGCCGTGCCACGGAGATTGCCGTGGTGATCATGGAGCAGGGGCGCATCGTCGATCGCTTTCAGAGCCTGATGAACGCCGGTGTGCGGATTCCTGGCTTCATTGAGTCGCTGACCGGCATCAGCAACAGCATGATTCGCACCGCGCCGTCGGCCGAGCGGGTCATGAGTGACGTGGCAGACTTCGTTGGGGCGATCCCGTTGGTGGCGCATAACGCCTCGTTCGACCAGAAGTTCTGGGATTACGAGCTGTCTCGCATCGAGCGCAGTCGTCCGCAAAGCTTTGCCTGTTCCCTGCTGTTGGCGCGACGTCTGATGCCGAGTGCGCCCAATCACAAGCTTGGAACCCTGACCAGCTATGCGCGCCTGCCCAATACCGGCAAGGCTCACCGGGCAATGGCCGATGCCGAAATGGCAGCCAACCTCACTGCGTACCTGACCCATGAGCTGCGCCACACCCACGGCCTTTCTACAATCTCTCATCAATTGCTCTGCACGCTGCAGAAAGTGCCTGCGGCGAAAATCAGCGACGCCATCAAGCGTCAGCGCGGATTTTAACGGCGTTCTTTATAGCCTTACGTTCAGTCTCTACAGCGGATCGAACCGAGCTAATGGCGAAAGCCGCAGGCGGTGCAGGCCGGAATAGCCCGGACAGGGTAAACTGCGCGCCATCTCGCGTGATTTATCTACGGTATTCCAATGACATTCGCCACACTCGGCCTGATCGAACCCCTGCTGCGCGCTCTTGAGACGCTCGGCTACCAGACCCCGACGCCTGTTCAGGCGCAGGCGATTCCACCGGTCCTGGCCGGGCGTGACCTGATGGCCGCAGCCCAGACCGGTACTGGTAAAACTGCCGGTTTTGCCTTGCCACTGCTGCAACGCCTGACCATGGAAGGCCCGAAAGTCACGCCTAACTCGGTGCGTGCGCTGGTGCTGGTGCCGACCCGTGAGTTGGCCGAGCAGGTCCACGAGAACATTCGTCAGTACGCTGAACACCTTCCGCTGAGCACCTACGCGGTCTACGGCGGCGTGAGCATCAACCCGCAGATGATGAAACTGCGTAAAGGCGTCGATGTACTGGTGGCAACTCCAGGCCGCTTGCTCGACCTCTACCGCCAGAACGCGGTGAAGTTTTCCCAACTGCAAACCCTGATCCTCGACGAAGCGGATCGCATGCTCGATCTGGGCTTCTCCGAAGAACTGCGCGACATCTACAAGGCGCTGCCCAAGAAACGTCAGACGCTGCTGTTCTCTGCGACCTTCTCCGACGCCATCCGCCAGTTGGCCGCGCAGATGCTCGACGACCCACTGACTATCGAAGTCAGCCCGCGCAACGTGGCGGCGTCTTCGGTCAAGCAATGGGTGGTGACGGTCGACAAGAAGCGCAAGCCTGAATTGTTTATCCATCTGCTGAAAAAACTGCGCTGGTCTCAGGTTCTGGTGTTCGCCAAGACTCGCGTTGGCGTCGATCAACTCGTGGATCGTTTGCAGGGGCTGGGCATCAGTTCTGACGGTATTCACGGCGACAAGCCGCAAGCGACACGTCAGCGTGCGCTGGATCGCTTCAAGGCCAGTGAAGTACAGATTCTGGTGGCGACCGATGTTGCTGCGCGCGGTCTGGATATCGATGATTTGCCAACCGTGGTCAACTTCGACCTGCCGATCGTTGCCGAAGACTACATTCACCGCATTGGCCGCACCGGCCGGGCAGGCCTGACGGGTGAGGCCATTTCGCTGGTATGCGCTGACGAAGTGGAATTGCTGTCAGCGATCGAAACCCTGACTCGCCAGACGTTGCGCCGTGAAGAAGAACCGGATTTCGAACCGGAACACCGCGTGCCAACCACCGATGCAAGCGGCCAGATCCTGAAGAAACCGAAAAAGCCGAAGAAACCCAAAACCTCCGGTGGGGGCAAACGTAACCTGGGCAAATGGATCGACAGTGGCGACGCTGCGCCGGAGGCCCCATCAGCCAAGCCTGTGCGTAAAGTCCCGGTGTTCAACACCGGTCCGCGCAAGAAGAAGCCTTGATGTAAATAAAAGAGGGTATGAGCGACGCCTTACCTGTGGGAGCGGTGTTTGCCCGCGATAAGGCTGGACGCGATTCACTTTAGATCGCGTCCAGCCTTATCGCGGGCAAGCACCGCTCCCACAATTCATTTCAGCCCACCATTACTCCACGACTTCCGTCACCGGCTGCCAATTCCCCACCATATGCACCAACCCCGGCGCACCTTCCAGGCGGAATTGGCCGTGGGAGCCCGCTGCGCTGGCCGACAGCACAATCTCGCTGGGCAGGCGCACCGGCTTCTGGAATTGCACGTTGATATCGACGTTCGACGCCGGGAGGTGGTTGGTCAGAAAGGCCAGGGTTCTTGCCTTGAGCCACATGCCATGGGCAATCGCTTTCGGGAAGCCAAACAGCTTGGCGCTTGGCCCGCTCAGGTGAATCGGGTTGTAGTCGCCGGACACCTTGGCGTAACGTCGGCCAATTTCCGCCGCCGCCCGCCAGCGTGCGACTTCGGTCATTGGCAAGTCCGCAGGCTCATAATCGCCACTCACCGCACCTTCCAGCTTCACGTCGCGACACAGCATCGTGCTTTCTTCTTCCCAGAGCAGGCCCATTGAGTCTTCAACCTGAGTGATCAGATCGAACGTGGCACCTTTATCGTGAGGCTGAAGGTTTTCAGCTTTTACACCGATGTACACCTTGTTCACGCTGCCCAGCGGCCGATGAATCCTGATCCGGTTGGCAAGATGAATCAGGCCTAACAACGGGAAGGGGAAGTCCTTGTCCGTCATCAGTTGCATTTGCAGGTTGAACGCCAGCACGTGTGGATAAGTCGGAGGCAGCAGACTGTTTTCGCTGAAACCGCACACTTCGCGGTACTGAGACAGCTTTTGCGGATCCACGGAAGTCCAGCAACGCAACCCGATATCAGGCAGTTCAGTACCGGTCACCTTGCGCCGCATCGCCGCCTGTACGAACAGGTTTGGCAATGTCGGCAGGGAATCCAGGTATCGCCAGTGAGCGCTCATCGTGCATCTCCTTGCTCTTGTTTATTGTCTTGCGCCTTATGCGCCGATGACACTCTGACCACAGACCCGCAGCACTTGACCGCTGACCGCACCAGCACCCGGTTGGGCCAGCCAGGCAACCCCCTCAGCGACGTCTTGCGGCAAACCGCCCTGACCTAACGAACTCATGCGTCGGCCCGCTTCACGCAGGGCAAATGGCATGCTTGAAGTCATTTTGGTTTCGATAAAGCCCGGAGCCACGGCATTGATACTGATACCGCGCTCGCTCAATACAGGCGCCATTGCCCGAGCCAGGCCGATCAAGCCTGCCTTGCTGGTGGCGTAATTGGTCTGGCCGCGATTACCGGAAAGCCCGCTGATCGAGGCCAGCAGAATGACGCGACCGTTATCGCGCAAGGTGCCGCTGTCCAGCAGCGCTTCAGTCAAGACTTGGGGGGCGTTGAGATTGACCGAGAGCACTGAATCCCAGAAATCGGCAGACATGTTGGCCAGCGTCTTGTCCCGGGTGATACCGGCGTTGTGCACCAGAATGTCGATGCCGCCCTGCAGATGTTCGATCAACTGCGCGCCCGCATTCGGTGCGCCAATGTCCAGCGTCAGGGCTTTGCCGCCCAGTCGTGCTGCCAGGGCATCCAGGTCTGATTTGGCCTGAGGCACATCCAGCAAGACCACCTCGGCACCGTCGCGAGCCAGGGTTTCGGCAATCGCTGCGCCGATACCGCGTGCAGCGCCGGTCACCAGTGCCCTGCGCCCGCTCAGTGGGCGACTCCAGTCCTGCACGTGTGTCGGGCAAGGACTCAGGCGGATGACCTGTCCGGAGATGAACGCGCTCTTGGGCGACAGGAAAAACCGCAGGGCACCTTCAAGTTGATCCTCCGCGCCACTGTCCACCTGTAGTAACTGCACAGTGCCGCCGTTGCGCATCTCTTTGGCCAGCGAGCGGCTGAAGCCTTCGAGCGCCTGCTGGGTGCTGGCAGCCAGCGGTTCGCTCAGATTGGCGGGTGAATGGCCAAGAATCACCACATGCGCGCTGTTATCCAGTTTTTTCAGCAGAGGCTGGAAAAATTCGCGTAATTGCTTGAGGTCGTCGGTGCGCGTGAAAGCGCTGGCATCGAAGACCACCGCTTTGATTTTCGGGCCTTGATCGACAGCCCAGGCCGTTGCGCCCGGCACCTCTGAGCCAAAGCTGTAGATCGACTCGGTCAAGCGTGGGGCAAACAGCCTGACTTGATCAGCCAACGGCCCGGCGCTGATCAGCAACGAACCTTCAACAGGGCGCAGACGTCCTGCCTGCCAGCGTTCCAGTCTGACCGGCTTAGGCAGGCCAATAGCGCCAACCAGGCGGCTGCCCAGGTCAGAGTTGGCAAAATCTATGTAGCGATCAGACGGCATGGAACACTCTCCTTGAGTCGGGGTTCAAAGGAGTTGACCACACTCAAGCGACGTTCGTTCGAGTATCCCCTACGCTGCTCATCAGCGAATCCGTATCAATAAAGGGAGTTTTCAATGAATCAGCCACGCCGGGTCGCCATCGTCGGCGGTAACCGTATTCCATTCGCTCGCTCCAACGGCCCTTACGCCACCGCGAGCAATCAGGACATGCTGACCGCCGCGCTAGAGGGTTTGATCGAGCGTTTCAACCTGCATGGCCTGCGCATGGGCGAGGTCGTGGCGGGGGCGGTGCTCAAGCATTCCCGGGATTTCAACCTGACCCGCGAGTGCGTGCTGGGCTCGCGCTTGTCCCCGCAGACGCCTGCCTACGATCTGCAACAGGCCTGTGGCACCGGGCTGGAAGCGGCGTTGCTGGTGGCCAATAAAATCGCATTGGGACAGATCGAGTGCGGCATTGCGGGCGGCGTGGATACCACTTCCGATGCACCGATTGGAGTGAACGAAGATTTACGTAACATTTTGCTGCAGGTTAACCGGGCCAGGTCCGTGGGCGACAAACTTAAACTTTTGTTGCAATTGCGTCCCCACAATCTTAAGCCGGAGCTGCCACGCAACGGCGAACCGCGCACTGGGCTATCCATGGGGCAGCACTGCGAATTGATGGCGCAAACCTGGAATATCCCTCGCGACGCACAGGACCAATTGGCGCTGGAAAGTCATCTGAAGATGGCCGCTGCGTATGCCGAAGGTTGGCAGAACGATTTGATCACGCCTTTTCAGGGGCTGACCCGTGACAACAACCTGCGCCCGGACCTGACCCTGGAAAAGCTCGCCAGTTTGAAATCCGCATTCGAACGCAGTGCCAAAGGCACGCTGACCGCGGGCAATTCGACGCCGCTGACTGACGGCGCATCGTTGGTGCTGCTGGCCAGTGAAGAGTGGGCCAAGGAACGAGGTCTGCCGGTGTTGGCATATCTGCGTGACGGAGAGTCGGCGGCGGTGGATTTCGTCAACGGCAAGGAAGGCCTGCTGATGGCGCCTGCCTATGCCGTGCCCCGGCTTTTGGCGCGCAATGGTCTGACGTTGCAGGATTTCGACTATTACGAAATTCACGAAGCGTTCGCTGCCCAGGTGCTGTGTACGCTCAAGGCGTGGGAGGACGCGGATTACTGCCAGACCCGGCTCGGGCTGGATGCGCCCTTGGGCTCAATTGATCGCAGCAAGATGAACGTCAAAGGCAGCTCATTGGCGGCTGGACACCCGTTTGCCGCAACGGGCGGACGCATCGTCGCCAACCTGGCCAAGTTGTTGAGCGTCGCGGGAGAAGGGCGGGGATTGATCTCGATCTGTGCGGCGGGCGGGCAGGGGGTTACGGCGATTCTTGAGCGGTGATGAGGGCCATTTCTTGAATTGGAAGTGGACTGCTATTTCTTGTAGGGATTCCAGGTTTGCCCGCAACCTGACGTGGGACCGGCTTTAGCCGGGAAGGCTGCATTCTGATCACAAAGGTGCGTTGGATGTACTGGCCCCTTCCCGGCTAAAGCCGGTCCCACGACATGGCGCCAAGAGCGGTGATGAGGGCCATTTCTTGAATTGGAAGTGGACTGCTATTTCTTGTAGGGATTCCAGGTTTGCCCGCAACCTGACGTGGGACCGGCTTTAGCCGGGAAGGCTGCATTCTGATCACAAAGGTGCGTTGGATGTACTGGCCCCTTCCCGGCTAAAGCCGGTCCCACGACATGGCGCCAAGAGCAGTGATGAGGGCCATTTCTTGAATTGGAAGTGGACTGCTATTTCTTGTAGGGGATTCCAGGTTTGCCCGCAACCTGACGTGGGACCGGCTTTAGCCGGGAAGGCTGCATTCTGATCACAAAGGTGCGTTGGATGTACTGGCCTCTTCCCGGCTAAAGCCGGTCCCACGACATGGCGCCAATTTTGGGGATTATCTTTGGGGATTATCACAAACAGGTTTTGCGTAATCCCCAAAAAGACTGCAATCAAGCCGCGCGGGCTTCCTCCAGCGCTTCAGCCGACAGTTGCAGCTTGTGCCGGTTGGAGTAGTTCTCGGCCATCACCGAGCACACGATCAATTGCAGCGGGTGGTAGATCATGATCGGCAGCAGGATCAGACCCAGGCCCGGATTGTTACCAAAAATCAGCGCTGCCATCGGAGCACCGGCTGCCAGGGATTTCTTGGTCGCACAGAACACCGCTGCCACCTTGTCTGCATGATTGAATTTCAAGACCCGGGCGGTTCCGGTGGTCAGTAGCAGGATCACCGCCAGCAATACAGCACTGCCTGCGAAGGCCATGACGATGACCGAGTTGCCTTGGGTTTGCCACATCCCCGACACCATCGAATTACAGAACGCCGCATAGACCAGCAACAGGATCACGATCTTGTCGATCAGGTTGGTGTACTTCTTGTGTCTGGCGAAAAACTTGCCCACCAATGGACGCACCAACTGACCCAGGATAAGTGGCAGCAGCAACATCAGGCTCAGGTTCAGCAGTGTGGAGCCCAGGTCGATACCGCCAGAACCGGTGCCGATGACCAGGCTGACCAGCCATGGCGTCATGAAGATGCCAAACACGCTGGACATGCTCGCGTTGAGAATGGCCGCCGGAACGTTGCCGCCCGCGCTGCCGGTCAACGCTACCGAAGAAGAAATCGTCGACGGCAGCGCGCACAGGTACAGGAAGCCCAGCATCAGCAATGCCGGTATGTACGCGCCAAAGGCCTTGTCGCACGCCAGCCAGATGACCGGGAACACCACGAAAGTGAAGACTTGCACCATGATGTGCAGCCGCCAGTTCTTCAAACCATGCCGGATCTGTTCACTGGAAAGATTGACGCCGTGGAGGAAGAACACCACGAACACGCCGACGTTGACGACGTATTCGGCATGCATGCCGCCACCCGTGGCACCGAAGCCTGGGAAGAAGTAGGCGAGAACCGTGGCCAGGACCATCCCGCAGAGGAACCAGTCGGTGACGACGCGTTTGAGATGTTTGAGGACAGACATAAGAGCTCGGCAATTGTTTGTAAAAATAGATGTCCGAAGGCTAACTCACTCGTAAACTTCCGTCTTGCGACATAAGGCCAATCCATAACGGCTAACGGACAATATCCTATGCATCGTCACGGCAGCGAGCGACAGATCCCCGCGTTAAGCGAATTGCCGCGTCCATTGTATGCCCGCGCCGAGAGCTTGAGCGCCGGGTCATGGACGCCGCCGCATCGTCATGAGTGGGTGCAGTTTTCCTACGCGATCAGCGGTGTTCTGGGCGTGCACACCGCCGAAGGCAGTTTCTTCGCCCCGCCACAGTGGGGTGTCTGGATACCGGCGGGGCTGGAGCACGAAGTGGTGACTTCCATGCGTGCAGAAATGCGCAGCCTGTATGTGCGCAAAGAAGATTCAAGTTGGGCCCCGCAACGCTGTCGGGTTCTGGAGGTGACGCCGCTGGCTCGGGAACTGATCAAAAGCTTCTGTCATTTGCCCGCCGAGTATCCCTTGGGGGACAGCAGCGAGGCGCGACTTGTGCAGGTGCTCATGGACCAACTGGCGCATCTGCCAGAAGTGGGGTTCTCGCTGCCATTGCCTCGCCATCCGCGTTTGCTGGAGCTGTGCAATGAGCTGATCGAAAACCCGAGCCAGTTGATCACTCTGCACGACTGGGCGGTACGTCTGGGCGCTTCGGAGAAGACATTGATGCGCCTGTTCCAGCGCGAAACGGGCTTGAGCTTTCGTGGCTGGCGGCAGCGTGCGCGACTGCTTTCATCCCTTGGCGCGCTGGAAAATGGTGACAGCGTGACCAATACGGCACTGGCCTGCGGTTACGACTCGACCTCGGCATTCATCGCTGCTTTCAAGGGGTTGTTCGGATTCACTCCCGGTGAACTGTTCAAGCAGTAACTGAGCCCGATTGTCGTACGCGATGCTTGCAGTCGCCGAAGTTTCTTACCCGGTGGGCGCGGTTTGTTTTTTGCTGTCTTACGGCATGAAAGCTGCTTTATATCGGGACGATGAGGGTTTTTCCGACAGAAACTATCCGCATCAAACGTCAGCTCCCACTACTCGCTGGCAGAGGATTGCCGTATAACGGGCAACAATCGCGTGTTTGGCAACGAAGGACCCACAATAAAAGCTGATGAAAACTCCTAAACGCATTGAACCCCTGATCGAGGACGGTCTGGTGGACGAGGTGCTGCGCCCGCTGATGAGCGGTAAAGAGGCAGCTGTTTATGTGGTGCGCTGTGGCAATGAGCTGCGGTGTGCCAAGGTTTACAAGGAGGCGAATAAACGCAGTTTCCGTCAGGCATCCGAGTATCAGGAAGGCCGCAAGGTACGTAACAGTCGTCAGGCACGGGCGATGGCCAAAGGCTCCAAGTTTGGTCGCAAGGAAACAGAGGATGCCTGGCAGAACGCCGAAGTGGCGGCACTGTTCCGGCTTGCCAGCGCTGGCGTTCGCGTGCCCAAGCCATATGACTTCCTCGAAGGCGTATTGCTCATGGAGATGATCGCTGACGAGTATGGCGATGCCGCACCGCGATTGAATGATGTGGTTCTGGAGCCGGATCAGGCTCGGGAATATCACGCTTTCTTGATCGAACAGATCGTACTGATGTTGTGTACCGGTTTGGTGCATGGCGATCTTTCCGAGTTCAACGTGTTGTTGACCCCGACCGGTCCGGTGATCATCGATTTGCCTCAGGCGGTCGACGCGGCGGGCAATAACCACGCGTTCAGCATGCTGGAGCGTGACGTGGGCAATATGGCGTCCTACTTCGGCCGCTTTGCGCCTGAGTTGCGTAAAACGAAGTACGCCAAGGAAATGTGGTCGTACTACGAAGCAGGCACGTTGTCGCCAGCGACGGTGTTGACCGGCGAGTTTGATGAACCGGAAGACGAGGCCGATGTTGGCGGCGTATTGCGGGAAATCGAAGCTGCGCGCCTGGACGAAGACCGCCGTCAGGCCGCCCGCGCTGCCGACGATGCTCCAGCGAACAAGACTGCCGAAGAACCGCCTCCGCCCTGGATGCAGTGATCAGCAGTTAATAAAAACCCGGCTTCGGCCGGGTTTTTTGTGGGGACGTTTCACGCTGTCCCGGTAGGAGCCAACTTGTTGGCGAGGCGGGGTGTCAGTTACCACGTCTCGCGAACAAGTTCGCTCCTACCGGTCTCTATCATTGCTAACTACAACACCCACCCGAAGCCAGATCCTTGAGGATCGGGCAGTCCGGACGGTCGTCGCCATGGCAGTGCTCGACCAGCTCCTGCAAGGTATCGCGCAGGCTGGCCAGTTCTTCGATTTTTTGATTGAGCTCGGCGATATGCTCGCGGGCCAGTGCTTTAACGTCGGCACTCGCGCGTTGCCGGTCTTGCCAGAGCGTCAGCAGCTTGCCGACTTCTTCCAGCGAAAAACCAAGATCCCGGGAGCGTTTGATGAATGCCAGAGTGTGCAGATCGTCCTTGCCGTACAGGCGATAGCCACTGTCACTGCGATGCGCTGCCTGCAGCAGGCCGGTAGCTTCGTAGTAACGGATCATCTTGGCGCTCAATCCGCTCTGTTTCGCGGCTTGCCCAATGTTCATGACTTTGCTCCCGGATCTTTGGGCTTCCACGTTTTAAGCAGCAAGGCGTTACACACCACGCTGACGCTGGACAGCGCCATGGCTGCACCCGCCAGTACCGGATTGAGAAAGCCGAATGCCGCTAATGGAATGCCGATCAGGTTATAGACGAACGCCCAGAACAGGTTCTGGCGGATCTTGGCGTAGGTCTTGCGGCTGATCTCCAGTGCTGCCGGAATTAATGCCGGATCGCCGCGCATCAGGGTAATCCCCGCCGCGTGCATGGCGACATCAGTGCCGCCGCCCATGGCGATGCCGATATCCGCGGCAGCCAGAGCGGGCGCATCGTTGATGCCGTCACCCACCATCGCCACAACGCCATATCGCTTCAGATCCGCGACTGTCGCGGCTTTGTCTGCTGGCAGCACTTCGGAATGTACGTCACGAATGCCCAACGCTTCGGCGACTACTCTGGCGCTGCCGTGGTTATCCCCTGTGAGCAAGTGGCTGCTGATGTTGCGCGCGGCCAATTGCTCAACGGCCTGCTGTGCGCCGGGCTTGAGTGTGTCTCCAAAGGCGAACAGGCCTAGCACTGCGGGGTTCGGGCTCTGCTCGATCAACCAGGACAAGGTCCGGCCTTCGGCTTCCCAGGCACGGGCTGCATCCGCCAGTTCTTCCATGTGCAGACCGCTTTGTTCAAGTATTCGCCGGTTGCCCAAGGCCAGATCGCGACCGTCCAGCGTTCCGGCAATACCGACGCCAGGCAGGGCATGACTGTTTTCAATACTCGCTGGATGCAAGTGCCAGTCCCGACACGCATCCAGTACGGCCTTGGCCAACGGATGCTCACTGCCACGTTGCAGAGCGCCAGCCCATTCCAGCACTTGTTCTTCATTGCCGCCTTTGGCGCAGAAGTGGGCGATTTGCGGTGTGCCCGAGGTGAGCGTGCCGGTCTTGTCGAATACCACCGTCGTCACTTCATGAGCGCGCTCCAGCGCCTCGGCATCCTTGATCAAAATGCCGTAGCGGGCTGCGACGCCAGTACCGGCCATGATTGCCGTGGGGGTTGCGAGCCCCAGCGCACAGGGGCAGGCGATTACCAACACCGCAACGGCGTTGATCAGCGCAGTCTCCATCGGCACGCCAGCCACCAGCCAACCGGCAAACGTAAAAAAGGCAATGACCAGAACGGTCGGGACGAACACCTGGCTGACCCGGTCCACCAGTTTCTGAATGGGAGCCTTGCCTGCCTGAGCGTCTTCAACCAATCGAATAATGCGCGCCAGAACCGTTTCAGTACCCAGCGCCGTGGTTTTCACCAGCAGACGCCCCTCGCCATTGATTGCACCACCGGTGATCTTGTCGCCGACCTGTTTGGGCACCGGCAGACTTTCCCCGCTGATCAGTGCTTCGTCGGCATGGCTTTGGCCTTCGATCACTTCGCCGTCTACAGGGAAGCGCTCGCCCGGCTTGACCAGTACCAGGTCGCCCAGTTTCAAAGCTCTGATGGCGATGTCGTGCTCATGACCATCAATGACTTGCAGGGCGCGATCCGGGCGCAAGGCTTCCAGCGCGCGGATCGCGCTGGCGGTCTGCCGTTTGGCGCGACTTTCCAGGTATTTGCCCAGCAGCACCAACGCAATGACTACCGCTGACGCCTCAAAGTACAAACGCGGCATTTCGCCGGGGGCGGCAGTGACCCATTCATAAACACTCAGGCCGTACCCGGCACTGGTGCCCAATGCCACCAGCAGGTCCATGTTACCCGCTCCGACGCGCAGCGCTTTCCAGGCGGCCACGTAAAAGCGCGCGCCAAAAATGAACTGTACCGGGGTGGCCAGCGCGAACTGTGCCCAGGCAGGCAACATCCAGTGAACCCCCAAGGGTTGCAGCAGCATGGGCAGAATCAGCGGAATTGACAGTGCTATCGCCAGAATTAACGCCCAGCGCTCTCGGGTCAGTGTGCGAAGCTGCTGGTCGGCTTTCGCGATCGGGTCTTGATGCGCAGTCGCGGTATATCCGGCTTTTTCGACTGCCGCGATGAGGGTGGCGGTGTCCGGCCCGCCGTCCGTCTCGATGTGCGCCTGTTCACTGGCAAGGTTGACGCTGACGGTCCTGACCCCTGGCACTTTGTTCAGCGCACGCTCGACCCGACCTGCGCAACTGGCGCAGGTCATGCCGGAAATCGGCAGATCGAAGTTGAGCGGATTGAGCATGTTCATTCTCCCTGAAGGCCGTTGCCTGCAAGGATCAACCTTTCCACGAGGACAAGGTCAAGTCCAGATCAATAATTCAGATCGGCGCGTTTGAGATACATGCCATTGAGGCTACTGGCGATTCGGTATTTGAGAATATCGCCGGCTTGAATCTTGATGTTGGTGTTGCTCTGCGCCTCCATGCCGGGGTCGCAACCGAATACTGCACCTGGCAGCACACGCAGACGAATCGCGACGTTACCTGCTGGCAAGTTGAAGGAAACGGACTGTTCCTGGAACACCCGGCCCGCGAGCTGGTCCTGAATATAGATGCCGATCTCGCAGGACGAGGCGACTTCCAGCCGCTCGCGAGAAATGATCAGAACGCCATAATCCTGATCAGCCTGAACTGCCGGGGAAGCAGCCAACAGGCCGAGAATGCCGAAGAGGCTCAATGCTGACCAGCGCATCGCTGATACTCCTGATGTAAACGGTGATGATGCAGCTTGGCCGAGCCTTGCGCCGAATACCAGCCCGGCAGACAAACGAGAAACTTGACCTTGCCATGATGGGAAGGTGAAACATGGCGTCATCGTGATCCACAGCCCTGTTTGAAGGAGTAGCACCATGCAACGATTCAACGTTCAAGGCATGACCTGCGGCCACTGTGTCAAAGCGGTGACAACTGCCATCAAGGAGCAGGACCCCAGCGCGCTGGTGCAAGTCGACCTGCCGACCGGTGAAGTAATTGTCGAAAGCGATCTGACCGGCGAACAGGTTATTGGCTTGATTGGTGAGGAGGGGTATCAGGCGCAAATCACCCAGAAATAAGTGAGTTGGAATAATCCCTGTGCGCTGCGCTCGGTGTGGGACCGGCTTTAGCCGGGAGAGGGCGGGACAGTCGCTGAATCTGTGTCGTCTGATAGTCAGCTTTCCCGGCTAAAGCCGGTCCCACGTCGGGCCTCACTTGCGGGAAAATATGGAATCTCCGGCGCAGGTGAAATCTCCTACGGGGCGCGGCCGTGAAACTTTTTGAAGTAATTACCTTCTCCTGACACTCAGCCCGCACGGGCCCGGTTAAACTGTCGGGCTGCACGAGCACTGTCTGGACGCCTCATGAACCTTCGTACCATCCTTATTCTCGGTGCGCTTAGCGCCTTCGGCCCTTTGGCCATCGATTTCTACTTGCCAGGTTTCCCGGCCATCGCTTTGGCGTTTGGCACTGACGAGAAACACGTTCAACTGACCCTGGCCTCTTACTTTCTGGGCCTCTCCATCGGCCAACTGGCCTATGGTCCTGTGGCTGACCGCTTCGGTCGGCGGATTCCGCTGCTGTTCGGCGTGACGCTGTTCACTCTGGCTTCCCTGGCTTGCGCCTTCGCGCCGAATCTGGATTGGCTTATTGGCGCGCGCTTTGTCCAGGCGCTTGGCGGTTGTGCGGGGATGGTGATTTCCCGGGCGATTGTCAGCGATAAATGCGATGCGGTGCAGTCGGCCAAAGTCTTCTCGCAATTGATGCTGGTGATGGGGCTGGCGCCGATCCTTGCGCCGATGCTCGGCGGGTTACTGGTCAATTTATATGGCTGGCAATCCATCTTTATCAGCCTGACAGCGTTCAGCGCACTGGCATCCTTGGCTGTGGCGCTCGGATTGCCTGAAAGCATGCCTGCCAGCCATCCGCGTCAGCCACTGGCGGGGGCGTTCAAACAGTACCGCAGCTTGCTGGGGGACCGGATTTTCCTCGGACATGCATTGACGGGCGGCATCGCCATGGCGGGGATGTTTTCCTATATCGCCGGTTCGCCATTCGTATTCATCAAGCTTTATGGCGTGCCCGCGGAGCACTACGGCTGGTTGTTCGGCACCAACGCTGCCGGCTTCATTCTGATTGCCCAGCTCAATGCGCGGCTGGTAGGCAAGAAAGGCCCGGCGTTCCTGCTGTCGCGTACGGTCTGGATTTATCTGGCTGCGGCGCTGACGTTGCTGGCTATTACCGGTTTGCGTACCGAGGCACTTTGGCCGTTGCTGGTGCCGTTGTTCATCTGCATTGCCAGCCTGGGTTGCATCATCCCCAACGCGTCGGCCTGCGCAATGAATGGCCAGTGGGCGCGAGCCGGGAGTGCGTCGGCGATGCTGGGATGTCTGCAATTCAGCGTGGCTGCCGGTGCAGCAGCGTTGGTCGGTGTGTTGCACGATGGCACTGCCGTTCCCATGGCTCTGGTCATCAGCCTGTGTGGCGGGCTGGCGGTCACTATGTCTGTGTTGACTCGACGCTTGCAGCAAAAGCGCGACGCGTCAGTCACTCAGGCCTGATTGATGCTCCCGCCTGTGTGCGGGAGCCAACCCGGTTATATCAACCGGGCGACAGTCGATTGCTTCCAATATATCCATTGCCAATGAATGCAGATTGATTGTCCATGTGCCGATAATTAATGCTGAGGTGAGTTCTGTTTATATTCCCTCAGTGTTACTGGTAAGTAGCTACAGGTATTGTAGATTTATCCTACGGACGTTTCGGAAAGTGACGAGTGTAAATAGGATTGATGGTCGTTAGCTGCGAACATGGGCTCTACTATTTGTCTTATTTTATTGAGCGTTTCTAGTTGTCTATGTTGTAGGAAAATGCCGTGCACGATGTGACGGATTTTCTGGTTTCGGGGTTGAGGGCCTTTGTGGCTAGGGTTCGACAGGCATCCTTGTGATGTTTTCAGGAATGTTTCCCTTGTGAAAGATTGGGCAAGGTTCATCCGGAAATTCTGGAGGCTCCCGATGTAACGGTGTGTTTGCCTGATCGGGTGAAAGGTTCCAAGGCTTATACTGATCATCCGGAGTTGGTGGAACCATAGTTATGTAAGTCCCGGTCGATCGCCGGGTCGTTGCATCTTTTACTGGCTCCACGTTAGACCTTTACGTAAGTCGATAATACCGTGCCAGTGCAGTAATCAATATCCTGGGCGTCTGAAGAGCTTTTCTGGTTAAAGACTGTCAGTCACCTGAGGGTTCTACTTCACTGGCTCATTACGGCCTCGACTACAGCGGTCTGGCTTCTTGTTTACAACTGTATTACTGCCACCATGTCATCGCGATAGACGATGTTTCAACAGGGAGTGAACATATGGAATATGCACCTTGCATCAGCCACGTTGCAACATTGCTGGCTGACCCGAAGCGTAGTGCAATGATCTGGGCCTTGATGGACGGTACTGCTCGATCCGCCAGTGAGCTGGCTCTGCTTGCAGGACTGACGACATCATCTGCCGGGGCGCATTTGGCGCGTCTGGCGACTGGTGGTTTATTGAAGCAGGAAGTGCGGGGCCGCAAGCGCTTTTTTCGTCTGGCGGGTCCGCAGGTGGCGACGGCACTTCAAGCGCTCGCATGCGCCTCGGCCGTGAGTACAGCACAGATCAACCGTAATGTTGCGCAACCTTTGCCTTCCATGCCGTTGCGTGAGGCGCGTATTTGCTGTGATCACCTTGGCGGTGATATGGCGGCCGAGTTGTATCAGCGGCTGCTGGGAGCGGGTTGGATCGAGCAACAGGAGCATCGTGTCGAGGTCACCAGCGTGGGGGTGGCGAGGTTTGCGGAGCGGGGGATTTATGTGCCCGCACTTGCTTTGCGCCAGCGAGAAACTGTTTGTGCCTGTGCCGACAGGAGCGAGTTCACGCCGCATTTGGGCGGTGCATTAGGGGCAGGTTTGTTGCAGCTTTTTATTCAGATGGGTTGGCTACGGATCACTGAGGAATCGAGCACCCTGCAAGTCTCGTCAAGCGGGCAGCGCGAGATCGACAAGATCGCGGCTGCCGCCTGAGGAGGGGTCAGATCAACGCTTGATCAGTCGTGCGTCAAGGCTGTTTTGTGCCAGACGTTTCGCCTGATCTTCGGTCATGCCCAGATGGGTGTACAGCGCATGGAAGTTCTCGGTGACATAACCGCCGAAATAAGCTGGATCGTCGGAATTCACCGTGACCTTCACGCCACGCTCAAGCATGTCGAGGATGTTGTGTTTTGCCATGTCGTCGAAGACGCAGAGCTTGGTATTCGACAGCGGGCAGACCGTCAGCGGAATCTGCTCATCGATGATGCGCTGCATGAGACGCTCGTCTTCGATGGCGCGTACACCGTGGTCGATACGCTGGATTTTCAAAAGGTCCAGCGCTTCCCATATGTACTCGGGCGGGCCTTCTTCCCCGGCGTGGGCCACGGTCAGGAAGCCCTCATCACGGGCACGGTCGAAGACGCGTTTGAACTTGCTGGGTGGGTGACCCATTTCCGAACTGTCCAGCCCTACGGCGACGAACGCATCGCGAAACGGCAGCGCCTGGTCGAGGGTTTTTTCTGCTTCTTCTTCGCTCAAATGACGCAGGAAGCTAAGAATCAGACCGCTGCTGATCCCCAACTTTGATTGACCGTCTTTCAGAGCGCCCGTGATGCCATTCAGCACCACTTCGAACGGAATACCCCGGTCGGTGTGGGTTTGCGGATCGAAGAAGGGTTCGGTGTGAATCACGTTCTGGGCTTTGCAGCGCTCCAGATACGCCCAGGTCAGGTCGTAGAAGTCCTGTTCGGTACGCAATACATCTGCGCCCTGGTAATAAAGATCGAGAAATTCCTGCAGGTTGTTGAAGGCGTAAGCGCCGCGCAGGGCTTCGACGTCATTCCACGGCAGCGCGATCTTGTTGCGTTCGGCGAGTGCGAAGAGCAACTCGGGCTCCAGAGAACCCTCAAGGTGCAGGTGCAGTTCTGCCTTGGGCAGGGCGTTCAACCAATCGTACATGTGCTTTTCTCATCAGGTGCAGATGGTCGGCATTCTACAGAGTCATGCTTCGGGATGGGCAAAACCTGACCAAGCGGTTCAAATTTACCCGGCCTCCTGCTCCCGCCGATAAGCGTAGGTATCGGCGAAACGCGACAACAGGAATGCCGAGCAAGTGGTCACAGGATAGCGCGCAGGCTCGGTTTCGCTCTTGCAACCGGGCAGGCATTCAATTTCGGTGTCCGGGTTGGGCTCGACGAAAAACGGCATGGAGTAGCGATCAACGCCCAGGGGGCTGACCACCCGATGAGGCGTGGACACATATCGGTCGTTGCTCCAGCGCGCCATCATGTCGCCGATGTTGACCACGAATGTGCCGTCAATCGGCGGCGCATCGATCCACTGGCCGCGCACATCACGCACTTGCAGTCCGCCCGCAGAGTCCTGATGCAGAAGGGTGATACAGCCGTAATCTGTGTGTGCCCCGGCGCCTTGTTGTTCGGCGCTGGTGGCAGTATGGCGCGGCGGGTAGTGGATAAAGCGCAGCACGCTGACGGGGGCGACAAAGCGCTTGTCGAAGAAATCACGCTCAATGCCCAGCGCGACAGTGATCGCCTGAAGCAACTTCTGCGCGAGGGCCTGCATGTCCAGATAATGCTGTTCCATCAAGGCTTCCCAGCCCGGCATGTCTGGATGTCGGTTGGGGCCACGCAATGGTTTTGCAGCGACGACCTCAGGGTGATCGGCGGGCAAATGAAAGCCCATGTCGAAGGTTTCCTTGAGATCGCTCGGTATATTCGGGTCCAGCTGTTCGGTCGCGATAGCGCCATAGCCGCGGTGATGACGGCTTTGGGTGATGTCGATCTTGAGCTTTTCAGCCTCCGGCAGGGCGAAGAATTGCTGCGCCGTGCTGACTACCTGTTCAATACGCTCGGCACTGATCGGGTGGCCCTTGATATAGAAGAAACCCCACTCCCGACAGGCCTGGTCGATTTGCCGGGCGATGTCTTGCCAGGCGAGTTGGTCATCGCTGTAGAGCGGGGCGATGTCGATGATGGGGAGTTGGTTCACGGTGGATTGTCTCTGGTTTGACGTGATTGTTTGTTTGCAACCGTCGATGATCCCTGTAGGAGCTGCCGAAGGCTGCGAAAGCGGTCTTTCTGACACCCCTACTTTCGCAGCCTTCGGCAGCTCCTACAGACAATAGCTTCCACAAGTTTTGAGTTGCTCGTCTTGATTATTTCGGCAATTCCGCCTTGATGCCTTCAACGTAATAGTTCATTGAGGCCAGTTCTGCATTGGTCGCAACCTGGCCAGCCGGGATTTTCACTGTGCCGGTCTGATCCTTGATCGGGCCGGTGAACGGGTGGAATGCGCCACTTTTGATGTCGGCAATGATCTTCTCGGCTTCTGCCTTCACGTCCGCCGGGACGATATCGCTGATCGGCAGCTCAACCGTGCCTTCCTTCAGACCGCCCCAGTAATCCTGAGATTTCCAGGTGCCATTGATCACGCCTTCAGTCGCCTGAATGTAGTGCGGCCCCCAGTTGTTGACGATGGAAGTCAGTACCGCTTTCGGGCCGAAGTGGGCCATGTCCGAGGCATAACCCACGGCATAGACACCGCGACGTTCGGCCGTCTGGATCGGCGCCGGGCTGTCGGTGTGCTGGAACATGACGTCCACGCCCTGATCGATCAGCGCGTTGGCAGCGTCAGCTTCTTTGCCCGGATCGAACCAGGAGTTGACCCATACCACTTTGATTTCAGTGCCCGGGTTGTACTTGTTCAACGCCAGCTGGATCGCGTCGATGTCACGCAGGACTTCCGGGATCGGGAACGATGCGACGTAACCGACCTTTTTGGTCTTGGTCATTTTGGCCGCCAGGAACCCACCGACGTAGCGACCTTCATAGGTGCGCGCCAGGTAGGTACCCATGTTCTTGTCCTGTTTGTAGCCAGTGGCGTGCTCGAAAGTCACTTTCGGGAACTGTTTGGCGACCTTCAGTGTTGGGTTCATGTAACCAAAGGAGGTGGTGAAGACCAGATCGTAGCCACCCTTAGCCATATTGCGGATGACGCGCTCAGCGTCGGCGCCTTCCGGCACGTTCTCGACATAACTGGTGGTGACCTTGTCGCCCAGAGCTTCAACCATGGCCTTGCGGCCCTGTTCATGCTGATACGTCCAGCCGTGGTCGCCGATCGGGCCGATGTAGACGAACCCTACTTTCAACGGATCTGCCGCTGATGCCAGCAGACTGGAACCCAGGCCGACGACCGCAGCCATGGCACACAGCAATTTTTTCAGGGGGCGACGCGGGTGAGTGGTGGAGTGCATCGGGTCTAGCTCCTTGTGGTCTTGTTGGCACGGCCGTCTAAGCGGGTTGCTCGAACAATGCAAAAAACTGACCAACTGGACAGTTAATGACAGGGCTAGCCTCTCAATCGATTTAGCCTTGGCAGGACGATGCCAGACGGTGCAGAACCGGCTGGCTTTGCTGCTAACTGGTGCAAGCTGCTCTGCTGGACCTCTGTGGAATTCTGACGTGGGACCGGCTTTAGCCGGGAAGGCGGCATTTCTGATGATGGAGCTATGGCGGCTGTACCGGCCTCTTCCCGGCTAAAGCCGGTCCCACGTCATTCGCCCCAATATTCAGGATCTCACCTATTTTGAAACCTTTGCTTACACTCGACACTCTCAACGCCTTGAACACGTTATCCGGACGTTTCACCCAGGAAGGTTTATAGGCTAGTCAATGGGCTCAATACTCAAGCAAGAAAAATTTCTCCTGCTCGCGATCATCGCGACAGTTGTCGCCTACGTGTTCGAGCACTCGTTCCTCAATAATGGGCAGGGCGTGGCGCTGACGGCGGGGATTGCGCTGGTAGGTTTCATCGTCTGTGCATCGTTGCGCGTGGCTCACCACGCCGAATTGCTTGCAGAGAAAGTCGGCGATCCCTACGGCACCATGATCCTCACCCTGTCGGCGGTGCTGGTGGAAGTCGTGATCCTGGCGATCATGATGAGCAACGAACCGTCGCCAACGTTGGTGCGCGATACGATTTACTCAGCCGTGATGCTCGATATCAACGGCATCCTTGGGCTGGCCGCTCTGATGGGCGGTATCAAGCATGGCGAGCAGTCTTACAACGACGATTCAGCCCGCACCTACAGCGTGATGATTCTCACCGCGATGGGCGTATCCATGGTGGTGCCGGAGTTCATCCCCGAAGGTGACTGGAAGCTGTATTCGGCGTTCACCATTGGCGCGATGATTCTGCTCTACACCCTGTTCCTGCGCATGCAGGTCGGGCCGCACAGCTACTTTTTCAGCTACAGCTATCCAGAGAAGAAGAAGCGCAAGGACCAGCCTGAAGCGGAGGCCAAGCCGGTCAATCTGACGCTGTCCATCGGAACCCTGGTGCTTGGTGTGGTGGTGATTGGCGCACTGGCGGAAGTGATGTCCAAGACCGTTGATTTGGGTCTTGAAGGCACTGGCGCACCGCCGGTCATGACAGCGATTCTGGTGGCAGCCATTTCTGCCGCACCGGAGATTCTGACGGCATTGCGCGCGGCCCTGGCCAACCGTATGCAATCGGTGGTGAACATCGCTCTTGGTGCATCGCTATCGACGGTTATCCTGACCGTACCCGTCATGGAGGCCATGGCACTTTACAGTGGCCAACCGTTTCAAATGGCGATGACCCCGGTGCAGACCGTGATGATTTTCATCACCCTGCTGGTGAGCGCCATCAACCTCAATGACGGTGAAACCAACGCGATAGAAGGCATGACCCACTTCGTGTTGTTTGCGACGTTCATCATGTTGTCGTTGTTGGGGTTGTGAATCCTCAAACTGCGCTACTGTGCTGCAAACGAATGATCTGTAGGAGCGCACGAGCACCGCGAGGCCGCGATAGCGGTATATCAGGCAGAACGCCATCGCTGCCTCGCATTGCTCGTGAGTTCCTACAGGAATGGGTTCATCAGCCGCGAATCAACGCCCGCGCCGCCTGGCTGTGATCAGCAATCAATCCCTTCAGGTCCAGCCCTTCGACTTGCCCATCGATCACTCGCCACTGGCCGCCAATCATCACCCGATCAGCACGATCGGCGCCGCACAACAGCAGCGCCGACAATGGATCGTGGCTGCCGGAGAAGCGCAGTTCATCCAGCTTGAACAGTGCCAGGTCCGCCTGTTTACCGACTGCCAGTTCACCGATGTCGCTACGACCAAGTAACTGCGCCGAACCCTTTGTGGCCCAGCCAAGCACCAGTTCGGGTGTGATCTTTTCTGCGCCATAACGCAGACGTTGCAGATACAGCGCCTGCCGTGTTTCGAGGATCATGTTCGAGGCGTCATTGGAAGCCGAGCCGTCTACGCCAAGCCCCAACGGCGCGCCTGCTTCGATCAGATCAAGTGTCGGGCAAATGCCGGAAGCCAGGCGCATGTTGGAGCTCGGGCAATGGCAAACACCGGTGCCTGCCGCGCCCAGTCGGGCTATTTCGTCAGGGTTGAAATGAATGCCGTGGGCCAGCCAGGTTCGCGGTCCCAGCCAGCCAACGCTGTCGAGATAATCCACCGTGCGCAGGCCGAAACGCTGCAGGCAGAAATCTTCTTCCTCGAGGGTTTCGGCCAGGTGAGTGTGCAGGCGCACGTCGAGCTTCTCCGCCAATGCTGCGCTTTCACGCATGATCTGCGGCGTAACCGAAAAGGGTGAGCAGGGTGCCAGGGCAATCTGGATCTGCGCGCCCGCGCCGCGCTGGTGATAGCGCTCGATCAGGCGCTGGCTGTCTTCAAGGATGACTTCGCCCTGCTGCACGGTTTGTTGCGGCGGCAAACCTCCATCGTCTTCACCCAGGCTCATTGAGCCGCGAGTGAGCATGGCGCGCATGCCCAATTCGCGGACGCTTTCAACCTGGACATCGATGGCGTTTTCCAGGCCGTTCGGGAACAGATAGTGATGGTCTGCCGCAGTGGTGCAACCCGACAGCAGCAACTCGACCAGTGCGACTTTACTGGCCAGCGCCAGTTTCTCGGGAGTCAAACGCGCCCAGACGGGATACAAGGTTTTCAGCCACGGAAACAAAGGCTGGTTGACCACCGGAGCCCAGGCACGCGTCAGTGTTTGATAAAAGTGGTGATGGGTATTGATCAAACCCGGCAGCAGCACATGCTCGCGGGCGTCGAATACTTGATCGCACGGGCTGGCGGGTAGCTGACCGGCGCCGAGCAGTTCGACAATGACACCGTTTTCAATCACCAGACCGCCTCGGGCATCGAGGGCATTGGCCGTGAAAACAGCGAGGGGATTTTTCAACCAGATACGGATCGCAGGCATCGTGCCGGCTCCTCTGAAAGACAGGTTCAGGTTAGCCAGCTCAGTGTTGCCCTGTCTGCTGATCCAGAGGCGCCGGGTGGATCTCGGCGCCCGGCGATTCTAACCGCATTTTTGTCGGGGCGGGATCTTTTGTGGAAGATTCCATGTTGGCTTGCAAGCCGACGTGGGACCGGCTTTAGCCGGGAAAGCGGTATTCCTGACGACCCATTATCAGTGACTGCTCCGGCCTTTTCTCGGCTAAAGCCGGTCCCAAGACATTCAACAAGCACCGCACACAGGAAATTGCGATTTCTGCACTATCACCAGGGGATCGTCTCGCCTTTGTAATCCACAAAGTAATGCCCGCCTTTACCTGCGTAGTTCACGAGCTGCTCCACTAAACCGTGGGTGCTGGTTTGGACATCGATAGCCGCACCTTCGCCGCCCATGTCGGTTTTCACCCAGCCCGGGTGCAAAGACAAGACGGTTGGGCGAGGCTCTGGCAACTGCAGGACGAACGTGTTGGTCAGGGAGTTCAGCGCCGCTTTGCTCGCTTTGTACAGCGAAGCATCTGCACCGTCCGGACAGGTTACGCTGCCGAATCTGGAACTCATGAAAGCCAATACACCCGTGGTTGGGCGCATCTGCTGGACGAGGCGCTCAGCCAGCCGGATAGGTGCAATGGCGTTGGTGAGAAATAATTGAGTCAGTTCAGCCGTGGTGATCTGCTCGGCGCTTTGTGGTCTTGGCCCCATTATTCCGGCATTGATGACCAGAGCATCAAAGACTTGCCCCTGCAGCTTGCTTTTCAGGGCATCCAGAGACGCCACGTCATCCAGATCCAGGGTCTCGACACGGACACCAGATATTGCTTTGAGGTCAGTCGCTTTTTGTGGATCGCGAACGGTGGCGATGACGTTCCAGTTTTGTTCGGTCAGTTGTTTGACCAGTCCGAGGCCGATGCCACGAGAGGCTCCGACGATCAGTGCAGTTTTTTGAGTAGACAAGATTTTTCTCCTTGAAAAGTTATCAGGGGCTTAGCGGGCAGCTCTGGCCCAGACGGTTCTGCAATTCGGTGCGCAATTCGCCGAGTGCTTCAATTCGCGTCTCGATCAGCACGAGCTTGTCCCAGAGTAGTTGAGCAATGGCCAGATCTGGCGCAGGCGTCTTCCAGAGTTCGGCAACGCTGTGGCCGATTTCGTTCAGGCTGAAACCCAGGCGCTGTGCGGTTTTGATGAACTGCACCAACTGCACCATCTCCGCAGGATAGTGCCGATAGCCGTTAGCGCTGCGTTGCGCGGCAATCAAACCACGCTGCTCATAGAACCGCAGAGTGTCGCGGCTGACCGCGGTGGCTTGAGCCAATTCACCAATGCGCATTTTTCCGTCCCTTGGGGTTGACCATGGAGCGTACTCCAGCCTTTAGCCTCCTGCCATGTCTGCAAAATACTAATTTCTTAGGAAATTCTATGTTTGCTCGTGGAGGAGGACGTGGGACCGGCTTTAGCCGGGAAGGCGGTGTTTCTGACGACCCTTTATCAGTAACTGTCCCGGCCTTTTCCCGGCTAAAGCCGGTCCCACGACATCGCTTCAATATTGAGATCACAGCGCCAGGAGAGTTTATATGTGGCAACCGCAACACTATCGCCAACTCGTTCGTGCCAGTGGCTGGTACGACCTGATCGTCACGGCTGCTTTTGTAACACCCTGGAGTTTTGCCGTATTGCACGGAGTGTTATCCAGCTTGAGTCAGGCCTGGAGTGTGCCCGGTGCGCTGCCCACATTCGAGCCCATGCATATGTTGATGGCCAACCTGCTGGGTTCGATCGTTTGCGTGTGGTCAGTGCTACGGATTCGCGATCCGCAAGCGGTTTTCGGGCGTTACGACGCAGTAGGTCGATTGCTGTTCGCGACGTGGCAGGCCTATGCCCTGATGCAGGGGGCGACGTGGTTGCTGGCGGGATTCCTGATCATGGAATTGATCTGGGCGGTGTTGCAGCTGTGGCCCCGTGGGACCGGCTTTAGCCGGGAATGCGTCCTTACCGCCAATAAAAATTTATCGGCTGTGCGGGCTTCTTCCCGGCTAAAGCCGGTCCCACGTCATTGAGCTGTGAGTCTCAATGCCCCGCCTGCCATGGCTGCCCCAGAGAAACCGGAGCATACAGCCTTGTGCGCAGGGCATTACGCGACAGCAGCACCAATACCACGATGGTCGCCACGTAAGGCAGCATGGCCAACAGGTTAGACGGGATCGCCAGGCCTATACCCTGCGCCACCAAATGCAGGATGCTGGCGAGGCCGAACAGGTACGCACCCAACAGCAGGCGCCACACTCTCCAACTGGCGAACACCACCAGCGCCAAGGCGATCCAGCCGCGCCCGGCGCTCATGTTTTCAGCCCACATCGGCGTGTACGCCAAGGACAGATACGCCCCGGCCAGCCCGGCCATTGCGCCACCGAACAACACCGCCAGGGTTCGCACGCGCAGCACCGGCAAACCCATGGCGCTGGCGGCGTCCGGGTTCTCGCCAACTGCCTGAATGATCAGACCGACGCGGCTTTTCAACAGGGCCCAGGCCACCAGTGCAAACAACGCGAAGGACAGGTAAACCAGAATGTCCTGAGCAAACAGCATGCGGCCGATCAGCGGGATGTCGCTCAAGTAAGGAATCAGAATCGGTTCGAAACCTTGCAGCGGTTTACCTACCCAGGCTGCTCCGACGAAGCTCGACAAACCCACGCCAAAGATAGTCAGCGCCAAACCCGTTGCCACTTGATTGGCATTGAAGACCAGCGCCACCACCGCGAACAATCCCGACAGCAGCATCCCCGCCATCATCGCCAGCAGCACACCGAGCCACAGATTGCCGGTGCTCAAGGCGATGATGAAACCGATCACTGCGCCAAACAGCATCATGCCTTCCTGGCCCAGATTGAGAACGCCGCTTTTTTCGCAAATCAACTCGCCTAGGGCGACCAATAGCAGCGGCGTACCGCAACGCACCATGGCAAAGAAAATATTGCTCAGCAGATCGATATCCATCACACGGCTCCCGTGGCAGCGGGTGCCATCTGACGTTTGGCCCAGCGCGCTTTCAGGCGTGGGCGATAGAGAATCAGCACATCACAGGCCAGCAGGAAGAACAGCATCATTCCTTGAAACAGCTGGGTAATGGCTTGGGGAAGGTTCAGGGCCATTTGCGCGTTTTCGCCGCCTAGATAGAGCAGCGCCATCAGCAAACTGGCGAACAGAATACCGATCGGATTCAGGCGGCCGAGGAAGGCCACCGTGATCGCTGCATAGCCATAACCCGGTGACACTTGCGGGACCAATTGACCAATGGGGCCGGCGACTTCGCTGACTCCAGCCAAGCCAGCCAGTCCGCCGCTGATCAGCAAGGCCAGCCAGACCAGGCGTTTCTCGCGAAACCCGACAAAACCTGCCGCACGTTTATCCAGCCCCAGCACTTTGATCTGGAAACCGACAAAGCTGCGTTGCAGCAAAACCCAGACTGCGACCAAAGCCAGCAAGGCGAAATACACACCCGCATGCACGCGGCCGTCCTCGGTCAACAGCGGCAAGCGGCTGGCATCACCAAACATCGCTGACTCAGGAAAATTCATTCCGGCAGGGTCTTTCAGCGGTCCATGAACGAAGAACAGCAACAGGTTCAGCGCGATGTAGTTGAGCATGATGCTGGTCAGGATTTCATTGGCGTTGAAGTGGGTGCGCAGCCAGGCAGTCAAACCCGCCCATGCTGCACCACCCAATGTGCCGACCAGCAGAATCAGGACCAAGGCCCAGCGGCTTTCCATATCAATGATATTGACCGCCAGGGCACTCCCCGCCAGCGCGCCCATCAACAACTGGCCTTCTGCGCCGATGTTCCAGATGCGCGCCTGATAAGCGACCGCCAAACCCAACGCGCAGAGCAGAATTGGCAGCGCCTTGACCATCAGTTCGGATACGCCATACCAGTCGCTGACCGGTGCAATCAACAAGGTATGCAGAGTGAGCAATGGGTCCAGGCCCAGAGCGATAAACAATAATGAGCCGCAGATCAGGGTCAATACTGCGGCCAGCAGTGGCGAAAACCACAGCATGGCTCGCGATTGTTGCCCGCGCGGTTCCAGAGAGAGCAGCATCGGAAACTCCGTTAATTAAGCGCGGCGGCTTGGAATTGAGGTTGAGTGGCAGACGGGGCATCGAATTCACCGGCCATCCAGCCGCCGACCTGCACGGGCGAGGTTTGCCCGGTCGGCACGAGAGGGGAGAGCCTGCCACTGCTCAGCGCTGCAAGGCGGTCGCTGATCTGGAAGAGTTCGTCGAGGTCTTCGGAAATCACCAGGATTGCTGCGCCCGCATCACGCAAGGCAATCAGCGCGCGATGAATCGCTGCGGCGGCCCCCACGTCGACACCCCACGTTGGGTGCGCAGCCACCAGCAATTTCGGATTCTGCAAGATCTCGCGACCGAGAATGAATTTCTGCAAGTTGCCGCCGGAGAGACTGCGAGCGGGCGCCTGGGCATCTGGCGTCTTCACCGCGAAACGTTTGATGATCTCATCGGCCAGGCTTCTGACCTTGCCACGCTGGACCAGCCCGTTGCTGACCAGCCCTTGCTGAAAAGCAGTCAGCAACGCGTTATCACTGAGGCTCAAGTCCGGCACTGCGCCGTGCCCCAGTCGTTCCGCTGGAACAAACGCCAGGCCGTTCTTGCGCCGTGCATCAGGACGTAGATGGCCAACGCTCAAGTCGGCAAATCGAATACTGGATGACAGTGAGTTGCTCAATGTCTGTTCGCCGCTGAGCAGGGCTAGCAGCTCGTCCTGACCGTTACCCGCCACGCCTGCAATGCCGACGATTTCGCCGCTGCGCACTTCAAGGTCGAGATTCACCAGAGAGCAACCGAACGGATCGGGGTTGTGCCAGGAGAGTTTTTCCACCTGCAGGAACGGTTTCTGCCCCGCGACTTTGGGGTATTGCGCAGTCAGGCCTTCAGCGTCGCCGACCATCAGCCGCGCCAGCTCCAGATCCGAACACTGCGCCGGAATACAGTGTCCGGATACTTTGCCGCCTCGCAATACGGTGGCGCTATGACACAAGGCGCGAACCTCACCCAACTTGTGGCTGATAAACAGAATGCTGCAGCCTTCTGAGGCCAGGCGGCGCAGGGTGACGAATAGTTCATCGGCTTCCTGCGGCGTCAGTACCGAGGTCGGCTCATCGAGAATCAACAGGCGAATGTCCTGCATCAGGCAGCGAATGATTTCGACTTTCTGCCGCTCGCCGATCGACAGGCTGTGGACAAGTCGTTGTGGTTCTACCGCCATGCCGTAGCGCTGCGAGACCTCGCGAATTTTTGGTTCAAGTTGCTTTGGCGTACCGGCCGCGCCGCCCATTGCCAACGCGATGTTCTGGGCGACTGTCAGGGTTTCGAATAACGAGAAATGCTGGAACACCATGCCGATGCCCAAGCTGCGGGCCTGTGCCGGATTACGCATTTTCAGAGCCTGTCCCTGCCAGACTATTTCGCCTGAATCGGGCTGCGTCACGCCGTAGATGATTTTCATCAGGGTGCTTTTGCCTGCGCCGTTTTCGCCAAGCAGGGCGTGGATTTCTCCGGGGGCAATATTCAGGTCAATGGCATCGTTGGCCAGGCAGCCGGGATAGCGCTTGCTGATGGCACGCAGTTGCAGGCGTGCAGATGTCACAGGGTTTGGCATGACAGGCTCAAGGTAAGAGGATCGCCTGTGGATAAAGCAATTTCCTGGCCAGGCAGTCAGGTTTTTGCAGGTAAATACCGATTTGCTTGTAACGGCGAAGTCCCGAGGGCTAGAGCCTGGGGTCTGCGATGGAGCAGATAGTCCATATCGGCACCAGATCAGGGCGTCAGGCTGAGGGAATGATTCAATTTCGCACAGTCCACTTGAGTAAAAAACATACAGTCACCGTCAAGTGAGGCAACTCCGGCATTACCGCAACCCTTGCACCTGTTATCCACAGGTTGCTCCACAGTAAATGTGTGCAAGCTCAAAGGTGCGGTATAAGCAGGCAATTGGTAGTAGCGACTGACGATAACGAACTGTAACGCGCTGTTTTTACATCTCTTTTGTTGTTATATGACAGATTTGTATAAAAAATGATCGATCGGCTGAAAGCCAGGTACGGCAAGGCTTGCGGCCGCATGTGCTCAGCTTATCCACAGCCGGATGCACAGTAATTGTGTGTAGGCCCGACATCTGCGCGCCCACGACATCGCTTAGAGTTTGAGGGAGCCGAGCCTGCTCGCGATAAGGTCGGACGCAATCCAAAGTGAACCGCGTCCACCTTTATCGCGAGCAAGCTCAGCTCCCACAAACCACAAAAGTGATGCGATCTCAAATATCCGCGCGATGTCGTGGGACCGGCTTTAGCCGGGAAGGCGGTATTTCTACAGATGAATACTCATCTGCTGTCCCGGCTTCTTCCCGGCTGAAGCCGGTCCCACGTCGCCAGGGGGGGCTTTGTATCATTCCCCGTCTTTGCTCAAAACTATCCGCCCCCGGCTCAAGTCCGCCAACTGCCGCTGCAGCACTTCAACCTGCTCGGGGCCAACTGCAATCGCAAGGTCCACTCCGTTGGCGGTGAAGTCTTCCTGCTGCACCAAGCCGTTGAGCTCCGCCACCCGCAACTTGACGAGCGCCAATTCGCTGAAGCTGCAAGACAGACTCAACGGCACGCGAGTGATCAGCGGCAGACGCTCAGCCTGTTGCAGGCATTTATTGGCACCACCGCCATAGGCCCGGGCGAGGCCGCCGGTACCCAGTTGAATGCCGCCGTACCAGCGAATCACCAGCACGACGACCTGATCAAATTCCTGAGCTTCGATGGCGGCCAGAATCGGTCGGCCCGCAGTCCCGCCAGGTTCGCCATCGTCATTGCTGCGGTATTGATCGGCCAGTTTCCAGGCCCAGCAATTGTGAGTCGCGTTGAAGTCGCTGTTCTGCTCGATAAACGCTTGTGCGTCGGCGGCGCTGGAGATGGGCGCGGCCAGGGTGATGAAGCGGCTCTTGCGAATCTCTTCGCGAAATTCGCAAGGGCCAACCAGAGTAAAGGGCATGCGTGGGTTCCAGCTGTAAACAGATTCCGCCAGTTAAGCGCCTGGAGGCGTCAGGCCGCAACCCTTGAGGATGATGCGAATGAGATTATCGCCTGCAACTTCCATGTCTTGCTTGGTCAGGCGAGTGCGTCCGGTCACCTGGCAGATTTGCGTAGCAAAGTCGGCGTAGTGTTGAGTACTGCCCCACAGTAGAAAGATCAGGTGCACCGGATCTACCGGATCCATCTTGCCTGCATCGATCCACGCCTGAAAAACCGAGGCTCGCCCTTGAAACCAGGCCTGGTAATCCTGGCTGAAATACTGATTGAGGCATTCGCCGCCGCTGATGATCTCCATCGCAAAAATCCGCGAAGCCTGAGGCTGACGACGGGAGAATTCCATCTTGGCGCGGATGTAGCGGCTCAGTGCCAATGCCGGGTCATCCTCAACGGTCAGGTTGTTGAAGGTGCTATCCCATAACTCGAGGATGTTGCTGAGTACCGCAACGTACAAGCCAAGCTTGTTAGTGAAGTAGTAATGAAGGTTGGCCTTGGGCAGCCCGGCGTTCAGCGCGATGGTATTCATGCTGGTGCCTTTGAAGCCGTGACGAGCGAACTCGTCCTCGGCGGCTTTGATAATGGCCTCTTCATTCTTCTGACGAATGCGACTGGCGGGCTTTGTGCCGTGACTACTGTGCGCAGGGACTTCAAGGATCATGGGGCCGTTCCGGACAGATCAAGGGGGTACAACGCTGAACAGCTAACCCAATCAGGTGTTCAGCATTATCAGTAGTTAGCGTGTCGATGGCTCACTTTCGGTTGCAGATTCTGTACCTGCAACGCTCGCCTTGTCCTCTGGCAATAACAGGCTCATCACGATGGCTGTGATGCCGCCGCTGGTGATCGCCGAGTCGAACAGGTTTTGCACCAGTTTAGGCAGGTGATGCAGCAAGGCCGGTTGGGAAGCGATGCCCAAGCCAACACCAAAAGAAGTGGCAATTATCAGCATGCTGCGCCGATCCAGCGGCGCTTGAGCCAGAATGCGCACGCCTGCCGCGGCGACGCTGCCGAACATGACCAGGGTTGCACCGCCGAGGACGGGTTTGGGGATTTGTTGCAGCAAAGCGCCAATGGTCGGGAATAAACCGAGCATGAACAGGACTGCGCCGATGTACAGGCCGACATAACGACTGGCGACACCGGTGAGCTGAATCACACCATTGTTTTGCGCAAAAGTGGTATTCGGAAAGGCACTGAAGGTTGCGGCGATCATGCAACTGAATCCATCCCCCAATACGCCACCTTTAAGCCGGGCAATATACGTGGGACCACTTATAGGTTTTTTAGCGAGCATGCAGTTGGCGGTCAGGTCGCCAACTGTTTCGATAGTGCTGATCAGATAAATCAGCGCGACGGGTAGGAAAGCTGTCCAGTCGAAGGCGAAACCGAACCTGAATGGGATCGGTACGCTGATCAGGGGCAGGTCGCCAACGGAATGAGGTACCAGCTTTCCGCTGAACCACGCCGCCAGGCTCCCGGCAGCCAGGCCGATGATGATCGCGGACAAGCGTATCCATGGCGTATTCGACCGGTTGAGCAGAATGATAACGATCAGCACGAAGCCGCCCAGTGCCAGATTCAGTGGCTCTCCAAAGTCCGGGGTGTTGAAACCACCGCCCAGATCCGTCACTCCGACTTTGATCAGGCTGACGCCGATCAGGGTGATCACGATGCCCGTGACCAAAGGCGTGATGACTCTGCGCAGTTGGCCAATGAAGCGACTCAATACAATCTGCACCATCGCGCCGAAAAAACAGACGCCGAAGATCATCGCCAGAATGTCTTCAGGGCTCCCGCCGCGTTGCTTGACCAGAAAACCGGCAGACAATACTGCGCCGAGAAAAGCAAAGCTGGTGCCTTGCAGGCAGATCATCCCTGCGCCAATCCCGAATGGACGACGTGCCTGGATGAAAGTCCCTACACCTGAAACCATCAGCGCCATACTGATCAGGTAAGGCATGTAGGCGCCCAGCCCCAATGCCGAGCCAATCACTAATGGTGGGGTGATGATGCCGACGAAACTGGCGAGTACGTGTTGCAGCGCAGCGAGTATTGCCGGTAATGGCTTGGGCCGATCATCGAGGCCGTAGATCAGATCGCTGCTGGGTGAGGCTTCGGGCTGCATGTCGTGCTCTCGCGGGTCGTTTGATATACCACTGTGCAAAAAGCTGTCCAAGTGCTCAGGTTTTTTGAGCGCTAATGTTTAGCGTATATCTGTCGCGGCGGCACCGGTCTCCATGGCACCGCGCCGTCGCGCAGCAAACTCATGACCTGTAGGAGTGAGCTTGCTCTCGATTCGGTCTCGTGGTCGACGAATTCATCTACTGAATTGACGCTATCGCGAGCAAGCTCACTCCTACAGTGCATTAGCCTGCAACTGGACAAATGTCTCACCGTGTAGCAGCCAGCGTCTGCAGAAAGCTCTCCAGCACCAAATGAGGGCGACGCCCTTTGCGGGTCACCGACACCAGACTCAGGTCATAAAAGCGCGATGCCGGTTTCAGTGCCCTCAAGCGACCCTGCTGCACCCAGAAGCTCGCGTAGTGATCCGGTAAATAGCCGATGTAACGCCCGGTAAGAATCAGAAACGCCATGCCTTCCCGATCCGACGCGCTGGCGGTGCAATTGAGCGCCTGGTAATGAGCCTGAATTTCTGCCGGCAAACGGAAGGTCGGCGCAATGGCATCCTGCTCAGCAAGGCGCACGTCATCCAGCGCAGCGTCGTCCATATAGAAAAGCGGGTGGCCCACCGCGCAGTAAAGCAACGACCGTTCGCTGTACAGCGGCTGATATTCAAGCCCCGACAAGGCGCTGGCCTGGGGCACGACGCCGACGTGCAAACGTCCGTCGAGTACGCCTTGCTCGACTTCATTCGGGGCAATCATGCGAATGTTGATGTGCACATCAGGTCCGCGCTCTTTCAACTGGGCCAGTGCGTGAGTGATGCGCATGTGGGGGAGGGTGACCAGATTGTCGGTCAGACCAATGTTCAGTTCGCCACGCAAATGCTGATGCAGGCCGTTGACCTCGGTGCGGAAGCTTTCCAGTGCGCTCAGCAGTTGTAGCGCCGACTGATAAACCTCACGGCCCTCTTCGGTCAACGAAAATCCTGCGCGACCGCGCTGACAAAGGCGCAAGCCCAGGCGCTGTTCCAGATCACTCATTTGCTGGCTGATGGCCGAACGGCCTATGCCAAGCGCGCTTTCGGCCGCGGAGAACCCGCCCGACTCGACTACGCTTCGAAAGATGCGCAGCAATCGAATATCAAAATCGCTGACTTGTGCCAGTGGATCGGGGCGACGGCTGCTCATAGTTTAGTCATTGGCTAACTAAAGATCGTAAAAGTTGAGTTTTCACGACTTTATCCCCGTGGCACCGTAGCTGCATCAAGTATTTGCAGTCACTCAATCGCCCAGCGCTCAAGCGAGGTCCGTTTCGATGAACAGTTTCGAGTCGTCCGACATGTCTATTGCCAGCCAACTGAAGCTTGATGCTCATTGGATGCCCTACACCGCCAACCGCAATTTCCAGCGCGATCCGCGCTTGATCGTCGCGGCGAATGGCAGTTACCTGACAGACGACAAGGGACGCAAGATCTATGATGCGCTTTCTGGTCTGTGGACCTGCGGTGCGGGTCATACGCGCAAGGAAATTCAGGAGGCTGTCTCTAAACAACTGGGCATTCTGGACTATTCCCCGGGGTTTCAATTCGGTCACCCACTGTCGTTTCAGCTCGCTGAAAAAATCACCGAACTGACGCCGGGCAATCTGAATCACGTGTTTTATACCAACTCAGGTTCCGAGTGCGCCGACACCGCCGTGAAGATGGTGCGCGCCTACTGGCGTCTGAAAGGGCAAGCGACCAAAACCAAAATGATTGGCCGCGCGCGTGGCTATCACGGTGTGAACATCGCGGGCACCAGCCTCGGTGGAGTGAACGGCAACCGTAAGATGTTTGGCCAATTGATGGATGTGGATCATCTGCCGCATACCTTGCTGGCCAGCAACGCTTATTCGAAAGGCATGCCTGAGGCGGGCGGTATTGCTCTCGCGGATGAAATGCTCAAATTGATCGAGTTGCATGATGCCTCGAATATCGCTGCAGTCATCGTCGAGCCAATGGCGGGTTCCGCTGGCGTGATCGTGCCGCCTCAAGGCTATCTCAAGCGTCTGCGGGAAATCTGCGATCAGCACAACATCCTGCTGATCTTCGACGAAGTCATTACGGGCTTTGGTCGCACCGGCTCAATGTTTGGCGCAGACAGCTTTGGTGTGACGCCTGATCTGATGTGCATCGCCAAGCAAATTACCAACGGTGCCATTCCGATGGGGGCAGTGATTGCCAGCAGCGAGATCTATCAGACCTTCATGAACCAACCAACGCCTGAATACGCGGTTGAATTTCCGCACGGTTATACCTACTCCGCGCACCCGGTTGCCTGTGCGGCCGGTATTGCTGCGCTGGATCTGCTTCAACGTGAAAATCTTGTTCAGCAAGTTGCTGAAGTGGCGCCGCATTTCGAAAGCGCGCTGCATGGCATCAGAGGCACAAAGAACGTCGTCGACATTCGTAACTACGGTCTGGCGGGCGCTATCCAGATTGCGCCGCGAGATGGTGATGCAATTGTTCGTCCCTTCGAGGCCGGCATGAAACTCTGGAAGGCTGGCTTCTATGTACGTTTTGGCGGTGACACCCTGCAGTTCGGGCCAACCTTCAACAGCAAACCGCAAGACCTGGATCGTTTGTTCGATGCGGTTGGCGAAGCGCTGAATCAGATCGACTGATAAACCTCTTCTATATAGGTGACAGGCGCGGAGTTTGTTCGCGCCTGCTTTGTGGAGTCATTTCATGAGCAACATTCAACACTTGATCGACGGCCAATTGGTCAGCGATACCGGCCGCACTGCTGACGTGTTCAACCCGTCGACGGGTCAGGCCATCCATAAAGTCCCGTTGGCAAGTCGCGAAACCGTGCAACAAGCCATCGACTCGGCCAAGGCGGCGTTTCCGGCCTGGCGCAATACTCCTCCAGCAAAACGTGCCCAAGTGATGTTCCGCTTCAAGCAACTGCTGGAGCAGAATGAAGGCCGCATCGCGCAGTTGATTAGCGAAGAGCACGGCAAGACTCTCGAAGACGCGGCGGGTGAACTCAAGCGCGGTATCGAGAACGTTGAATACGCCTGTGCCGCACCGGAAATCCTCAAGGGCGAATACAGCCGCAACGTAGGGCCGAACATTGATGCCTGGTCCGACTTCCAGCCGCTGGGTGTCGTTGCCGGTATTACGCCGTTCAACTTTCCCGCCATGGTGCCACTGTGGATGTACCCGCTGGCGATCGCTTGCGGTAACTGTTTCATCCTCAAGCCGTCCGAGCGCGATCCGAGCTCCACGCTCCTGATCGCTCAATTGCTGCACGAAGCGGGTTTGCCCAAGGGCGTGCTCAATGTCGTCCATGGCGACAAGGCGGCGGTGGATGCGCTGATCGAAGCGCCGGAAGTCAAAGCGCTGAGTTTTGTCGGTTCAACGCCGATTGCCGAGTACATCTATAAAGAAGGCGCTGCACGCGGTAAACGAGTCCAGGCCTTGGGCGGCGCCAAGAACCATGCGGTGCTGATGCCGGATGCTGACCTGGACAACGCGGTCAGTGCGTTGATGGGCGCTGCTTACGGTTCGTGCGGCGAGCGCTGCATGGCCATCTCGGTTGCCGTGTGTGTGGGTGATCAGATTGCTGATGCGCTGGTGGCTAAACTGGTGCCGCAAATTGCTTCGCTGAAAATCGGTGCCGGTACAACCTGTGGGTTGGATATGGGGCCATTGGTCACCGGTCAGCATCGCGACAAAGTCAGCGGCTATATAGAAGACGGTGTGCAGGCTGGCGCCAAGTTGGTCGTTGATGGTCGCGGCTTGAGTGTTGCCGGTAATGAAGACGGCTTCTTCATGGGCGGCTGCCTCTTCGACCAGGTCACGCCAGAGATGCGCATCTATAAAGAAGAGATCTTCGGGCCAGTGCTGTGCATCGTGCGAGTTGCCAGCCTTGAGCAGGCGATGCAACTGATCAATGATCATGAGTACGGCAATGGCACCTGCATCTTCACTCGTGACGGTGAAGCGGCGCGTCTGTTCTGTGATGAGATTGAAGTGGGTATGGTTGGCGTCAACGTGCCGCTGCCAGTGCCGGTTGCCTATCACAGCTTCGGCGGCTGGAAGCGGTCGCTGTTCGGTGATCTGCATGCGTATGGGCCGGACGGTGTGCGCTTCTATACACGCCGTAAGGCTATTACGCAGCGTTGGCCGCAACGTGCGAGCCACGAAGCTTCGCAGTTTGCGTTTCCTAGTCTGTAAGTAGCCGATAGAGAAGGGGGAGCCGTTAGGCTCCCCCCTTTTGTTTTATGGGGCCTCAGGAAGATATGACAATTTAGTGAAATTAAGGGTTGACGGCCTCTCAGATCTCTCTATAATTCGCACCTCTTCTGGCGCAGACAGAACGAAAAACTCCTTGATAATCAATGAGTTGGACGATTCGGCTAGCGAAGAAGAGGCTTCGATGAAGTTGATCGAAAGCGGTGAAAAAAGGCAGTTGACAGCAGGTTGTAACGCTGTAGAATTCGCCTCCCGCTAACGAGCAATGTGATGTTGATCGAAGCGCAAGTGGTTGAAGTTGCAAAGGAAACTTTGAAAACTTCTTAAAATAACCGCTTGACAGATACAGAGGCTGCTGTAGAATGCGCGCCTCGGTTGAGACGAAAGCTCTTAA